>NZ_JAJALF010000027.1:0-57257 GCF_020514995.1 Leisingera sp. McT4-56 | reverse complement strand
CGTCCGGGGTCAGCCCTGCACGGTGCTGCCGACAACTGTCTGGCCGGATTTCAGGCCGATCGGCAGGCTGTCGATATAGGCGTTGGGCGCTTTGCCATCGAAGGGAATGGCGTCGATGATATCCTCTGCGGGCGTCGGGACCTTGTAGCCGTCGCTGTCCCAGGGGAAGTCGCCGGGGTTGGCGAGGCCCTCATCCACCAGCATCTGTGCGGCTTCCAGGTAGATTTCAGGCTTGTAGACCGAGCGGGCGACCTCGTCATACCAGCTGTCCGGCTTGGGCTCGGCTATCTGCCCCCAGCGGCGCATCTGTGTGAGATACCAGACCGCATCCGAATAAAACGGGTAGGTGGCGTTGTAGCGGAAGAACACGTTGAAATCCGGGACGTCGCGCGTGTCGCCTTTCTCATACTCGAAGGTGCCGGTCATCGAGTTGGCGATCACGTCATAGTCGGCGCCGACGTAATCGGGGCGCGACAGGATCTCGACCGCTTCGGGGCGGTTGGCGTTATCGTTTTCATCCAGCCACATGGCGGCGCGGATCAGCGCCTTGACTACTGCCAGCGTGGTGTTCGGGTTTTCCTCGGCGAATTCAGCAGTGATGCCGAAGACCTTTTCCGGGTTGTTCTTCCACAGCTCGTAATCGGTGATGACCGGAACGCCGATGCCCTTGAACACCGCCTGCTGGTTCCACGGCTCCCCCACGCAGTAGCCGGAGATCGTGCCGGCTTCCAGCGTTGCGGGCATCTGCGGCGGCGGAGTCACCGACAGGAACGCCTCGGCGCCGATCTGCCCGGTCACGTTTTCGGGCGAGTAGTAGCCGGGGCTGATGCCGCCGGCCGCCAGCCAGTAGCGCAGTTCATAGTTGTGGGTGGAGACCGGGAACACCATGCCCATGTTGAAGGGCTTGCCCTTGGCGTTGAAGTCCTCGATCACCGGCTTCAGATGGGAGGCGGAGATCGGATGGGCGATCTTGCCGTCTGCGTCTGTGGGCAGGTTCGGCTTCATCATCTCCCATACTTCGTTCGAAAGCGTGATGCCGTTGCCGTTCAGGTCCATGGAAAACGGGGTGACGATATGCGCCTCGGTGCCATAGCCGATGGTTGCGGCCAGCGGCTGGCCTGCCAGCATGTGGGCGCCATCCAGGGTGCCGTCGATCACCCCATCCAGCAGAACTTTCCAGTTGGCCTGGGCTTCCAGGGTGACGAACAGCCCCTCGTCATCGAAGAATCCCTGCTCATAAGCCACCGCCAGCGGTGCCATGTCCGTCAGCTTGATGAAGCCGAAGGTCAGCACATCCTTTTCCAGCTCCAGGGTGGCCGCCAGTGCCGGTCCGGTCAGGGCAGTTGAGGCCGCAAGAGCCATCATCAGTTGTTTCATCGGGTTGGTTCCTTTTCCTAGCTGTGTCCGGCGGCGGGCGCCGGAACAGAAAAAAGCCGCTGACACGCACCGCCGGGAGGAGTGGCGGTGGGTCGAGCGGCTTTGCTCAGTAAAACCCGGTCTTCGGGAAAACTCTCAGTCAGGCTCCGTTGCCTGTCTGATCCCAGACTGCCGGAAGGCCCGTCCCGCACCAACGGTTTCTTTGCGGGTGCAGCAAAAAATTCTGCATTGCAGCGTTGCGGCGCGGAAAGCTGCCTGATTTTTCATCAGTCCGCGGCCAGGGGATCAAAAACGCGGCCATCAAAAAACCGGTTCTGCAGCAAGCTGACAGTTTCCGATTCCCCTGCGGCCTGCAGGCCGGCGGTGATCGCACCTTCCAGTTTCGAAGAGGCGCCCGGCAGCTTCGCCCCGGTTCCCCGCAGGGCGGCACGGTAAAGGTCGCTGCGGAAGACGGACCCGGCAGTTTCCAGCGCCGCTTGGCGGTCCAGGCCGTTCCGCTCGGCAAGCTGCAGGGCGATCCATTGGGCCTGGCTGCGCCAGGGGAAGCCTGCCGCGCCGTTGTGAAACCCGATGAAGTCGAGCGCGTCCCGCTGCAGGCCCTGAGCGGAAACCGTGAACTTCCCGGAAAGCGCGCGTTCGATGATTTCGGCGGGCAGATCGAGATACCGCCGGGACGACAGGATTTCCGCTGCCAGCCCGCGGGAGGCGGGGTCGGCCAGCCAGCGCCCAGCGCGCCACAGTGCCCGGATCAGGCGGCCGGACAGGCCGGGTTCTGTTTCTGCCCAGCCGCTGCGGACGGCCAGCACCTTTTCAGGTGCAAAGGACCAGATCGCCCTGCCGGGAAGCAGAAGCGTGCCTGAGCCTTGCTCGACGGCAATCGACCCCCAAGGCTCTCCGACGCAGAAGGCGTCGATTTCACCGCGTTTGATCGCCTCTGCCATCCGCGGCGGCGGCACCGTCAGGATGCTGATGCCCCGGGGCGTTTCCGGCCCCAGCCCGCGCAGCCAGTATGTCAGCAGTTCGGTATGCATGGAGAAGGGAAACGGGACGCCGATCCGCAGGTCCGGGCCGGCTGCGGCGATCAGGGCCTTGCCCGCTGTCACGGCATCATCAAAGGAAAACCTGTGCCCCGCTTCCGCCATTTTGCGAGACAGGCTGTTACTGACACCAATGACGGTTCCATTGACGGAGAGCACGGACAGAACTGAAAACGGCGCACTGGCGCCGCCCAGGCCAAGCGCCGCGGCAACCGGAACCGGTGCAAGCATCTGTGCAGCGTCGACCTTACCAAAGGCCAGCATGTCCCGCAGCGACGACCAGGAGGGCGCGCGGTGCAGATCCAGCGTCAGCCGCTCCTCGGCGGCAAAGCCCATTTCCTGGGCGGCAATCAGCGGCGCCGCATCTGTCAGCGGGAGATAGCCGGCAGGAATGCGTGTCATGCTCATGCCAGCAGCCCCGCAGCGGTGACCAGCGCCTGCGCAACCTCGGCGACGCGCTTGTTCTGATCCATCGCGGCTTTGCGCAGCAGCGCGTAGGCTTCGTCCTCGCCAATGCCCCGGGCTTTCATGACCATCCCCTTGGCACGGTCGATGACCTTGCGCTCTTCCAGGGCGCGTTTGGCTTCGGCGAGCTCCGTGCGCATGCGCTGAAACAGCCGGAACCGGGCAATGGCGGCGTCCAGAACCGGTTTCAGCCGGGCCGGCTGCAGCCCGTCGACCACATAGGCCGAGACACCCGCCTCCACAGCGGCAGCGGACAGCCCGGCCCCGCTGCGGTCGGCGAACATCGCCACCGGCCGTTCCTTGGGTCCGGATGCCAGCGTCAGTTCCTCCAGCACGTCGCGGGAGGGGTTGGCGATGTCGATCAGGACGACGTCCGGGTCGCGCACCTGTATCTGGCGGGCAAGGCCCGAAGGCTCGGAGATGACCTGAATGTCGAAGTCCCCGGCACTGCGCAGCCCGTCCACGATCATGAACGCACGCTCACGGTCGGGTTCGACGACGATTATGGACAGGGCGTCTGGCATACGGCAGAGCATGATCTGTGCTAGCAAAACCTGTAAAGCCCGGCAGGCAGGCGCGGCCGGGAGGAAAGCTCGCCGTGCACAGAAAATGAGCGCTCCGTCCAATTCTTTTGCACTGGGCGAGGGTGCTAATGCGGCGGCACTAGGGGAACCCCGGCCTGCTGGCCGAGGCAGGTTTCCATTTCCGCCTGCATGTTTTCGATGGAGCTGCACAGCTGCGCCGTGAACGCCTTGGAGGTCAGCGACTGCGTTGCGTAGCCCGGGGTCAGAATCGATACGCCCGTCCCGATTCGCGGACGGAACCGGCGAATCGCCAGTTCAGTTTTGGTCTGGCGCTGCTGAAGACTGCTGTAGGCGGTGATCATGTCGCAAATCATGTAGCACATGCCCGCAGCAACGAATTGCAGGCCGGGTGCCCAGGTGCGCAGCTCCAGCCGCTTGTGGAACCCGCAGCCGCTTCTGTGAAAAGCGGCCTCTGTCTGGACTGTCAGGGGGTGCTTTTCGAACAGCACCGCCATCGGCTTGCCGTCCAGATCCTGCGGTGTGATTTCCGCGGCCTGCGCAAGCGGGTCGCTGGCCGGGACCACGCAGACGCATTCGAGATCGAAATCCATCTGCCGGACGGAGGGGCGCGGAGCCGGGGTTTCAGCAAAGCCGATGTCGAATTGCTGCGAGGCAATCAAGTCCTCGATCACGTCCGAGGACCGCATGATGAGAGAGACCTCAAGCTCATCCTTGCCTTGCAGAAAATCCGTTAGAATCCGCGGCATGAACAGCCCGGACGCCGCCGGGTGGCAGGCGACACGCAGCTTGCCGGCCTCGTGGCTGCGGATCTTGCTCACCGTGCGCTCGATCCGCTCGATGCGCTCCAGCACGGTTTCGCACTCCTCGAGAAAGAACCGGGCCTCCGGGGTTGGGATGAGTTTGCCCTGCTCACGGACGAACAGGCTGAAGCCCAGTTCGCCTTCCAGTGTCGAGATCATCGTGCTGACCGCCGGCTGGGTGCGCCCGACAGTGCGCGCGGCCTGGGAAATGGAGCCGCTGCGCATGACCTCTCGGAAGGTGAAGATTTGGCGGATTGAGAAGTTCATGTCAGGGGCATCAATTCAGTTTATGGAGTCACAGATATTTTGAAATTGATCTTATGGGGCTTGTCCAGCCAAATCCACCAAACCCGGCGAGGGGACGCCGGAAGGAGGACAGATGGACAAATTCTCAAAATATCTGCTGACAGGGCTGATCTGCCTGGTGGCCCTGGGCCAGTTCGTCCAGGTGGTCACACGCTATCTGCTGCAGATCCCGGTGATGGGGCTGGAGGAGACCATGCTCTACCCGACCATCTGGCTCTACATCCTTGGCGCCGTGAACGCCTCGCGCGAGGACACCCACATCCGCGCCAACGTGCTGGAAATCGCCATCAAGACAGAGCGCGGCCACACCGTGCTGGCGATCATCGGTGAAATCATCAGCCTGGCCGTCGGCCTGTGGCTGCTGAGCTGGGCCTGGGAGTACACCCAGTACGCCTGGCGGGTCTGGAAAGAGAGCCCGACGCTCTACCTGCCGACGTTCTATTCCGAAGTGGCTCTGGCGGCCGGACTGGCGCTGATGATGCTCTACACCGCGGTGCACCTGCTGCGCCATATCAATTCCCTGCGCGCCGGAGCCGCAAAATGATCGAGATCGCCCTTCTTGCCATCGCCGTCCTGGTGCTGACCCTGACCCTTGGCGTGCCGCTGCCCTACTGCTTCGGGGCCGCCCTGATGATCATGTATTTCCTGGGCGATGTGACCATGAAAGGCATGATGCTGTGGGGTTCCCAGCAGCTGGGCAACCCGGTGCTGCTGGCCATTCCGCTGTTCGTGCTGGCTGGCACCATCATGTCGGCCAGCGGCATTGCTGCCTCGCTTTTGAACTTCGTCAACGCCTTCATCGGCCATGTCCGCGGCGGCCTGGGCGTTGTGGCCGCGGTCAGCTGCGCCATCATCGGCGCGATCTCCGGCTCCGGACTGACCGGCATCGCCGCCATCGGCCCGCTGCTGATCCCCGAGATGGAAAAGCGCGGCTACCCGCGGGAATACGCAACGGCGCTGATTGCCAACTCCTCCATCCTGGGGCTGCTGATCCCGCCGTCTGTCACCATGATCGTCTATGGCTGGGTGACCGATACCTCGATCCTCGCCTGCTTCCTGGCGACCCTGGGGCCGGGCCTGCTGATCATGTTCAACTTTTCGGCCATGAACCTGTGGATGAGCCGCAAGTTCGACCTGGTGCTGGATGACGCGCCGAGCTTCTCGGAGCTGGCAGGCGATGTGGCGAAGAAGGGTTTCAACGCGACCCCGGCGCTCCTGATGCCGGTGATCATCCTGGGTGGCATTTACGGCGGCATCATGACCCCGACCGAAGCCGCCGCGCTGTCGGTGATCTATGCGCTGCCGGTCGGGTTCTTCATCTACAAGGGCCTGAAATGGGACAGCTTCCTGGAGGCCGGCAAGGAGGCCGCGACCGCCGTGGGCGCGATCATGGTGATGATCCTGTTCTCGATGATCCTGAGCCAGATGTTCGTCTACGAGGCGATCCCGCAGAAAATGGTCAGCGCGATCTTCGAGGTTACCGAGAACAAGGTGCTGCTGCTGATCTTCATCAATATCCTGCTGTTCCTGGTCGGCATGGTCGTGAACGACGTCACCGCCATCATCCTGATCGCGCCGCTGCTGCTGCCGCTGATGCAGGCGATCGGTGTCACCCCGGTGCAGTTTGCCGCGATCATGGGCGTCAACACCGCGATGGGCGGCGTCACCCCGCCCTATGCCTCGATCCTCTACCTCGGCGCGCGGATCGGCAATGTGAAGGTCACCAAGGTGATCCCGCCCGCAATGATCCTGATCCTGACGGGCTACGTGCCGGTGGTCTTCCTGACCTCGCTGTGGCCCGACCTGTCGCTCTTTCTGCCGCGTTTCTTCGGCTACTGACCCCACCCCTGACAAACACCAGACACCCTACGGAGGAGACTACCCATGAAACACTTTCTGACCGGCACCGCTGCTGCTGCCCTGATGTCGCTGGCGGGCCTCGCCTCGGCCGCGGACCTGAAGATGAGCCACGTGCGCCCCCAGGACACCACCATCGACAAGGAGCTGCGCGCCTTTGCAGCCCAGGTGGATGAGGCTACCGGCGGCGACGTGTCGATCAACATCTTCCCGGCCTCAGCGCTCGGCGATTACACCACCGTTCAGGAACGCATCAGCGTCGGCGCCATCGACATGGCGACCCAGCCCGCAGCCGCCGCGGCGGACCGCCGGATGCAGATCAGCTCGTTCCCCTATCTGGCCAACAACTGGGATGAGGCACGCAAGATCTACGGCCCCGGCGGCGCGGTGCGCAACGTGATGGCAGAGCTTTATGCCAAGCAGGACATCACCATGCTGGCGGCCTACCCGGTTTATTTCGGCGGCATTGCGCTGAACACCGACGCGGTCAACCCGGGCGACCCGTCGCAGTCCAACGGCATCAAGGTGCGGGTGCCCGGCATCAAGAGCTTCCAGCTGACCGGCGAGGCCCTGGGCTACATCCCGTCGCCGATCCCGTTCTCCGAGGCCTTTACCGCGATCCAGACCGGCGTGGTTGACGGCGTGATCGGCTCTGGTGCCGAAGGCTACTATGCCTCGTTCCGCGACGTGACCAAGGCTTATGTGCCCGCCAACACCCACTTTGAGGTCTGGTACATGATCATCTCCAACGGCTCGCTGGCTGAGCTGGACGCAGAAGATCAGGAAGCGCTGAAAGCCGCCGCGGCGGAGTTTGAAGCGCAGCGCTGGACTGTCGCCGAAGAGGACCAGGGCAAATGGGAGCAGCGTCTGGCCGATGAGCTGGGTGCCAAAGTAGTGGACCTCAGCGACGACGAACTGGCCGCGATGGCCGCCAAGGTGCGCGAGGACGTCTGGCCGGTGGTTCTGGAAGACGTTGGCGCCGACTGGGGTCAGGGCATTCTTGACCAGATCGGCAAGTAACCCCGTATCAAGGACCGGGGCGGCCGCGCGCCGCCCCGCACACAAAGCAATCCCCGGAGAATCGGCAGGATGGAAGCAGATTATGCAGTGATCGGCGGCGGCGTTGTCGGCCTGTCGGTGGCCTGGGGGCTGCTGAGGCGCGGCAAGAGCGTCACGGTGCTGGATGGCGATGACGGCGCCTTCCGGGCCAGCCGCGGCAACTTCGGCCTGGTCTGGGTCCAGTCCAAGGGCATGAAGCAGCCGCGCTATGCCAGCTGGAGCCAGCAGTCCGCCGCCGCCTGGGCAGGATTTGCTGCCGAACTGGAAGACGGCACCGGCCGCTCTGTCGGGCTGCAGCAGAACGGCGGCTATGACCTGCATTTCTCCGAGGAAACGCTTTACGCGACCGTTGCGCAATATGACACGCTGAAGGACAAGCTGGGCGGCAACTACCCCTACGAGGTGCTGGGCCGCAACGCGCTCAGCCGCGAGGAGCCGCATATCGGCCCCAAGGTGGCAGGCGCGATCCTGCATCACCAGGACGGCCACGCAAACCCGCTGCGGCTGCTGGTGTCACTGGCAGAGGACGTCCGGCGGCTGGGCGGCACGGTTCTGAACGGCAAGACCGTGACGTCGGTCGCTAAGCCGGATGCATTCAAGGTCCATTGCAGCGATGGCACCACTGTCACGGCCGGAAAGGTTGTGCTCTCGGCAGGCCTTGGCGCGATGGAGCTTGGCCCCAAGCTGGGCTTCAAGGCGCCGGTGCGGCCGCAGCGCGGCCAGGTGCTGATCACCGAGAAGCTGCCGAAGATGATCAACCGCCCCTCGCTGATTGCCCGCCAGGTGGACGAAGGCGGCATCCAGATCGGCGCCACCAACGAAGAGGTCGGGCTGGATGACGGGGTGACGCAGCCAGGCCTGTCCGGTTTGGCCGCCGAGGCGATCGCGGCCTATCCGGCGCTGGCCCGCGCGCAGCTGGTGCGCAGCTGGGGCGCCTTGCGCATCCTGTCGCCCGACGGGCTGCCGATCTATCAGGAAAGCCCCGAACTGCCGGGCGCCTACCTTGTCACCTGCCACAGCGGCATCACCCTGGCCGCGGCCCATGCGCTGTTCCTGCCCGACTGGCTCGAAGGCACTGCGGCCGCCCCTGATCTGGAGGTGTTCAGTGAAGACCGATTCCCCGTTTCTTGAGCTGGCAGGCGACGCGCCCCGGGTGCGGGTCTGGTTCGACGGGCAGCCGCTTGAGCTGCCCGCAGGCGCCAACCTGGCTGCCGCGCTGCTGGCCGCTGGCGTGCAGGTGTTCCGCCATACGCCGGTCTTCGGCGCGCCGCGGGCGCCGTTCTGCATGATGGGCGCCTGTTTCGAATGCCTGGTGGAGACCGGCGGCCGTGTGCAGCAGGCCTGTATGCTGGAAGTGGAAGAGGGCATGCGGATTGCCCGCCCGCATGAAGCGGAGGCTGGCAATGCAACAGTATGACTTGGCGATCATTGGCGCCGGCCCGGCTGGCATGGCCGCCGCAGCCGAGGCCGCGCAAACGGGCCTGAGCGTCACCCTTCTGGATGAGCAGAACCGCCCCGGCGGGCAGATCTACCGCGACGTGGACCGCGCGGCCGGACCGCGCGGTGCCATTCTGGGGCAGGAGTATCTGCACGGCGCAACCCTGACTGCGGGTCTGGGCCAATCGGGTGTCAGCCATTTGTCTGGCGCTGTTGTCTGGGCCATCGAGGACGGTTTTCGCATTTCCTTCACCCGGCATGGCCGGGCGGGGCAGGTGGAGGCGGAACGGATAATCCTGGCTACCGGCGCGCTGGAACGCCCGATGCCCGTCTCCGGCTGGACCCTGCCGGGCGTGATGACCGCAGGCGCCGCACAGATTCTCCTGAAGCAATCCGGCGTCCTGCCGCGCCGCGCCGTGCTGACCGGCAGCGGGCCGCTGCTCTATCTGATTGCAGCGCAGATGGTGCGTGCCGGCACGCCGCCGCTGGCCCTGGTAGAGACCCAGACCGCGGCCAGCCTAATGGCATCCGCCCGCCACCTGCCGGGTGCGCTGCGCGGCTGGCGCTATCTGGCCAAGGGCCTGAAAATGCTGGCGGAGATCAAACGAGCCGGCGTGCCGCGCTATACCGGTGCGGCAAGCATTGCGGTAACGGGCAGCACCCGGGCCGAAGCCGTGTCCTTCCGCAGCAAGGGGCAGGAGCACAGAATCGCGTGCGATACCGTCCTGCTGCATCACGGGGTGGTGCCGAACACCCAGGCCGCGCGTTCCATCGGGGTGCCGCATGCCTGGTCCGAAGCGCAGCAGTGCTTTGTGCCGGAAACCGGTACCTGGGGCGAGACCGGCAAAGACGGCGTCCTGATTGCCGGTGACGGTGCCGGCATCGGCGGCGCCATGGCCGCCGAATGTGCCGGGCGGATCGCCGCGCTGAAAGCGGTGGAAGAGCTGGGCCGGATCACCGTGCAGGAGCGCGACCGCCGGGCTGCCCCGCTGTTCAGCCAGCGCAGCCGGGAAACCGCAGTCCGGCCGTTTTTGGATGCGGCCTACCCGCCCTATGCAGGCGCCTTGCGGCCTGCGGACAGCACCATTGTCTGCCGCTGCGAGGAAGTCACTGCGGGCGATATCCGCAGCTATGCCAAGCTTGGCTGCCTGGGGCCGAACCAGGCCAAGGCCTTCGGCCGCGCCGGGATGGGGCCGTGCCAGGGCCGCTATTGCGGGCTGACGGTAACCGCACTGCTGGCCGAGGCCAACGGGCAGACGCCGGATGAAACCGGCTATTACCGGATCCGGCCGCCGATAAAACCCGTGACACTGGGTGAACTGGCTGCGATGGAAGACCCATCCGCCAATGCCGCTGAATAGGAGAAAATAATGATCGAACGGATCGACACCGGCACCCGCATGAGCAAGATCGTGAAGAACAACGGCGTAGCCTATTTGTGCGGCCAGGTTGGTGACGGGGCAGATGTGGCCGCGCAGACCCGCGCCTGCCTGTCCCGCGTCGAGGCGCTGCTGGAAAAGGCCGGGTCCTCGCCGAAGCAGATCCTGCAGGCGATTGTCTGGCTCGCCGACATGGAGGACTTTGCCGAAATGAACGCGGTCTGGGATGCCTGGGTGCCCGAAGGCCACGCCCCGGCCCGCGCCTGCGGCGAGGCCAAGCTGGCGCGGCCGGAACTGAAGGTGGAAATCATCGTGACAGCGGCCTGCTGATACGGGATTTCCAATGCTGTATTGATCAGCCTTGCGGCAGGCGCCCCCGCGGTCCGGAAACCGGACGGGGCGCCTGCTGGGCGCGCGGCCGCCCTTTAGGGGAGCCCCAGCGCCTGAACCTGTGCGGCAGCGGGCTCTAAAGGGACAGGGAGACCTGCCGGGCCAGTTCAGCCAGCGCATTGGCCAGCGCATCGGCGGTGGCAGACGGGCCCGTCCCGGTGACGGGTGTGTTGATATCAAACCGCTTCACAAGCTCCCGCACTGTGCCCTCTGGCGAGGAAACCGCGAACTGGCCGGACAGCTCGAAGATGCCGTCGGCGCGGGCATAGACCTGATCCACTCGCACATCCAGCCGCGCATCCGGGCCGGTGTTCAGCGGCCAGGGTTCAATGGCTGCGGCTGCGCCGGTGCGCTCGTTCAACCCGCGGGCCAGGGCAGCGGTCATGCCGCGGGCCGGGTCATCCGCCCATTGCGCGCCGTTCAGCGAAAAAAGTGCGCCGCCTTCACCCTCCGCGACGATGTCCGATGCCGCGGCGTAGGCGGGCAGGGAGACCAGCCGTACTTCGATCGTGCGGGAACGCAGGTTGGCGACGGTCTCGCCGGGGGCAGAGGAAATCAGATAGCGGGGATCGTTGCTCCCGGCGCAGGCCGCCAGAAGGGTAATGGGGAGCAGCAATTTCAGGGCTTTAATCATCTTATTTTCCAAACAGCAGGGAATTCGGGTCGCGTTCAATCTTGCGCGCCAGCTGGGAAACCGCACGGGCGGCAGTCCTGATCTCGCGCAACGCGTCCAGCGTTTCGGAGTTGAAGCTGGAGCGGGCGCCGTAGGAGGCGATCAGCGCCTCGGACTGGGCCACGAGGGCTTCCAGGCGGGCAGACAGCGCAGGCAGGCCTTCGGCGGCGGCGGCCACCGCGTCAGCCGCGCCGCGGGCAGAGGACATGGTGGCATTGGCGTTCTCGACCAGCCCGCCCTGGCGCATGTCTTCCAGCGTGGCCTGCATCTCCTCCAGCGCAGCGGTCAGGGCCGGGGGCAGGGCGCGGGCGCCCTCTGTGCCGATTACCGCATCGGCGCTGTCCATCAGCTGGCTGGCTGAGCGGATCAGTTCCTCGGCCTCCAGCGAATTCGCCTTGGCCGCCAGCGCCCGGAAATCGGCGACCAGCGCGGGCAGTTCATCCGACGCCGCGGCAAGGCTGGCGGCGGCCTGGCTGCCCTGGTCCAGGGCCGCGGTCAGTTTGGCCGCGGCCTTGCCCTGCTGCAGCTCTGTCAGCATTGCGCGCAGGTCAGCGACCGCGGCGTGCAATTCGCCGGGCAGGGCGCGGGTGCCGGGGTCGGTCACCAGGGCGCGGGCGTCTTCCAGCAAGGCGACGGCGGCCGCCGGGGTCTGGCGGGTGCTGTCGGCAGAGGCCAGGTTTTCGATGCTGGCCAGCGTCGCAATGACCTGCGCCATCAGCTCTTCGACCGGCAGCGCGTTGATGCGTTCCAGCATGCCTTCGGCGGTCGCGGTGAAATCCGGCAGGTTCGAGGGCGCGCTGGGCAGCTGCGGGAACGGTTCGGCGTTACGGGCAAATTGCGCGGGCGCCGCGTCTTCCAGCGTCACCAGCTCGACGATCAGCTCGGAGCTGAACAGGCTGGCAGAGGCCAGCCGGGCACGCAGGCCGCCTGTGACCGCCTGTTCCAGGAAATCGAGGGCCTCGGCCTCGCCGGAGCCGGGCGGCAGGCCCATCAGCGCGGGCTCAAGCAGCAGTTTGGCGATCAGCCGCACCTCAGTCTCGTCGCTGCCGCTCTGGATGGCGGCGTTGAGGCTGCTGACCTCGCCGACCCGGACGCCGCGCAGCTTGACCGCGGCGCCGCTGGCCAGACCCGCCACCGACTCGTCAAAGGCGACTGAGACGGCAACCCCGCCGGACAAGGTGCGGGCAAAGGCAGTGCGGCGGGCCGCGGCCTCGTCGGCGTGGATGTCGAAGACGGTGCCGGGACCAACCGCCTGCCCACCATCGAAAACGGAGTCGAACTCGATCCCGCCAGCCACCAGGGAGGCGATGCTGTCAACGTCCAGCGACAGCCCGCTGGGGCCGATCGAAACCGAGAAGCCGGAGCTGTCCCAGAACCGGGTGGCGGAATTGATGCGCCGGTCGTGGGGCGCGTCGATGAAGGCATCGACGACGATGCTGTCGCCGCTGACGGTCAGGCGCGGCTTTTCCAGCCGGCCGACCTCAATGCCGCGGAACAGCACCGGCGCTCCTTCGGAAATCATCCGTCCGTCATCGGTGCGCAGGGTAATTCGCCGGCCGCCACGGCCGGGCTGCGCCAGAGGCGGCCGGTCGGCGCCTTCAAAACTGGTTTGCGCAAGACCGGGGTTCTGGTCCCAGCTGCCTTCGATGTAGACGCCCGACAGCACCGTGCTGAGCCCCGAAATGCCGCGTGCTGACACTTCCGGCCGCACCACCCAGAAGGCGGCATCCGCATCCAGGTAGGGGGCGATGTCCTTGTCGATGCGGGCCTGAACGGAGACCTTGCTCAGGTCGCCGGCAAAGCCGACTTTTTCCACCCGGCCGATCACCACGTCGCGGTAGCGCACAGTGGTTTCATTGGCGGCGATGCCGGACGCGTTTTCAAAGCTGATGGTGATCAGCACGCCGCGGTCGGAATAGGCTTTCCAGGCTACCCCGAGGGAAACCGCCAGCGCCACCAGCGGCACCAGCCAGACCAGCGACAAATTGCGCCAGGGCGAGGGCCGCCGGGCGGAGATTTTCATCGGGGCGGGGTCAGGCGTGGTCATTCAAATTCTCGCTTTCCGCGTTCCAGATCAGGCGCGGATCAAAACTCTGGGCTGCCAGCATGGTGAAGGCAACCGACAAGGCAAAACTGACCGCAGCAGCGCCCGGCGCCACGGCGGCGGCAAAATCAAGCTGGACGAGGGCGGTCAGGATCGCCACCACAAAGACATCTATCATCGACCAGCGTCCGATAAATTCAACCACTTCATAAAGCACCAGGCGGCTATGGCTGCCAAGGGCTGCGGGCCTGCGGACGGAGATCGCGAGATAGGCGATGGCCAGGAATTTGGCCACCGGGATCACGATACTGGCAAAGAAAACAATCAGCGCAACGCCGTATGAGCCGTGGCTGAACAGCTCGGCAATGCCGCCGATCAGCGTGTTTTCGGAAGAACGGCCAAAAGTTGTCGTGCGCAGCATCGGGTAGAGATTTGCCGGAACATAGGCGATCATCCCCGCCGCCAGCCAGGCCCAGACGCGCTGCAGGCTGGCGTGGCCGGCGGGCTCCAGCGGGCTGCCGCAGCAGGCGCAGGCCCGGGCACCGCCGGGGTTGGCAGTGCCGCAGGCGCGGCAGCCGGTCAGCCCGGCGGCGGCGGCAGTCAGGAACGGCCGCGGGTTTTCAGCGTCTTCCATACGGTCAGCCTGCAAATGGAATTGTCGGTCAGGATGGTCACAATCAGCAGCGCGGCAAAGGCCCAGAAGGCCGGCCCCAGCCCGACCCGAGCCAAGCCGGAGACTTTGACCAGGGCCACCGCCACGCCGATGATGAATATCTCGGCCATCGCCCAGGGCTTCAGCCGCTCTGCCCAGCGGTAGGCCGCAGCGGCGTGCGGCGCCGGGTGCCAGCCCAGGGCCATCGGCGCCAGAGTGTAGATCAACGCGCAAAAGCGTGCCGCAGGCAGCAGCACGATCAGCAGGCCGGTTGCCAGCGACAGCGGTGCCATCGGTCCGCGTGAAAAGGCAAGCACCGCATCCAGCACCGAGGCCTGGTGCGACAGCCCCTGGGCCTTCAGTTCAAGAAACGGGAAGCCGGCCGCTGCGGCGAGCAGGATCAGCGCGGTCAGCGACAGCATCGCGATCCGGGTCATGGCGCCCGATTTCGGCGCCGCCAGCACCGTGCCGCAGCGGGCGCAGCGGGCCACTGTATGGGCCTTTACTTCCTGGTCGCGGTTCAGAACGTCACAGGTCGGGCAGGCAATAAGCTGATCTGGATCCATGTCTCTGAAGTCCGCTTTCACCGCTTGGAGCGCTGCGGCGCGAGGGCGCAGCCGCTGGCGCTCATGATCATGATAATGCGGATCATGGCAATCGGAACATGGCCTTCGTGCAGCGGGACAGGCCGCGGCGATCAAGGATAGGGGGCAGGCGGCGCTGGGGCGGGCTGCGTCAGAACGCAGGGCTAGGGGGCCGCGCAGCTGTGGTGCGGCTGCGCGGCAGAGCCAGGGTCAGAACCGCAGCGACAGGCAGGACATGCCGCCGTCCAGCTTGGCGCAGTCGGTGTTGTCGATCTCGACGATCTCGTACCCGGCATTGTCCAGCAATTCCGCCGTGCGCGGGAAGCCCGCCGCCATAAGGACAAGGTTGTTAAAACGGATGGCGTTGGCGGCCGCTTCCTCGCCGTCGGCCACATGCAGCACCCGGTAGCCTTCGAAACAGCCGGAGGCATCAAGGCGCTTGGTCGACAGAATCGTCTCGGCATCCATCAGCGAGCAGTCGGTCTTGAAATGCAGCACGCCCTCGGGGGTGAAAACTTCGCGCAGCGAATGGCCCCATTCGGCGGCAATTTCTGCCAGTTCGGCCACGCCTTCGGCGTCGGTGCGGTCGGAGCGGCCGACCAGGATCTCCTTGCCGGTCACCAGAATGTCGCCGCCCTCGATATGGCCGGGGCCGACGATTTCGCGGACGTCATCGTAGCAGGCGCGCAGGGTGGTGGCCATTTCCGCCACCTCACCCAGCCGAGACGGCGCGCCGGGACGCATCAGGATCGCCCCTTGCGGCAAGCAAAGGGCAGTGTCCTCGACGAACTGGGCATCGGGGAAAGCCACCAGCGGATCCAGTTCGATCACCTCGGCGCCGGTGCTGCGCAGCGCAGCGACATAGGCAGCGTGGGCAGCCAGCATGCTGTCGAGGCTGGGGTTGCCGATATCCTCGGCGCGCAGGCCCTTGGCGACGGTGGGGGCGGGGCGGCGGGTGATGGCGCGGGTGAACTCGAAGGTTGGGTTTCGCATTGGGTTACTCCTGGCCCTGAGAGGGGCCGGTTACGTCGATTTCGAGGATGGATGGGGTGCCGCGATTGCTGGCTTCCCGGAGCGCGGCGGCAATTGCCTGCGGTTCCATCGGCACGCGGGTGTAAGGGATGCCGAAAGAGGCGGCGGCGGGGCCGAACTCTGGCGGTGTGGGGTCGCAGCCGACCACGGGGACGTCCACGGCCTCCATTGAGGTTGCGATCTCGCCATAGCCGCGGTTGTTCCAGATCACGAAGGTGATGGGCAGGTTTTCGTCCACGGCGGCCATGATCTCCGGCAGCGAGAACTGGGCGCCGCCGTCGCCGGCAATGCAGATAACATGGGTCGAGGGATCGGCAATCGCGGCGCCGATCGCTGCGGGGATGCCATAGCCGAGCGCGCCATAGCCGGTAGCGGCATTGAACCAGCCGCCGGCTCGGTCGTGATCATAGTAGAGATTGCCGGCATAGATCGGCTGAGTGGAATCGCCGATCATCAAGGCGTTCGGCACCGCGTCGCGCATGGCGTTCAGCACCTCGACCTGCTGGCGGTATTCCGGGCCGATCTCTTCATACGCGGCGGCTCGGGTTCGGTTCGCGCGCTGGGCGCCCTGGCTTTGTTTGGGCGCAGCGGGCAGGGCTGCGAGCAGCGCGGCCGTAGCCTCGCCGGCGCGGGCGTGGATGGCGAGGTCTGTCTCGTGTCCGGCCAGCTGTTCGGCGCAGATGTCGACCCGGATCAGTCCGGCCATGTCAGCCATGCTGCCGGTGGCATACATGTCGTAGTCGGTCGGCCCGAGTTCGGTTCCCAGTGCCAGCACGCAATCGGCGTCTTGGATCAGCTCCCGGACCGCTTGCAGGCTGGGGCTTGCAGGAATGGTCAGCGGATGGCCGTGCATCAACCCGCGGGCGTTGACGGTTTGCACCACAGGCGCGTCGAGGCGTTCGGCCAGGGCCTGCAAGCCCCAGCCTGTGCACTTGGCACCCCCGCCAGCGAGGATGACAACTTTGGTAGCTCGTGACAGGCAGGCCGCTGCCTCGGCAATTTGGCCGCTGTCGAGGGGCGGCTGAGTGGAAGCCGGGGCGGGAAAGCCTTCCTGCGATGCTGTGCCTGCCACGTCCAGCGGGATCTGGATGTGGGTGGGGCCGGGGCGGCCAGCGGCAAAGGGGGCAAAGGCGCGGTCCATCGAGGCCTCCAGCTCATCGGGCCGGGCAACGTGTTCAGAGGCCAGCGCCACGGTCTTGGCCAGCGCGTGCTGATCCGGCAGCTCGTGCAGGTGGCCGTGGCCCTTGCCGAGCGTGGTGCTGGCGTTGACGCCGGAAACCACCAGCACCGGCACTGAATCCGCGCGGGCCTGGGCCATCGGGGTCAGTGTGTTCGTCAGGCCGGGGCCAGTGATGACAAAGGCCACGCCCGGCTGGCCGGAGACCCGTGCAAAACCGTCAGCCATGAAGCCCGCGCCTTGTTCGTGGCGGGGGGTGACATGACGGATGCCAGAGGCGGCCAGGCCGCGATAGAGCTCCACGGTGTGCACGCCAGGGATGCCGAACACGCAAGTGACGCCGCGTGCCTTCAGCCCGGCAACCAGGGCTTCGCCAACGGTTTTCGTGGTCATGCGGCGCCTCTTGCATTGCGGTTTGCGTGGGCGGCGATCCGGTCGAGCGCGGTGGCAAAACTGTTGTCGTCGATGGTGAGGGCGACCCGCACCCAGTTGCGAAGGCCGTCGCCGAAGGCGGAACCTGGCATTACCGCGACGCCGCTGTCCAGCAGGTCCCAGGAATAGGCGTCGCCGTCCATCCCGGTGGCGGAGACGTCGATCAGAGCAAACATGCCGGCTTCGGGCCGGTGGACGCGCAGGCGGGTCTCAGCGTGCAGGCGTTGTTCCAGCAGGGCGGCGCGGGCGGCAAAGCGGGCGGCCATCCCTGCGGCGACGGAAGAGCCCTCGCGCACCGCCTTTTCGGTCATGTCGGCGATAAAGGGCTGGTTGCCGAACAGCATGGTTTCCGAGACCGGCAGCAGGGCTGCACAGAAGTTGACAGGCCCGGCGCACCAGCCGCTGCGGAAGCCCGGCGCGGCGTGCGACTTGGAAATCGAGGAGACTGCAATCACCCGCTCCGCCAGGGCCGGATCGGAGAGAGGGGAGACAAATTCCGCGCCCTCAAAGACCAGGTGCTCATAAACTTCGTCGGAGATGATCCAGAGATCGTGTTTCACCGCCAGCTCGCCGATTTCCCGCAGGTCCTGCGGTGTCAGGATGGCGCCGGTCGGGTTGTGCGGGGTCGTCAGCAGGATGGCGCGGCTGCGCGGGGTGATGCGGGCGGCGATGTCGCTGGCCTGCATCCGGAAGCCGGCCTCGGGCCGCAGCGGCACCGGCACCATGCCGGCGCCGGACGCGCGGATCACGCCTTCGTAGGTGGCATACATCGGCTCGCCGACCAGCACCTCGGTGCCGGGTTCGGCCACGCCTTGCAGCACAGCATAAAGCGCGGTCTGGGTGCCGGGAAAGCAGAGGATGTTTTCCGGCCCGAAATCCCGCCCGCGGGTGGCGGTATAGGCCTCGGCCAGAGCAGCGCGCAGATGCGCCTCGCCGCGGCCGTCGGAATACCCGGTGCGGCCCGCGTGCATGGATTGCGCGGCGGCCTCGACCAGTTCCGGCGGGGTCGGCACGTCGGGTTCTCCGATGGTCATCTCCACCAGGTCGGCGCCGGCTGCTGCCAGTTGCCGTGCCCTTGCGTGCACTTCCCATTTGCCGCCGCCAAGCCCGGCCAGCCGTTCGGTGATTGCTGTCAGCCTCATCAGGTTTCAGCCTCCTGCTTCAAATCCAATCCAGTAATGGCGGCAACCGATTGCCGTCCGATTTCAACCAGTTCGCCAGCTGCGAAGGCATCCGGCAGGGCGCCGCCCTCCAGCCACAGCCCGTCGATCACCGCGTTGCAGGCAATCGCGAGCTGGCGCAGCCGGGCCGCCGGGGCGGGGCGCCCGGCCTCTTCCAGCGCGGCGGCGATCAGCGCCTCCAGCCGGTCGCGGAAGTAGGCATAGGTACGCTGGTGGGTTTCCTTCATCTGCGGATCGTTCTGCACCTTGTTGAGGAAGCTGGCCCAGAGCGCCAGCGCGCGCGGATCGACCACCGGCGGGGTCAGCGAGCCGTCGACAAAAGCCCTGAGACGCGCCCGGGCGCTGCCTGCCGCTGCCCCGGGTGCAAAGGTCAGGTCCGTCATCTGGTTCATATGGTGTTCATAGGCCGCGATGATCAGCTCTTCCTTGGAGCTGAAGTAATGCCGGATCAGCCCCTGTGTGACGTCGGCACGCTCGGCAATGCCCCGCACCGTGGCGCCGCGCACACCGTTCTCTGCCACCAGTTCCAGCGTGGCGAGAATCAGCGCTTCCTTCCGGGCTTCGGCGGATTCGCGTTTGAATTTGCGGCGCTCGTCGGTCACCTCAGCTCCTGTTTTTGTGCTGGCGGAGAAATTATACACTTGCATAATTACGCGAGTCGCGGCTTACTGCAATCGGAAAATTCGGGAAGACGCAAAGATGGACACAGCCGCAGCAGCCGCATCCTCGCCGGAGACAGACACGCGCCGGGAGGCAATCCGGGTCGAGGATCTGCACAAATCCTTCGGCAATCTGGAAGTGCTGAAGGGCGTGGATCTGACCGCCCATCAAGGGGATGTGGTGGCGATCATCGGCGGCTCCGGCTCCGGCAAGTCCACGATGCTGCGCTGCATCAATTTTCTGGAGACGCCGAGCTCAGGAAAAATCGTGATCGGCGGCGAGGAAGTGGCGATGCGGGGCGACGGCAGCCCGGCCAATCAGAAGCAGATCGAACGAATCCGGACCAAGCTGGCGATGGTTTTCCAGCAGTTCAACCTGTGGACCCATCGGACGCTGCTGGAAAACGTGATCGAGGTGCCGGTGCATGTGCTGAAGGTGCCCAAGGCCGAGGCTATCGCGCGGGCGCACGAACTGCTGAACCGGGTGGGGCTGGGCGGCAAGGAGGACACCTATCCTGCCTATCTGTCCGGCGGGCAGCAGCAGCGGGCGGCGATTGCGCGGGCGCTCGCGGTAGACCCGTCGGCGATGCTGTTTGACGAACCGACCTCGGCGCTGGACCCGGAACTGGTGGGTGAGGTGCTGACGGTGATCCGCGACCTGGCCGCCGAGGGGCGCACCATGCTGCTGGTGACCCATGAGATGAAATTCGCCCGCGAAGTCGCAAACCACGTTGTCTATCTGTACCAGGGCCGCATCGAAGAGCAGGGGCCGCCTGCCGAGGTCTTTGGCAATCCGCAATCAGACCGTCTGAAGCAATTTCTGAGCTCGGTCGCCTGATCCACTACCACCAAAATAAAAACCAACTGGGAGAATAATATGAAACTGAAAGCACTGCTTGCCGCGGCAACCGCGGCTGCCGCTCTGTCCGCTGGTGCGGCTGCTGCCGAACAGGTGAAAATCGGCATCGCCGCGGAACCCTACCCGCCGTTTGCCTCGCTCGACAGCTCCGGCAACTGGGTCGGCTGGGAGGTCGAGGTGATCGGCGCGGTCTGCGCCGCGGCTGAACTGGACTGCGTGATCACGCCGGTGGCCTGGGACGGCATCATTCCGTCGCTGACCGGCCAGCAGATTGACGCCATCATGGCTTCCATGTCGATCACCGAGGAGCGGATGAAGACAATCGATTTCTCCGATCCCTATTACAACACCCCGGCGGTGATCGTGGCCGACAAGTCGATGGACATCGCGCCGACGCCGGAATCGCTGGCGGGTAAAATTGTCGGCATCCAGGCCTCGACCATCCACCAGGCCTATGCGCAGGAATACTTCAAGGATGCCGAGCTGAAGGTTTACCAGACCCAGGATGAAGCCAACCAGGATCTGTTTGCGGGCCGCATCGATGCGACCCAGGCGGACAGCATCGCGATGGCGGATTTCGTCGGGTCCGACACCGGCAGCTGCTGCGAGATCAAGGGCGCGGTGGCGGATGACCCGGCGATCCTGGGCCGCGGTGTGGGTGCAGGCGTGCGCAAGGGCGACGACGCGCTGCGCGAGGCGCTGAACAAGGGCATCGCGGCGATCCTGGCCGACGGCACCCACGAGAAGATCACTGCCAAATACTTCACCACCAGCATCTACTAAGGTGCTGCCGTGACCGGACTGTTCGAACTACTGGGCCTCGGCGCCAGCGCAGAGCTGCTGTCGCTGTCAGGCTGGGGAGGCAACCTGTTGCGCGGGCTTGCCAACTCCCTGCAGATCGCCTTTGGCGCTTTTGGGCTGGGGCTGGGGCTGGTGATCGGGCTGTTCGGGGCCTATGGCAAACTCTACGGCGGGAAGGTCACGCGTGATCTTCTCGCCATCTACACCACGGTGATCCGGGCGGTGCCGGAACTGGTGCTGATCCTGATCCTCTATTACGTGGGCAGCGATATCATCAACAAGATCTCCGAGGCGATGGGCGGCGGCCGGGTCGAGATCAACGGCGTTGCGGCCGGCATCTGGGTGCTGGGAGTGGTGCAGGGGGCCTATGCAACCGAAGTCCTGCGCGGCGCCATCAAGGCAGTGCCGGTGGGGCAGATCGAGGCGGCGAAGTCCTATGGCATGCCGGCCTTTATGATCATGCGGCGGGTGACGATCCCGGCGATGATGAGCTTTGCGGTGCCGGGGCTGGCGAATCTGTGGCTGATTGCCACCAAGGACACGGCGCTGCTGGCGGTGGTCGGCTTCAATGAGCTGACGCTGGAAACCCGGCAGGCGGCGAGCAGCACGCGGGCCTATTTCACCTTCTTCCTGGCGGCCGGTTTCCTTTATCTGATGGTGACGCTGTGCTCCGGCGCGGTCTTTGCCCGGGTTGAGAAATGGGCACGGCGCGGCCAGCCCTCGCTGAAGGGGGGCGCGCGATGATCAGCCTGAAGGACCTGATGCAGCCGCACCGCATCGTGATGATGCTGGTGTTCGCGGGTATCGTGATCTGGTGCGCCATTGCGCTGCGCTGGGACTGGATTCCGAAATACGCGCCGCTGGCGCTGGAGGGGCTGTGGGCCACGGTGTGGATCCTGGCCGTCTCGACTTTATTCGGCTTCATGCTGGCGGTGCCGCTGGGATTGGCGCAGGCGGTGGGACCCTGGTACCTGTCGATCCCGGCGCGCACCTTCTGCACCATCATCCGTGGCACCCCGCTACTTTTGCAGATCTGGCTGCTTTATTACGGGTTGGGGTCGCTGTTCCCGCAGTTTCCCTGGATCCGCTCCTCCGAGCTGTGGCCCTACTTGCGGCAGGCCTGGCCCTATGCGGTGCTGGCGCTGACCCTGTCTTATGCGGGCTATGAGGGGGAGGTGATGCGCGGGGCGTTTTCCGGCGTTGCCAAGGGGCAGCTGGAGGCTGCGAAGTCCTTTGGCATGCCGCGCTTCACCATGTTCCGCCGGATCTGGCTGCCGCAGGCAGTGCGCAATGTGCTGCCGACCTTGGGCGGGGAGACTATCCTGCAGCTGAAGGCAACACCGCTGGTGGCGACAATCACGGTGATGGAAATTTATGCGGTTTCCTCGCGCGTGCGGGCCGATACTTTCATTGTCTATGAGCCGCTGTTGCTGCTGGCGCTGGTCTATATGGCGATAGCCGGCGTGATTGCCCTGGCCTTCCGCCGGCTTGAGAAAGGCTGAAGTGGCAAACATTTAACACGTTTTTCGGGCCGCTGGGAAATGGCCCGGAATTTCTGATTAATGTGACATACATCAAATAACGGCACTGAAGTTCCCTCTAGTGTCGGCGGCGAATGCAGCAAGAGAATCTTGTAACAGATGCCGCGCACCCTTTTCATATCCCCTGCTTGCCGCGCCGGCCTGTTCCGGCGGCTGGCGGGGCTGTGCGCGGTTTTCATGCTGGCACTGCAAGTGGCCTTTCCCGGTGCGGGGCAGGCGGCGAGCGGCGGTGAGTGGATAGAGATCTGCGGCGAGTTTGGCGTAGTAGAAATCCAGATCGCTGGCGAAGACAGCGAAGAGGGGCAGGATTGCCCCAAATGCAGCACCTGCGCCCTCTGCGCGGCTGAGACCGGGGCCGGGCCGGCAGACATTCATTCAGCTGGCATGAGCCGGGCGGCAGGCTGCACTGTGCTGCTGCCTGCGGGCACTGCGGTGCAGCCTAACCCGGCACAATACTGGCACGATGGCCGTGGGCCTCCGCTGGTCACTGAGATAGAATCCGAACGCGCATTCCGCGCGTCCGTGGCAGCCACTCAAAATAAGGGAGAGGCGCCATGGTCCTGACACGCGCCTTCCGGGGCTGGCTGACAGCCCTTGTGATAACGATCGCCGCCGTAATTGCCGCGGCGGCTGAGGCCGACAGCCTCGACAGCTTCCTGACAGAATTGACACCTGCAGACCTGGTGCCCGGCGCCGAGGCGTTTGGCCCGGTGCGCACGGATGTGCCGGTGGCACCGGTGCTGAAGGCGGGCGAGACCGTTGCCTATGCTTTCCTGACCTCCGATTTCGTCGGCACCACCGGCTACAGCGGCAAGCCGATCCATGTGGTGGCAGCAATTGACACCGATGCGGTGCTGACAGGCGTGAAGCTGGTCAAGCATTCAGAGCCGATCGTGCTGATCGGGATACCCAATTCCAAGATGGTCAAGCTGACCGAGAGCTATGCGGGTCTCGACCTGAAGGCCGAGGCGGCGGCGGGCGGCGATGCCCATGACCTCGACATCATCTCGGGTGCGACGGTGACGATCATGGTGATCGACGACAGCCTGGTGCGGGCGGGTATCAAGGTGGCCCGAGCGCTGGGGCTGGGCGGGCTGTCGCCGGTGCAGCCGGACGGGCCGAAGCGCGAGGTCGACATGGCCCGCGAGGAAGTCGCGGACTGGACCACGCTGGCGGGCGACGGGTCCGTGCGCCGGATGACGCTGGACGTGGGCCAGATCAACGCGGCCTTTGAGGCCACCGGCGATCAGCGCGCGATCAAGCGGCCGGAGCCGGGCGCGCCGGACGACACTTTCATCGACATGCATATGGCGCTGGTTTCCGTGCCCTCCATCGGCAAGTCGCTGCTGGGCGAGGCAGAGTATCAAAACCTGCGGTCCTGGCTGAAGGAAGGCGAGCAGGCCATCCTGGTGCTCGGGCGCGGCAGCTACAGCTTCAAGGGGTCCGGCTATGTGCGCGGCGGAATCTTCGACCGCATCCAGCTGATCCAGGGCGATGCCTCGGTGCGGTTCTTCGACCACCAGCACAAGCGGCTGGGGGAGCTCGCGACGGCGGACAGTCCCAGTTTCGGCGAGTTGGACCTGTTCAAGATCCCGGCAGATGCGGAGTTTGACCCGGCTGAACCGTTCCGCCTGCAATTGCTGGTGCAGCGGTCCGTCGGAGCGCTGGAGCGGGCATTCCTGACCTTTGACTTGGGTTACAATCTGCCCGAACAGTACCTGCTTCCCGCCGCGCTTGCGCCCAAAGTGGTGGAGGACGACACCGGCGAGGCAGCCGCCAAGGCCGCGCTGTGGCAACGGATCTGGAAGGACCGCACCCTCGAGATCGGGGTGCTGGGCGTGATGCTGCTGGTGCTGACCGGGGTGTTCTTCTTCCAGTTCCAGGCGACCGTGAACGCGCGCACCTTTTACTGGTTCCGCATCGGATACCTGACCGTCACCCTGGTGTTCCTGGGCTGGTACGCCAATGCGCAGCTGAGCGTGGTGAACCTGATGGCCCTGGCGGGCAGCTTGCGCGGCGGCTTTTCCTGGGACGCCTTCCTTCTGGACCCGCTGGTCTTCATCCAGTGGTTTGCGGTTGCTGCAGCGCTGTTGTTCTGGGGCCGCGGCGCCTATTGCGGCTGGTTGTGCCCGTTCGGCGCGCTGCAGGAGCTGACCAACAAGATCGCCCGAGCGTTCAAGGTGCCGCAGATCACCCTGCCTTGGGGCCTGCATGAGCGCCTTTGGCCTGCGAAATACATGATCTTCCTTGGCTTGTTCGGAATCTCAATGATCTCGATCCCGCTGGCCGAAACCTATGCCGAGGTTGAGCCGTTCAAGACCGCGATCATCCTGAAGTTCGTACGCGACTGGCCTTTCGTGGTCTTTGCCTTGGCGCTGCTGCTGGCGGGCCTGTTCATCGAACGGTTCTACTGCCGCTACTTGTGCCCGCTGGGCGCGGCGCTGGCGATCCCGGCGCGGGTGCGGATGTTCGACTGGCTGCGCCGCTACAAGGAATGCGGCAGCCCCTGCCAGACTTGTGCCAACGAGTGCCCCGTTCAGGCTATCCACCCAACCGGTGAGATCAACCCGAACGAATGTGTTGACTGCCTGCATTGCCAGGTTCTGTACCAATCCGAAGCCAAATGCCCGGTTGTGATCAAACAGCTGAAACGCCGGGCCAAGACCGGCAGCCCGGGTCCGGAGATTGCTCTGGGCAGGCCGCCTGCCAATCACCCCAACGCGAACAGGACAAAAGTTTCCTGAAGGAGGACGTTATGTCTGAAGAACTGAAAAACAAACTGCCCGTCACCCGCCGCGGCCTTCTGGGGGCCACCGCCTCCGGTGCCGTTCTGGCGGCCACTGGCGCCGGTTCCGCACTGCTGGGCGCGAAGCCCGCGCAGGCTGCCGGTTTCGGCCTGGAGCCGGGCGAACTGGATGAATACTACGGCTTCTGGTCGTCAGGCCAGACCGGGGAACTGCGCATCATGGGCGTTCCGTCCATGCGCGAGCTGATGCGGGTGCCGGTGTTCAACCGCTGCTCTGCAACCGGCTGGGGCCAGACTAATGAGTC
Organism: Leisingera sp. McT4-56; assembly: GCF_020514995.1. Taxonomy (NCBI): domain Bacteria; kingdom Pseudomonadati; phylum Pseudomonadota; class Alphaproteobacteria; order Rhodobacterales; family Roseobacteraceae; genus Leisingera; species Leisingera sp. McT4-56. Next base: position 31,919 of record NZ_JAJALF010000027.1, on the reverse strand, counting down.
CCTGAAAATCCTGACCGAAGGCCTGCTGCCGGAGACCAAGGAATTCCTGGCCGCCAACGGCAAGGTCACCTATGACAACGGCGACCTGCACCACCCGCATATGTCGTTCACTGACGGCACCTATGACGGCCGCTACCTGTTTATGAACGACAAGGCCAACACCCGCGTCGCCCGCGTACGCTGCGACGTGATGAAGTGCGACAAGATCATCGAGATCCCGAATGCCAAGGACATCCACGGCCTGCGTCCGCAGAAGTTCCCGCGCACCGGCTATGTCTTTGCCAACGGCGAGCACGAAGCGCCGCTGATCAACGATGGCCAGATCCTGGATGATCCGTCGCAATATGTGAACATCTTCTCTGCCATCGACGGCGACACCATGGAAGTCGCCTGGCAGGTGATCGTCTCGGGCAACCTGGACAACACCGACTGCGATTATCAGGGCAAATACGCCTTCTCGACCTCTTACAACTCGGAAATGGGCATGAACCTGGCCGAGATGACCGAGAGCGAGCTGGACCACGTTGTTGTCTTCAACATCAAGGCGATTGAAGAGGCAATTGCGGCGGGCGACTATCAGGAGCTGAACGGTGCCAAAGTCGTGGACGGGCGCAAGGAGTCCGGCAAGAACTTCACGCGCTACATCCCGATCCCGAACTCGCCGCACGGTGTGAACGCCGCACCCGACAAGAAGCACATCATGATCAACGGCAAGCTGTCGCCGACGGTTTCGGTCATTGATGTGGAGAAGGTCGACGCACTGTTCAGCGACAACGCCGATCCGCGCTCTGCCATTGTGGCAGAACCGCAGCTGGGCCTTGGCCCGCTTCACACCGCCTTCGACAACCGCGGCTATGCCTACACCACCCTGTTCCTGGACAGCCAGGTGGTGAAATGGGACATCGCCAAGGCGATCGAGGCCTATGCGGGTGCCGATGTGGATCCGATCATGGACAAGGTCGATGTGCAGTATCAGCCGGGCCACAACTCCACTTCCATGGGTGAAACTGCCGAGGCGGACGGCAAGTGGCTGATCTCGATGAACAAGTTCTCCAAGGACCGGTTCCTGAACGTGGGCCCCCTGAAGCCCGAGAACGAGCAGCTGATCGACATTTCCGGCGACAAGATGAAGGTGGTGCACGATGGCCCGACATTTGCCGAGCCGCATGACTCGATCCTTGTTCACCGTTCCAAGGTGAACCCGGCCAGCACCTGGCAGCGCAACGACCCGATGTGGGAAGACGCGCGCAAGCAGGCCGAGGCGGATGGTGTCGATCTGGACGACTATCAGGACACCATCATCCGCGACGGCGACAAGGTACGCGTCTACATGTCGAGCCAGGCGCCGAACTTCAGCCTGGAGAAGTTCACGGTGAAGCAAGGCGATGAGGTCACCGTCTATGTCACCAACCTGGACGACATCGACGACCTGACCCACGGCTTCTGCCTGTCGAACTTCGGCATCGCGATGGAGGTCGGCCCGCTGGCAACTGCCTCTGTCACCTTCAAGGCGGAGCGCCCGGGCGTGCACTGGTACTACTGCCAGTGGTTCTGCCACGCGCTGCACATGGAAATGCGCGGCCGGATGCTGGTCGAGCCGCGGAGCGCGTAACCATGAAACGGCTCCTGCCCATATCCCTGGTTGCGGCCCTTGCCGGCCTGGCGCCCGTCTGGGCGGCGGATTGGGATGTGCCCAACCGGGCAGGGGCCATCGCTGAAACACTGGCGCAGGCGGCGGATGGCGACACCCTCCGCCTCGCCCCCGGCGAATACGCCGAAACCCTGGTGCTGGACCGGCCTGTCATTCTGGACGGGCAGGGCCAGGCCACATTGGACGGGCAGGGCAAGGGATCGGTGATCACCGTGACCGGGCCGGGCGTGACCGTTCAGAACCTGACCGTTGTTGGCTCCGGCTCCTCGCATCAGGAGATCGACAGCGGCATCAAGCTGACCAAGACCGCAAAGGCGCCGCAGATCCTGAACAATGTGCTGCTGGGCAACCTTTACGGTGTGGATATTCACGGCGCCCGGGACAGCCTGGTGCAGGGCAACCGGATCGAGGGGCGTCTCGACCGGCACATGAACGCCCGCGGCAACGGGGTCTATGTCTGGAACGCGCCTGGCGCGGTGGTGGACGGCAACGACATCCGATTTGGCCGCGACGGGATCTTTGTGAACAGTTCCAAGAAGAACGCCTTCACCAACAACACTTTCCGCGACCTGCGGTTTGCCGTGCATTACATGTATGCCGACAATTCCGAAGTATCGGGCAATGTCTCGATCGGCAATCACCTGGGCTATGCGGTGATGTTCTCAAAGCGGGTCAAGGTGACCGGGAATGTGTCGCTGAACGACCGCGATCACGGGGTGATGCTGAACTATGCCAACCAGGGCGAGGTGCGCGGCAACTATGTGAAGGGCGCCAAGGACAAATGCACTTTCCTCTACAACGCGCACAAGAATGATTTCTCCGGCAACTGGTTCGAGGGCTGCGGCATCGGCATCCACTTTACCGCGGGCAGTGACGGCAACCGGATGGTCGGGAACGCTTTTGTCGGCAACCGGCACCAGGTGAAATTTGTCTCTACCAAATGGGTGGAGTGGAGCGAAGAAGGCCAGGGCAACTACTGGTCTGACTTTGCAGGTTTTGACGTCGACGGGAATGGTATCGCCGATGCGCCCTACCGTCCGAATGACAGCATGGACCATGTGCTGTGGACCCAGCCAGCGGCGAAACTGCTGATGGGATCGCCCGCGGTGCAGCTGGTGCGCTGGTCGCAGTCGGCGTTCCCGGCGCTGCTGCCCGGCGGGGTGATCGACAGCCACCCGCTGATGCGGCCAGAGCGGCCCGGGGCCGCCAGAAAGGTTGAACAAGATGGATAACGCAAACAGCCCGCTGCAGATCCGCGCGCTGGACAAGTTCCGCGGCAGAACCCAGGTGCTGCATGGCATCGACCTGGACATCGCACCGGGCGAGCGGCTGGCGCTCTTGGGCCACAACGGCGCGGGCAAGTCGACGATGATCAAGGCGGTGCTGGGCCTGATCCGGCATGAGGGCGGCAGCATCCGCATTTGCGGTGCGGCGCCCGGCAGCGCCGCGGCGCGGGCGGCCACTGCCTTTCTGCCAGAGGCGGTCAGTTTCCACCCGGCGCTCACCGGGCATGAACAGCTGGCGCTGTTTGCCCGCCTTTCCGGTGAACGCGCTGACATCGAGGGCCTCTTGGAACGGGTCGGGCTGGGCGAGGCAATGCACCGCCGCATCGGCGCTTATTCCAAGGGGATGCGGCAGCGGCTGGGGCTGGCACAGGTCCTGCTGGGCCGCCCGAAGCTGGCGCTGCTGGATGAACCCACCAGCGGCCTGGACCCGATCTCGCGCCAGGACCTCTATGCCATCATCAACGAGCTGGCGGAGCAGGGTGCGGCGGTGCTGATCGCCTCCCACGCGCTGACAGAAGTGGAGGCGCGCACCGACCGTATCGCCATTCTGCGCAAGGGTGTGAAGGTCGCGGATGACACGCTGGCGGGCCTGTCGGCCCAGGCCGGGCTGCCGGTCAAGCTGCGGGTGCAGGCCAGCGGCGCGCACGCCGACCGGATCGCAACAGAGACCGGCGGGCGGCGGATCAACGGCGCCTCGGTCGAGATCCTGTGCTCGCCGCAGCAAAAGATGGCCGAGCTGCGCAAGATCGCCGCCATGGGCGATGCGGTGGCCGATATCGACATGGTGCCGCCGCGGCTGGAAGACCTCTATCGCCATTACTCCGGGGAGGACCGCAAATGAGACGTGCCTTTGCCATTGCCCGCGCCGAGATGCTGATCCTGCGCCGCAACCGCTGGCTGTTCATGGCGACGCTGATAATGCTGGCCTTTGCGCTGGCGCTGTCCTTTGCCGGATCGGCGCCGACGGGAACGCTGGGGGTGGACATGCTGACGGTTTCGGTCGCCTCGATGACCACCCTGTCGGTCTACCTGGCGCCGCTCCTGGCGCTGATGATGGGGTTTGACGCGGTGGCAGGCGACCGCGACCGGGGCAGCCTTGCCCTGCTCCTGGCCTACCCCGCGGGGCGGGCCGAGATTCTGCTGGGCAAGCTGATGGCGCATCTGGCCGCCCTGGCTGTCGCCATGTGCATCGGATTTGGCGCGGCGGGGGCCGTTGCCGCATGGTTCGGCGGCGCGGGGGCGGAGAGCCTTATGGCGCTGGGTCGGCTGGTGCTGACATCGATCCTGCTGGGCGCCGTATTCCTGGTGCTGGGCTATGCGCTGTCGGCGCTCAGCAGCGGTGCAACAGCTGCCGCGGGTCTGTCTGCGGGAGTCTGGCTGGTGTTTGTGGTTCTTTATGACTTGGGACTGCTGGGGGCCGTGGTGATGGACAGCGGCGGGGTCTTTACCCAGAAGATTTTCCCCTGGGTGATGGTTGCCAATCCGGCAGATGCGTTCCGGTTGTGGAACGTGGCGGCCTCGGAAAGCGTGGCCCTGTCCAGCGGTATGGCAGGTGCAGCCAGTGCGCTGCCCGGCTGGGCCGCACCGCTGTCGCTGCTGCTGTGGCCCGCGCTGGGCTTTTTGCTGGCCTGTGCCGCATTCCGGAGGGTGGAGCCATGAAACGCCTTATCCTTGCGGCTGCGCTGGTCCTGTCCGCCTGCCAGGAGGAGGAGGCCAAGGCGCCGCCTGCACCGGTGGAGCTGACGGAGGCGGCGCTCAGCTACTTCTGCCAGATGAATGTCGCGGAGCACGGCGGACCCAAGGGACAGATCCATCTCAACGGTTTTCCGGCACCCCTGTTCTTTGCCCAGGTGCGCGATCTGGCGGCCTATGTGAAAAGCCCGGAACGGGATGCGGAGATCACCGCGATCTATGTGAGCGACATGGGCGCAGCGGCGAGCTGGGAACATCCCGGCACCGACAACTGGATTAACGCAAACGAAGCGCATTTCGTGGTCGGCTCCAACGTCGCGGGCGGCATGGGCGCGCCGGAGGTTGTGCCGTTCGCCTCGCCCGAGGCGGCCGCGCGGTTTTCGCAGCGCTATGGCGGCACCGTCGCCGGGTTCGAGGGTATACCTGACGAAGCCGTGCTGGGGCCGGTTGATCTGGACCAGCAGCTGGAGACCCCGTCCTGAGCGTGAAGCAGCTTCAGACAGTTTCGGGCTGCAGCCGCATCTCGGCGGCGATGGCGTGGCCTTCCATCCCTTCCATCCGGCTGATGCGGGCGGTGCGCTGGGCCAGTTCATGCGAGGCGGCGGCATTGCAGCGCTGCCAAGTCACGGTCTTGGTGAACTTGTGCACCGACAGCCCGCCGGTATAGCGCGCGGCACCGCTGGTCGGCAGCACGTGGTTCGGGCCTGAAGCCTTATCGCCGAAGGACACCGTGGTTTCCTTGCCCAGAAACAGCGAGCCATAGGCAGTGAGGCGCTCCAGCCACCAGTCCAGATCCTCTGCCTGCACCTGCAGATGTTCCGGCGCGTAACGGTCGGCCACCTGCGCGGCCTCTTCACGGCTGCCGCACAGGACGACCTCGGCGCGTTCGTGCCAGGCGCGATGAGCGGCAGAGAGATTGGGCTCGGGCAACTTATCAATCAGCGCCTGTGCGCGGGCCATGACGCCCTTGGCCAGCGGCTCGCTGGTGGTGACCAGCCAGACTGGGCTGTCGGCACCGTGTTCCGCCTGGCTGACCAGGTCCCAGGCGACCGTTTCAATGTCAGCCGTGTGATCGGCGATTAGAAGTGAATCGGTTGGGCCTGCAAACATGTCGATGCCGACCGGGCCGAACAGCATCCGCTTGGCCTCCGCCACGTAGGAGTTGCCGGGGCCGACCAGGATGTCGGCGGGCTGCGATCCGAACAGGCCCTGCGCCATGGCGGCAATGCCCTGCACCCCGCCCAGGTTCAGGATCAGGTCGGCACCGCTGAGGTCCATCGCATAGATGATCGCATCGGGGATGCCGGTGCCGGGGCGCGGTGGTGAGACGGCGGTGATATGGGGCACGCCAGCCACCTTGGCGGTGGTGATCGTCATCAGCGCGCTGGCGATATGGCTGTAGCGCCCGCCCGGCACATAGCAGCCGGCGCTGGACACCGGGATCTGCTTCTGGCCCGCAATCAGGCCAGGGATCACTTCTACCTCGCATTCGCCCATCGTGGCCTTCTGCGCCTCGGCAAAGCGGCGGATGTTGGCGTGCGCGAACCGGATGTCCTCCTTGAGCTGATCCGGCACCCGGTTGCAGGCGGCGCGGCGCTGGGCATGGCTCACCACGGCCGGGCCGGTCCAGCCGTCGAGCTTTTCGGCATAGCGGCGGGCCGCTTCCTCACCCTCCCGCTCGATATTGGCAAGCATCACGGCGACGGTGTCGCGGATGCCGCTGTTCTCGGCGGCGGGGCGGGGCTGGGCCTGTTTCAGATAGGTGATTGCCATTTGGGTCAGCTCATTTTCCGTTTGCGGGCCGCCGGATGTGCTGCAAGGGCACGGCGCGGGATGCGCCTAAAACAGCGCTCCAGCTGCCAAACCGTCAAGCTATGGCCGCCAGATTTCGAAAAACACGGATGTTTGTTTCTAATTGCCGGGGGGCCTAGGCGTCTTTGGCGGGCAGCGTCCGGAATTCTTCTCCCAGCCATGGGAAGCGCTGGCTGATCGGGTCGGTGAAGTGGAGGCGCAGGGATTTCTGCAGCGCCTCGTGGATCAGTTGCGAAGTGGCAGCGGGATAGACGCTGGTGGTGAACAGCGAGACCGTTCTGGCAAAGCTCTTGCCCGGAAAACGCACCACTTTGACCTTATCATGGAAACGCTGGGCGCGGTGGTAGCTGGCAGCGGTGGTGACAGTCCAGCCGCTGCCCTCGGACACCAGGCCGATGATCGACTGGTTGCATTCCAGCTCAAACCGGTTGGGCAGGGCGATCTTGAGGCGGCTCAGCTGGGTTTCGATCTGCTTGCCGATGGTGTGGTCGCGGGAATAGCGCAGGAAAGGCAAGGGCGCGTCTGCCTTGGTCAGCTCTTCGATGCTGCCGGTGTAGCCTGCCGGCACCACCAGGATGAACGGATCGCGCATCAGCGGGTACTCGATCAGATCGGGCAACAGCCCGGACGGGCGGGTGGCAACGCCTGCGTCCAGCTTCTGGGCCTGCAGCTTCTCGATGATCTCGTGGCTGGGGCGGGTGTAGTGGCGGAAGCTGCACCGGGGCAGCGCGGTGGAGAGGAACTGGAACAGCTCCGGGCCGACCTCATTGTCGAAATCATCCAGCAGCGCCATCCGCAGATCGGTGGCGTGCTGCCAGCTGCCGGAGCGGATTTCCGCCTCGCCGCGCCTCAGCGTCATCAGCCCGTCGTAGACATAGCGGGCAAAGACCACCCCGGCCGGCGTCAGCCCCATCGGGCGGCGGGTATGGTCCACCAGTTCTACGCCAAGGGCGTTTTCCAGACTGCGCAAGTGATTTGACACGGTGCTGATCGAAAGGCCGGTTTCCGCAGCGGCCTTCTGGATTGATCCCGACTTGGAGATCAGCTGGAATACCTCCAGCCAGCGCAGACTCAGCGTCTTTTGCATATGCCTTCCTCCCTTGCGGTTTGCATATGCTATCAGCAGCTGCACGCCATTACATCCGTAAAAAACGAAACTAAGTTTTACATTCGCCGGAAGAGTAACTTTATTCTACTGCCAAATTGCTTCCCGGATATGGTTTGCCGTGCAAAAATCCAAGCCTGAAGGCCCGCGGAGAACGGGTCCGGTGTATCAACTGGGAGAACTATTAATATGATCAAAAAGTATCTGCTTTCAACAGCCTGTGCAGCCGCGGCCGCGATTCCGGCGACCCAGGCTTCGGCACTCGACGAAATCACCGTGGCCTATTTTCTTGAGTGGCCGATGCCGTTCCAATTTGCCAAGGCCAATGGCACCTATGAAGAAGAGATGGGCGTCAAGATCAACTGGGTCTCCTTCGATACCGGCACCGCGATGTCGGCGGCGATGGCCTCAGGCGACGTGCAGATTGCCGTCAGCCAGGGCGTGCCGCCGTTCGTGGTTGCGACCTCTGCAGGGCAGGACATCCAGACCGTGGATGTGGCGGTCAGCTATTCGGACAATGACAACTGCGTTGTCGCCGAGGCGCTGGAGATCGACAAGGAAAACGCCGGTGAATTGAACGGCAAGAAGGTGGGCGTGCCCATCGGCACCGCTGCGCATTATGGCTTCCTATCGCAGATGGCGCATTTCGGGGTTGATGTCGGGTCGATGGAAATCGTCGACATGGCCCCCGCCGACGGTGCGGCGGCCTTTGCCCAGGGCAATCTGGACATGGTCTGCGGCTGGGGCGGCGCGCTGCGGCGGATGCTGGAGCACGGCAACGTTCTGCTGACCGGTGCCGAGAAGGAAGAGCTGGGCATTCTGGTGTTTGACGTGACCAGCGCGCCCGCGGGCTTCATCGCGGAGGAGGGCGCGCTTCTGAGCAAGTTCCTGAAAGTGACCGCAGATGCCAATGCAATGTGGAATGCGGGCGACAGCAAGGATGAGATGCTGCCGGTGATTGCCAAGGACGCAGGTATGGATCTGGCCGATGCCGAGGCCACCATCGCCACCTTCAGCTTCCCCTCGGCTGAGGACCAGCTGTCCGGGAAGTGGCTGGGCGGCGGCGCTCAGAGCTTCATGAAAGGCGTGGCGGATGTGTTCGTGAACGCGGGCAGCATCGAGGCAGCGCTCGACTCCTATGACGGTGCGGTGAACAGCGCGCCGCTGGAAGCTGCGCTGAACTGAGCTGGAAGAAACCGGCCATTCCGGACGGCCCGCCTGCCGGGCCGTCCGTTCCCGCGGTTGCAGCGCGGCTGCATACTGGCGCTAACAGGAAGGGGAAGCGATGTCGGGACTGGACATCAAGAGTGTCTCCATGCGTTTTGACCTGCCCAACGGCAGCTCGGTTCAGGCGCTGAAAGACGTTTCATTGAATTTGCAGGCGGGGGAGCTGCTGTCGGTGCTGGGCCCGTCAGGCTGCGGCAAGACCACGCTGCTGAACATTCTGGCCGGGTTCCTGGCCCCTACCGAAGGCGCGGTGGAGCTGAATGGCCATGTGGTGACCGGCCCCGATGCCGAACGCGGCATGGTGTTCCAGAAGGGCGCCTTGTTTGAATGGATGAACGTCCGCGACAATGTGGAATTCGGCCCCCGGATGAAGGGTATGGGCAAGGCGGAGCGGGAAAAAATCTCGGACCACTTGCTGGAAATCGTCGGGTTGCAGGACTTCAAGGAAAAGGCGGTTTATGAGCTGTCTGGCGGCATGCAGCAGCGTGTTGCGCTGGCCCGCTGCCTGGCGAATGAGCCGGACGTGATCCTGATGGACGAGCCGCTGGGCGCGCTTGACGCGCTGACACGGGAGAAAATGCAAGGCCTGGTGCTGAAGCTGTGGAAGGAGACCGGCAAGACCATCATCCTGATCACCCACTCGGTGGAGGAAGCGCTGCTGCTGGGCGAGCGGCTGATCGTGATGGCGCCGCGCCCGGGCCGCATTCACCGCGAATACCAGCTGCCCTTTGCTGAGCGCGGCGTGAATGCGGACCTGCGCGACGTCAAGAAATCCGAAGGCTTTGCCGAGACCCGCGATGAGATCCTCTCGATGATCTGGGAGATGGAAGAGGAGATCATGGGCCGGACGGAGCAAGTGGCATGAGCGTACTTCTGTTTTATATCGCGCTGTTTGCCGGCGCCTTTTTCCTGGTCCAGGTTATCCGCAAGGGGATGCAGTCGCGGCAGGACTTCACCAGCCTCAAGACCGTGACCTTCGGCGACGAAAGTGCGGTCACGCCGGACCGGGCGGCGTCGATCATATCGGTTCTGGTGATTTTCGTGATCTGGGCGGCGTTCACCGGCTCCAAGCTGTTCCCGATCCACGTCCCAGGGCCATTCACCGGTGAGACCACCTTCACCTACACGCTGGAAAACGCCGATGGCGCCACGGATGACGCCGATGTCACCGTGCGGGTCTTCGGGTTTGGCGAGGACGTCCAGAAGTTCGAGGTCGAGGGCGGCGGCGGCTTTGCCGCGAATGACGCGCTGGCGGCGCAAGCAGGGCGTTCGACCACGCTGCTGTTTGACAAGAACGACGAGGCCAAGCGCCGGGACGGCGCAAAGATCGTGGCGATCAACGGCGAGCCGATTGCGATTGGCGGCGCGGTCGACACCGGAGACGGCACCGTGACGCTGACTGGAAAGGGCGCGATCAGTTTTACCCCTGACAGCGGCATGCAGATGAACCCGATCTGGCTGCCGGCCCCGGAAACCGTGGTGTCGCGGTTCTTTGAGATCGCCAATGAGGGCTATCAGAACTTCTCGCTGTGGCAGCACCTGGGCTGGTCGCTGCTCAGGGTCGTGGCGGGCTTTGTGACTGGCGCCATCGTGGGCATCCCGCTGGGGTATGCCATGGGCCTGTCCGGCTGGTTCCGCGGCTGGTTCGACCCGATTGTCGAATTCATGCGGCCGGTACCTCCGCTCGCGCTGATCCCGCTGGTGATCATCTGGTTCGGTATCTGGGAGACGGGTAAGATCGTGCTGCTGTTCCTGGCAGCACTCTGGATCATGACCATTGCGGCGCGGGCCGGTGTGTCCGGAGTGAACATCTCGAAAATTCACGCGGCTTATTCGCTGGGCGCTTCCAAGTGGCAGATCATGCGCCATGTGATCGTGCCGAACTCGCTGCCGGAAATCTTCACCGGTGCACGGGTTGCGATGGGGGTTTGCTGGGGCACGGTTGTGGCCGCCGAACTGGTTGCGGCTCAAAAGGGCGCCGGCATGATGATCATCGCGGCCTCCAAGTTCCAGCTGACTGACATCGTGATCATGGGCATCGTGCTGATTGGCATCATCGGCTACGGCATCGATATTCTGATGCGCAAGGCAGAGAATTGGCTGGTGCCCTGGAAAGGCCGCAGCTGATCTGAGAGCAGCCGCAAAAGCAAAAAAGCGCCCGGGGAGTTCCCCGGGCGTTTTGCTGTTCAGGAAAGGATCAGCCGCGGATGCGGTCAAAGCCTGGATCGTATGGCGACGGGGCGATCACCTTAGCCGGGACCAGATCTCCGCAAAGGTCCAGCTGCATGGTGCTGCCGATTTCGGCCAGTTGCGGGTTCATAAACGCATAGGCAAGGTTCATACCCACCCGGTGCCCCCAGCCGCCGGAGGTGACGGTGCCCACAACCTTGTCGCCCTGCATCATCGAGGCGCCGCCATGGGCCGGGGAGTGGGTGGTGTCTACATTAAGGGTGACCAGCTTCTTGCGCGCACCTTCGGATTGGCGTTTCAGCAGAGCTTCCCTGCCGGTAAAATCACCCTTCTCCAGCTTCACGAACCGGTCCAAACCGGTCTCGAACGGGTCGAACTCGGTGATCAGATCAGCCTTCCAGTGCAGAAAGCCTTTTTCCATCCGCATCGAGTCCACCGCGCGGGCGCCGAAAAGCTTGAGGCCGTGTTCTTCCCCGGCTTTCCGCAGTGCCAAGTAGGCGGCGTAGAGCGAGGCGTTGGGGATGTGAATTTCATAGGCCAGCTCGCCGGAGAAGCTGACGCCCATCACTGTGGCAGGGGCAAAGCCGATGAAACATTCGCGCACTGACAGCCAGGGAAAGGCGTCACGGGACCAGTCTCCCCGGGCGCAGGCGGAGAGCACGTCCCGCGCCCGCGGGCCGGCCAGAACCAGAATGGTCTGGTCATTGGTGAGGGAGCGGAGCTGCACGTCTTCTCCAGGCCGGATGTGCTGGGCAAGCCAGTCCATGTCGTGGAATTCGCTGGCCGCGGCGGAGCCGTACCAGACCCGCTCCGGCCCGCGGTCGGTTGCGGGCAAGTTGGCCACCGTGGCCTCGCCCTTGACCATGCCGTGGTGGTTCAGAAGGTAGCCGAGGCCAACCCGGCCCGCACGTTTGATGACCGCGCCGCAGAACATCCGGTCGAGGAAGCTGTGGCGGTCTGCGCCGGTAATCTCGATCCGGTTGAAGCCGTTAACTTCACAGAGGCCCGCGTTGTTCTGAACGTTCTTCACTTCCGCCGCGACCACGTTGAAGGCCTCGTCGAAGCTGAAGGTGAGTGAAGGGTGAAAATCCGGCGCGGGCTTGATGTAGTCCACCCGCTCCCAGCCGTTCACCACGGTGAATTCAGCGCCCTCCGCGGCCATCACTGGCGTGAGCGGCGTGGTCTTGGCCGGGCGGCCTGCCGGCCGGTGCTCGTGCGGGAAATGGAAGCGGAATTCGTTCTGGTAGTCCTCGATGGCCTTCAGGGCGGACAGCTCCACGTTTGCGTGGCCCGTGAAACGGCGCGGGTCGATGCACCAGGTGTCATAGCAGGCCTCGCCATGCACGATCATCTGCGCCAAAAGCCAGCCATGGCCGCCGCCTTCGCCTAGGCCCGCGCGCAGGCCGATGGCGCAGAAGGCGTTGCGCTTGCCCGGGATCGGGCCAATGAGCGGAGCGCCGTCGATAGTATAGGTGATCGGGCCGTTCACGATGGCGCGGATGCCGGTTTCGCGCAGTGCGGGCATCCGCGCGAACGCACCCTCCAGCACATCCATCACCCGTTCCAGGTCGTCGGGGCACAGGGCGTTGACGAAATTCGGGTCGATCCCGTCCATGCCCCAGGTCTTGCAATCCTGTTCGTAGAAGCCGATCAGCAGGCCGTTCTTTTCCTGGCGGCAGTAATAGTCGGAGATCGGGCAGCGGATCAGCGGCATCCGGCGGCCGACCTCTATGATGCCGGGAATGTCTTCGGTCAGAAAATACTGATGCTCCATCGAGGCGACCGGGTGGTGCACCCCCATCATCGCGCCGACCTCGTTCACCCGGTAGCCGCAGGCGTTCACCACGATATCGCAGTCGATATCGCCGTGTTCCGTGTGAACGGTCCAGGTGTCGTCCTTGTGCTGGGTGAGGGCGGTGACCGGCGTGTTGCGGTAAACCTCGGCTCCGGCCTTGCGCGCGTGATAGGCCAGCGCCTGGCATAGCTGCGCCGGGTCGATGTCGCCATCCAGCGGGTCCCACAGCCCGCCCACCAGGTTGCCGGTTGAAATCAGCGGATGGCGGCGGGCGCATTCTGCCGCATCAATCACCTCGAAATGCACATCCATGCTGCGCGCCATGGAGGCGAAGTGGCGGTAGCCCTGCATCTGCGCCTCGGTGTTGGCAAGCCTTATGCCGCCGTCGCCGTGGTGGTAGTTGATCGGATACCCCGGGTCTTCGGCCAGTTTCTTGTAGAGCGCGATGGAATGGCTTTTCAGGCCGACCATGGTCTGGTTCATGCCGAAATTCGTCACCTGCGCTGCCGAGTGCCAGGTGGTGCCGCTGGTCAATTCGTTGCGTTCGACCAGAACAACATCGCTCCAGCCTTCCTGGGTGAGGTGGTAGAGGGTGGAGCAGCCGGCGATGCCGCCGCCGATCACCACAACCTTGGTGCGCGATTTCATGGATGGTCCCTCCCGCATAGATCCAGATTGACTAAGCGGCGTGGCGGCTGCGGCGGCAAGCCAGACAGGCGCATATTGCAGAAAATAGAAAGCAAGCTTGAACGAATTGCGAAGATGGAGCTGCAACGATCCGGCTTCGGGAGCAAGCGGCGGCAAAAAACACCGGGTCAGGTTGCGGTGCGGCTCGTCATTAGCGCAACTGGCACTCGGTCGCGGGTAAGACCGGAGAAGTCAGATAGCGCGTGAAATCCGGCGGCGGTTTCCGCTGCGGCAGGGACCGCGCCCGGCTTGCACCTGTCCATTTGTCAGGGCGCTCTGGCCCTGCTGGATGGCCCTTTTCCAGAGGCCCGTTTTCGTTAACCCCTGCCCGTGTCACGATGTTTTTACCTGCCTGTAGGAAACAGCTTTCTGCTGGCATGAGGCGCAGGAGCGTTGACGGCTTGCGCCTCGGCGCGCAAACTGCGCCCACAGCGATGGTTTCAGGTAAAGGTGCAGATGCCGTGGAGGATCTCTAAACGCGCCGAAACTGGCGCCATGCGAAGCGGATTGGCAAGTAAACTGGTCTTATCAATATCCAAAACTGTCACTGTCGAAGGCAGGCAAGCCTTTGCAAGGTTTCACAGTTGAAACAACAAGAACAATCAACAGTCCAATGGGAGAAGTTTAAGAATGACTGGAAAGAACACGGTTACCCGCCGCACTTTGCTGAAAAGCGCAGGCGCTGCAGCCCTGGCGGCACCGCTTTATTCCAAAAGCGCACTGGCGTCTTCGGGTGAAATCAACATTCTGATGTGGTCGGACTACCTGCCGCCGGAATTCATTTCGGGCTTTGAAGCCGCGACCGGCATCAAGGTGAATTACACCGGCATCGGGTCGAACGAAGAAATCATCAACAAGATGAAGGCCACCAAGGGCCAGGGCTTCGACATCGTGTCGCCGACCAACAACCGTTCGCTGCAGTGGGGGCCGCTGGAACTGCTGCGGCCTTTCGACATGAACAAGGTCAACATCGACGCAGTGAACCCGGCGATGGCCAAGATCGGCACCGACGCCTGGAACTTTGGCGGTGAAGGCGTGCACTGGCTGCCGCACATCTGGGGCACCGAGGGCATCGCCTACCGCACAGACCTGTGGCTGCCGGAAGGTGACGCGCCTTCCTACGGCGACGTCTGGTCGGAAGAGAATGCCGGCAAGACCATGGGCCGTGCGCATTCGATGATGCTGGGCGCGGGCCTCTACATGGAGCGCGCGGGCGAGATGGAGCCGGGCTCTATCTGGGCGGCCTACGACGACGAGGAAACCATGCGCAAGGTCTGGGGCCAGGTCACCGACTGGTGCGTCGCGCGCAAGGACCGGATCAAGCTGATCTGGAACGACGCCGACACCCAGAAAAACGGTCTCCTGAACGAAGGCGTGGTGGTTGGCCAGACCTGGGACGGCCCGCCGCTGGCGCTGAAGTCCGCGGGCGAGCCGGTGCACTACCAGGCGCCTGTCGAAGGTGCGATGGCCTGGGTCGACGGCATGTCGATGCCGGTCGGTGCCCAGAACGAAGAGCAGGTCTACGCCTTCATCGACTATGCCTACAAGCAGGAGCCGGCAGGCAAGGCGATTGACAGCCACGGCTACAACTCGCCGGTTCTCGGCGCGGACAGCTTCTCGGGCGATGTCTACAAGAAGAATTTTGCCGAAGCCTATCCGGGCGACTCGCTGGCCAACCTGAACCCCTGGCCGGCCGAGGCGCCGTGGTACGCCGATGTGCGCACCGAATTCGTCAACAAGTTCAAGAGCGCCTAAGCAGCGCGCTTGAGTAACCTGGCCCCCGGGGCACACCGGGGGCCAGCCGCGCATCTTGCGGCACCATTACATACGAACAGATACGGATAGCAGGTCTTGCGGGGCCGGTGGCGTGCCACCGGAATGGAGGTTTGCATCCTAGGGAGAAGCCAAATGAGTGCAGGGGTCGGCGTTGATCTCGAGAACCTCTGGATCCGCTTCGGTGACTTTGTCGCCGTGCGCGATGCCAATGTGAACATCAATGGGGGGGACTTCTTCTCCTTCCTGGGGCCTTCGGGCTGCGGTAAAACCACCATTCTGCGCGCGGTCTCGGGCTTCCTGGAGCCCAGCGACGGCAAGGTGCTGATCGGCGGCAACGACATGAAGGGGATCGGGCCGAACAAGCGCCCCACCGCGCTGATCTTCCAGAACCTGGCGCTGTTCCCGCTTATGAAGATCTGGGAGAACATCACCTTCTCGATGGAGATCAAGGGCGCCTCCGCCAAGGAGCGGCGCAAGCGTGCTGACGAGCTTCTGGACATGATCGCGCTGCCGGGGCAGGGCGACAAGCTGCCCTCCGAACTGTCGGGTGGCCAGCGCCAGCGGGTGGCCATTGCGCGCGCCTTGTGCGCCGAACCGGATGTGCTGCTGCTTGACGAGCCGCTGTCGGCCCTGGACCTGAAGCTGCGCCAGCACATGCGCACCGAGCTGCGCGAGATCCAGCAACGGGTCGGTATCACCTTCATCTATATCACCCACGACCAGGGCGAGGCGCTGACCATGTCCGACAACATCGCGGTGATGAAGGCGGGCGTGATCGACCAGATCGGCGACGGCAAGACTATCTACAATGACCCGTCCACCGCGTTTGCGGCGTCCTTTGTGGGCGAAAACAATGTCTTCCGCGGCAAGATCAAGCGGATCATGGGAGAGGAGGCGCTGATCCAGACCAACCGCTCCGGCGAGCTGGTGGCACGGATTTCCTCTGCCAACCAGGGCCGGATGAAGGAAGGCGACGCGGCCATGATGTTCATCCGCCCCGAAGCCTTTGCACTGGCGCCAGCGGGGGCATCGGGCGACCATTTCGTGACGGCCAAGGTCAATCACGAGGAATTCGAAGGCAATGTCTTCAACATCTTCATGGAAGGCGACGGCGGCAAGGAGCTGAAAGTCTCGATCCCCAACCTCGGCCAGTCCTTTGAGGATCACACCGGCCAGAACATCACCCTGGAATACGAGACGAAAAACGCCGTCATCGTGCCCGCGGGTGAGCTGGCCGCGGAATAAGGAGGCCACGCCATGCCAAGCTTCCTGAAGGAATTCTTCAAACGCAACGGCACCGGCATGGGCAGCCTGATGCTGGGCCTGGTCCTGTTCTGGACCATTGGCCTCATCATCCTGCCGCAGCTGTCGATGCTCGACTTCTCGTTCCGTCCCAACCTGCCGCCGCCAGAAATCGGCGGGCCCAAGGACGTCTACACGCTGGAGAACTACAAATACCTGATCTACGGCCCCGAGGGCGGCAGCCAGGACTATAACGCGGTGGACCTCAAGGTCTTCTTCCGCACCTTGGTGGCAGCGGTCTGCGTCACTGTCTTCAATCTGATCCTGTGCTACCCGATCGCCTATTACCTGGCCCAGACCAAGGGCAACCACATCCGCATCTTCGCGCTGATGCTGATCATCCCCTACTGGATCAACGAGATCCTGCGCGCCTTTGCGCTGCGCATCATCTTCGGCGAGACCGGGGTTCTGAACAACATGCTGGTGGGGCTGGGGATCTTCGACACGCCCTTCGACTTCATCCGCAATGACATCGCGCTCTATGCGGGCCTGGGCTACGCCTACATCCTGCTGATGATCTTCCCGATCTACAACGTGATCGAGAGCCTGGACCGCAACCAGATCGAGGCGGCGCGGGACATGGGGGCGAGCTGGACCAAGATCCACCGCCGGGTGGTCATCCCCTATGCCAAGCCGGGAATCTCCTCGGGCTGCACCATGGTGTTCATGCTGTCGGCAGGTGCTCTGGCGGCACCGCAGATCCTGGGCGGGCCGTCGTCCTTGTGGTTCACGCAGCTGATCTATCAGCAGTTCAATGACAACTCGGACTGGCCGCAGGGTGCCGCCTATGCGGTGGTGCTGCTGGTCACCTGTATCCTGCTGGTGCTGGCCGTCATGCGCCTGTTCAAGGTGAACATGGGGGATATCGGCAAATGAAGAACTTCACCTTTATGCGCCTGAGCCTCTGGGTCTACCTGGCGATCTTCTTTGCCTATCTGCTGGGCCCCCTGGTGATCATGTCGGCGACCGCCTTCAACTCGCCTTCGTTCCCGCGGATGACACCTTGGGAGTGCCTGACGTTTGAATGGTTCTCGGCGTTGTTCCAGGATGAGCGGATTTTGAACGGCATCTGGAACTCGATCCTGGTGGGGGCGGGCACGGTGGTGCTGTCGGTGGCGATGGGCCTGGCGGGGGCGCTGATGCTCACCCAGATCTGGCCTAAGCTTCGGGCGACCTACTATACCGTTATCATCGCACCGATCTTGATCCCCGGCGTCGTGCTCGGTATCTCGACCCTGGTGTTCTGGGACCGGATCAACCGGATGCTGGGACTTGGCGCCGATAGCTTCCTGTCGAACGGGCTGTTCCTGACCATCATCGGCCAGTCCACCTTTATCGCCAGCTACTGCATGCTGGTGCTGGTGGCGCGTCTGCAGCGCTATGACATCGCGCTGACCGAGGCGGCTCTGGATCTGGGTGCCACCCATGCCCAGGCCTTCCGCAAGGTGCTCTTGCCGTTCATGCGGCCGGCCCTTGCGAGCGCTGCGGTGCTGGCGTTCCTGGCAAGCTTCGAGAACTACAACACCACCACCTTCACCTTCGGCGAATACCCGACGCTGACCATCGAGCTGGCGCAGAAGGTCCGCTATGGCATCACGCCGGCGATTTCGGCGCTGGCCTTCATCATCGTGGTGCTGACGGTGTTTGCAGCGCTGTTCAATGAGGCCAGCATCCGCCGCAAGCAGCTGGTGGCCGAGGCACGCAAGAAGGCAACCGTGGAAGAGCTGGAAAGCGGCAAGCTGCGGCTGCCGGGCTTCCTCAGCTCCAATGCGGCGGCGGTGGCGCTGGTGGTCGTGGCCTGTGCGACGGTGGCGGTCGTTGGCACCGCGACGGTGTACAGCCCGGCGCAGTGCATTGCCGATGTTCAGGAGCAGAAACGCCTGGAGACCGAGGAGCGCATCCAGGAGCTGCGCCGCCAGCGCGAACTGCGCCGTCAGCAGCAGCTGGAAGAGCAGGGCGACGCCGCCCCGGCCCAAACCGCGCCCTCCACCGGCTCCGGCAACAACTCCGGCTTTGGCGGCGTGTTTGCCCCGGGCAGCCTGTCGGGCGACGGCGAGGCGGCGCCTGAAGCAGAGCAAGAGCCGCAAGGCAACAGCTCCGGCTTCGGCAATGTCTTTGACCCGAATGCCCTGTCGGGCGACGGCGAGGACAGCGGTTCCGGAAACTGAACTCCTCCGCCCTGAAACACCAAAGGCGGCCCGATGGGGCCGCCTTTTACGTTGCCGGGCTGGCTGCTGTCAGGCCAGGGAGCCAGCCGGATGGCGGTCTGCATAATACTGTTTGCGGAAGGCCTGCGGGCTGGTCTTGTACTCGCGCTTGAACCATTCCGTCAGGCTGCTGCGGGAGCCGAAGCCGGTGGCGGCGACGATCTCGGCCAGCGGCAGAGTGGTGTGCAGCAAGAGCTGGCGCGCCTTTTCAATGCGCAGCTTGCGGTAGGCCGCCAGCGGGCTGGTCTGCGCCTTCTGCTGGAACCGTCGCTCCAGCTTGCGCGGCGACACTCCGGCCTGCTGGGCGATGTCGCGGATCAGAAGCGGTTCTTCCAGGTTCTGCTGCATCAGGTCGAGGATCTTGACCACCAGCGCATCGCCGCCGGCGGTCTGGCGCAGCTGCAAGGAGACCTTCGACTGTTCCGAGGCCGGGCCAAAGGCGAGGCCCAGGTAATCGCAGACCGCATCTGCAATGAAGGCGCCGCGGTCGGTGCGCAGGAAATTGGCCAGCAGCCGCAGCGCGGCAAAGCTGCTGACGGCGGTGCTGATGCGGCCTGACGTGGTGGTCAGGGTGCCAGCCGGGGCGCAGATCATCTGCTCCTCTTCCGCAGCGGCAGCAAAGTTTGCATGCACCGCGGTCTCGACCGCGGCATTCAGGCCGGCTTCCGGCAGCAGGAAAATGGCGCTTCCAGCAAACAGGCAGCGATGCGCCTGGCGGCAGATCCGCTGCAGACTGGCTTTCTCGCCGGAGTTCAGCGGCCAGCGGCTGGAGATGCCGCCGAGGAAAATGACGGTCTGCGGCTTCCAGCCGTCCGGCACGGTGCGCATCTGTGACGCCAGATTGCGCACGGCGGTGCGGTAGCCGCTGTCGGGGAACAGATCGTTGGCGGCGCGGAAGACTTCGCAGATCATCTGGGCCGCGGCGGGCGAGTCCGGCTGCGGCAGAATGATTTCGACATCGTGAAAGCGGGCCAGGGCGGCGCTGTCAGCGGTTTGCCGGGAAGCTGGCACGGTCAGCGGTTCGAGACGGGACATCATTCTCTCCTCTGAGCGGGACATGCGGGGATGCAGCGGTAAAGTTAGGCTGCAGGGATGCCCCGCCGGACGCACCGGCGGGGCAGCAAGCCAGGACGTCCTGGGCTTACTCTTCTTCGTAGTCCGACATCGGCGGGCAGGTGCAGACCAGGTGGCGGTCGCCATAGGCGTTGTCCACCCGGTTCACCACCGGCCAGTATTTGTCGACGCCCAGGTTGCCCGGCGGGAAGCAGGCCTGCTCGCGGCTGTAGGGGCGGTCCCATTCGCCGACTAGGTCGCGCACCGTGTGCGGCGCGTGCTTGAGCGGGTTGTTGTCGGCGTCAATCTTGCCGTCGATGATGTCCTGTGCCTCCTGCCGGATCGACAGCATGGCATCGCAGAAGCGGTCCAGCTCATCCTTGGGCTCGGACTCGGTCGGCTCCACCATCAGCGTGCCGGCCACCGGCCAGGACATGGTCGGGGCGTGGAAGCCCGAGTCGACCAGGCGCTTGGCGATGTCGTCAACGGTGACTTTGCCTTCTTCGTCCAGCGGACGGGTGTCCAGGATGCACTCATGCGCCACACGGCCCGTTTCCGAGGTGTAGAGGATCTTGTAGGCATCCTTGAGACGGGCTGCGATGTAGTTCGCGTTCAGGATCGCAACCTTGGTCGCCTGGGTCAGTCCCGCGCCGCCCATCAGCAGGCAGTAGGCCCAGCTGACCGGCAGGATCGAGGGTGAGCCGAACGGAGCCGCCGAAACCGGACCCACAGCAGTGCCGTATTCCGGGTGGCCCGGCAGGTGCTCTTCCAGGTGTGCCTTGACGCCGATCGGACCCATGCCGGGGCCGCCGCCGCCATGCGGAATGCAGAAGGTCTTGTGCAGGTTCAGGTGCGAAACGTCGCCGCCGATCTTGCCCGGCTGGGCTAGGCCCACCATGGCGTTCATGTTGGCGCCGTCGATATAGACCTGGCCGCCGTGATCGTGGGTGATCTGGCAGACTTCCTGCACGGTTTCTTCAAAAACGCCGTGGGTCGACGGGTAGGTAATCATGCAGGCCGCCAGATTCGCGGAATGCTCGTCGGCTTTGGCGCGGAAGTCGGCGACGTCGATATTGCCGTTGTCGTCCGATTTCACCGGAACCACCCTGTAGCCCACCATCTGTGCCGACGCCGGGTTGGTGCCGTGCGCGGAGGTCGGGATAAGGCAGATGTTGCGGTGCGCTTCGCCCCGGGCCGCGTGGTAGTTGCGGATGGTCAGCAGGCCCGCGTATTCGCCCTGCGCACCGGAGTTCGGCTGCTGGGAAATCGCGTCATAGCCGGTGATCTGGCAAAGCTTGTCGTTCAGATCGGCGATCATCTGATGGTAGCCCTGCGCCTGGTCTTCCGGGCAGAAGGGGTGCAGGTTGCCGAATTCCGGCCAGGTGACCGGGATCATTTCGATGGTCGCGTTCAGCTTCATGGTGCAGGACCCCAGCGGGATCATTGCACGGTCCAGCGCCAGGTCGCGGTCGGCCAGGCGGCGCATGTAGCGGGTGATCTCTGCCTCGGCCCGGTTCTTGTGGAAAATCGGGTGGGTCAGATATTCGCTTTCACGCAGCGCATAGTCGGGCAGGCGGTAGGCGCGGTTCTTGACGCTGTCGTCTTTCTTCTCGATGCCAAAGGCACCCCAGACCGCTTCGATGGTTTCCGGGCGGGTCTGCTCGTCCAGCGAGATGCCGATGTGGCTGTCGCCGATCTTGCGCAGGTTCACGCCGCGGGCAACCGCTGCTTCCATGACAGTCTTCTGCAGCGGGCCGACCTCGACGGTGATGGTGTCGAAGAAGACTTCGGGCTGCACCTTGAAGCCATGCTCCTCGAGGCCTGCGGCCAGGCGCGAGGTCTTGCGGTGCACCGACTGGGCAATTGCCTTGATGCCGTCGGGGCCGTGATAGACCGCGTACATCGACGCGATGACAGCCAGCAGCGCCTGTGCGGTACAGACGTTGGAGTTGGCTTTTTCGCGGCGGATGTGCTGCTCGCGGGTCTGCAGTGCCAGGCGGTAGGCCTTGTTGCCGCGGGCGTCGACCGATACGCCGATGATGCGGCCGGGCATGGCGCGCTTCAGCTTGTCGGTGGTTGCCATATAGGCCGCGTGCGGGCCGCCATAGCCCATCGGAACGCCAAAACGCTGTGTGGAGCCGATGGCAATGTCAGCGCCCATCTCACCGGGCGACTTCAGCAGCGCCAGCGCCAGGATGTCAGCAGCAACAACGGCGATGCCCTTGTGCTCGTGGATGGCTTCGATTTCCTGAGTGAAATCACGCACATGGCCGTAGGTGCCGGGATACTGGAAGATCGCGCCAAAGACCGCGCCCGGGTCCAGTTCGTCCGGATCGGCAACCACAACGTCGATGCCCAGGGGCTCGGCGCGGGTCTGGATCACGGCGACGGTCTGCGGGTGGCAGTTCTTGTCGACGAAGAAGGCCGCGTTGTTCGCCTTGGAGCGCGAGCCGCGGTGCGCCATTGCCATGGCTTCGGCAGCAGCGGTGGCTTCGTCCAGCAGCGATGCGTTGGCGATGTCCAGGCCGGTCAGGTCGCTGACCATGGTCTGGAAGTTCAGCAGCGCCTCGAGACGGCCCTGGGAGATTTCCGGCTGGTAGGGGGTGTAGGCGGTGTACCAGGCCGGGTTTTCCAGGATGTTGCGCAGGATCGGCGCCGGGGTGGTGGTGCCGTAGTAGCCTTGGCCGATCAGCGAGGTCAGCACCTTGTTCTTGGAGGCCACCTGCTTCATGTGGAAGAGGGCGTCGCGCTCGGTCATTGCCGGACCCCAGTCCAGCGCCTCTTTCTGGCGGATGGCGGGCGGCACGGTGGCGTCGATCAGCTCGTCCAGGGTTTTAAAGCCGATCACCTGCAGCATATCGCGCATCTCGGTCGGAGACGGGCCGATATGGCGCCGGTTGGCGAAGTCATAAGCTTCGTAATCGGTAAGTTTGAAGGCCATGTCTATGGGTCCTTGTGAGGGGCAATGGACCCCGCCGGGCGGTCCGGCGGGGAAGGGGAGCTTAGCCGATCAGGGCCTTGTAGCCGTCCAGATCCATCAGATCGTCCAGCTGGGACGCGTCCGACAGCTTGATCTTGTAGATCCAGGCATCGCCTTCCGGGCTTTCGTTCAGGGCGCCGGGATTGTCGGCCAGGGCTTCGTTCACCTCGATCACTTCGCCGTCCAGCGGCGCATAGATCTCGGAGGCGGCCTTCACCGACTCGATGACGCCGATCTCGCCGCCCTTTTCGAACTCCTCACCCGCTTCGCGCTGCTCGACGAAGACAACTTCGCCCAGCTGGTCGGCGGCGTGCTGGGTGATGCCCAGGGTTGCCACGTCACCTTCGACGGTGATCCATTCATGCTCTTCAGAGTAATAGGTGGCCATGTTGACTCTCCTGATGATGTCTTAGCGTTTGTAGTTCTGAGTAACGAAGGGCAGGGCGACGATTTCTGCCGGCTGCGCCTTGCCGCGGATGATGAGGTTCACCTTGGTGCCTGCGGCGCTTTGATCTGCCGCAACGTAGCCCATGGCAACCGGGCCGCCGACGGTGGGGCCGAAGCTGCCAGAGGTGATGGCGCCCAGAGTATCGCCGCTTTCGCTTTGGATTTCCACGCCCTGGCGGGCGGGGGCGCGGCCTTCGGGCTTGATGCCGACCAGTTTCTTGGCGGCGCCTTCGGCCAGTTCCTTCTGGATGCGGGCAGCCCCGGGGAAGCCGCCTTCTTCTTTGCGGCGCTTCTGGATCGCCCAGGACAGCGACGCCTCGATCGGCGAAGTCGACTGGTCGATATCGTTGCCATAGAGGCAGAGGCCGGCTTCCAGGCGCAGGCTGTCGCGGGCGCCCAGGCCTGCGGGCTCGCAGTCGTCATGGGCCAGGAACAGTTTCGACACGCGGATCGCGTCGGCTTCCGGGATCGAGATCTCGTAGCCGTCCTCGCCGGTGTAGCCCAGGCGCGAGATGCGGCATTCGACGCCGCCGATCTCGGCAAGGGTGGTTTCCATGAACTTCAGCTCACGGGCGGCGGGGCACAGCTCGCCCACAACATCCTCGGCCTTGGGACCTTGCACGGCAACCAGCGCGCGGTCGAAGATCTCGGTCACTTCAACGCCGTCCAGGTTGGCCTGCATGTGCGGAATGTCCTGGTGTCGCAGGGCGGCGTTCACCACGACAAAGTAGTGGTCGCCGGCGTTGGAGACGATCAGGTCGTCCATGATGCCGCCGTCCTCGTTGGTGAAGAAGCCGTAGCGCGCCTTGCCTTCTTTAAGACCGGCATAGGCCTGCGGGCAGAGCGTTTCCAGCTTCTCGCCCACGTTTTCACCGCACAGGATCACCTGGCCCATGTGGGAGACATCGAACAGCGCGGCCTTTTCGCGGCACTGCTTGTGCTCGCCCATGATGCCCATGGGATACTGGACCGGCATTTCCCAGCCGGCGAAGTCGACCATCTTGCCGCCAAGCTCGACGTGCAGGTCATAAAGCGGGGTGCGTTTGGGTGCGTCGGTCATCCTGTGCAGCCTTTGAATTGTATGGTTTCGGGGTGGAGGAGGGCGCAGGACGCGCCCTCCCGGAGAGCTTATTCAGCAGCGTGGCTGGCTTCTTCCGATTTCCCGCCGGTGGCAAAGAACTCTTTTGTCACCTTGAAGACGATCGGGCTCAGCAGGGCCAGGGCGATCAGGTTCGGGATGGCCATCATCGCGTTCAGCGTGTCAGCCAGCAGCCAGATGAAGCCCAGGTCGGCGGTGGCACCGAAGTAGATCGCGACGATCCACAGGATGCGGTAGGGCAGCATGACCTTCACACCGAACAGGAACTCCATGCACTTCTCGCCATAATAGGACCAACCCAGGATGGTGGTGAAGGCAAAGATCGACAACGCGATGGCGATCAGGTAGCCGCCAAAGCCGGGCAGCGAAGTCTCGAAGGCCAGCGAGGTCAGCGCCGCACCGGATTCACCCGAGGTCCAGGCGCCGGAGGCGATGATCGCCAGGCCGGTGATCGAGCAGACGATGATGGTGTCGATGAAGGTGCCCAGCATCGCGATCAGGCCCTGGTTGACCGGACCTTTGGTCTCAGCCGCTGCGTGGGCGATCGGGGCGGAACCCAGGCCTGCTTCGTTGGAGAAGACGCCGCGGGCCACACCAAAGCGGATTGCCGCCCAGACTGCCGCACCGGCAAAACCGCCTTCGGCTGCCGATGGGGTGAAGGCATGGGTGAAGACCAGGCCGAACGCGGAGCCGATGGCGTCAGCGTTGACGACCAGCACGATCAGGCCTGCAATGATGTAGCTGACCGCCATGAACGGAACCAGCTTGCCTGCCACCGCGCCGATGCGGGTGATGCCGCCCAGGATCACGGCGCCGGTCAGCACCATCAGCACCACGCCGGTGACAGAGGTGTTGAAGCCGAAGTTGGTTTCCAGCACTTGCGCCACGCCGTTGGCCTGCACACCGTTGCCGATGCCGAAGGCCGCGATGGAGCCGAATACGGCAAAGGCAACGCCCAGCCAGGCCCATTTCGCGCCGAGGCCGTTCTTGATGTAGTACATCGGGCCGCCGACATAGTTGCCCTCTTCGTCGCGCTCGCGGTATTTCACGGCGCAGACGGCCTCGGAATATTTGGTGGCCATGCCGACCAGCGCGGTCATCCACATCCAGAACAGCGCGCCGGGGCCGCCGAGGAACACGGCGGTGGCGACGCCTGCGATGTTGCCGGTGCCGATGGTGGCCGACAGCGCGGTCATCAGCGCGTTGAACGGGCTGATCTGGCCTTCGCCTTGGCCTTCACGGCCTTTGAACAGCAGGCCAAAGCCCATGCCCAGTTTCAAGATCGGCATGAACTTCAGGCCGACCTGAAGGAAGAAGCCGACGCCCAAAATCAGGGCCAGCATGGGTACGCCCCACACAATCCCGTTTATGTCACCGACAAAGTTTGTTAACGCTTCCATGGGTCTCCTCCCGCTTGCGTTAAGGTTATTTGCCCTTTGCCAAGGCCATCTGACGGGCCTCTTTCAGGGCGGCAAAATCTTCATCCGCGTGGAACGAAGAGCGGGTCAGCGGTGTCGCTGACACATGCAAAAAGCCCTTGGAACGCGCGATCTGTTCCAATTGCGCAAATTCCTCCGGCGACCAGAAACGGTCGATCGGGTGGTGTTTGGGGGTGGGCTGCAAATACTGGCCGACGGTCAGGAAATCGACCTGGGCCGCGCGCAGGTCGTCCATCACCTGGCGCACGTCTTCCAGTGTTTCGCCGAGGCCGACCATGATGCCGGACTTGGTGAACAGCTGCGGATTGGCGCGCTTGGCGTCATCCAAGAGCCGCAGCGAGGTGTAATAGCGCGCGCCGGGGCGCACGCGTGGATAAAGCCGCGGCACGGTTTCCAGATTGTGGTTGAACACATCCGGCGCCGCCTCGAACACCGTCTGCGCCGCCTCGCCCTTGCCCAGGAAATCCGGGGTCAGCACCTCGATGGTGGTGCCCGGGTTCTGGTGGCGGGTGGCGCGGATCGTCTGGGCGATATGCTCCGCCCCGCCGTCCGCCAGATCATCGCGGTCTACGGAGGTGATCACAACATGGCGCAGGCCCAGCTTCTTGACCGCCGCTGCCACCCGGCCCGGCTCAAACGCATCCAGAGTGTCCGGCTTGCCGGTGGTCACGTTGCAGAAAGAGCAGCCGCGGGTGCAGATCTCGCCCATGATCATCATGGTGGCGTGGCGCTTCGACCAGCACTCGCCGATGTTGGGGCAGGCGGCCTCTTCGCAGACAGTGGCCAGATCATGTTCCCGCATCAGTTTGCGGGTCTCATAGTATTCCGCGCTTTCGATCTTTTTCTTGCGGATCCACTGGGGTTTGCGCGGGATGGCGCTGTCGGCCTTGTGGGCCTTTTCCGGGTGGCGGGGGCGCAGCTGGATCGTCATCTGGCGGACCTCCGGATCAGGCGTGAATGGCGCGGCCAAGCGCGTCGAGGCAGGCTTCCTTCACCGCTTCGCCCATCGCAGGGTGCGCGTGGCAGGTTCGTGCAACTTCCTCGATGGTAGCGCCTTTGGTCATTGCCAGCACCAGCTCGGCAATCAGGTCGCCGCCATGTGCGCCGCAGATATGGGCGCCGAGGATCTTGCCCTCCGGCGTTGCCAGCACCTTCACCGCACCGTCAGTTTCACCGGTCGAGCGGGCGCGGGAGTTGGCCATGAAGGCAAATTTGCCGGAGATGTATTCGGTGCCCGCCTCTTTCAGCGCTTCCTCGGTCTGGCCGACGGAGGCAACCTCCGGATCGGTGTAAACCACGCCTGGGACGGTGTTGTAATCCACATGGCCGCGTTCGCCTGCCAGAATCTCGACACAGGCAACGCCGTCTTCCTCGGCCTTGTGCGCCAGCATCGGGCCGGGCACGCAGTCGCCGATGGCATAGATTCCGGGCGCCGAGGTTTGGAAGGTTTCATCCACTTCGATGAAGCCGCGTGCGTTGATCGAGACCCCCAGGCCTTCCAGGCCGAGGCCGCGGGTCACCGGGCGGCGGCCGATGGCAACCAGCACCTTGTCCGCCTCGATCTGCTCCTGGCTGTCCTTACCGACGCGGTCCACGGTCAGGGTCAGGCCGTTTTCGCCTTTTTCGACAGCTTTCAGCGCGCGGCCCAGCTGGAACTTCAGACCGCGCTTGCTCAGTGCGCGCTGGGACAGTTTGGCGATCTCGCCATCAATGCCGGGCAGGATGCGGTCAAGGTATTCCACCACCGTCACCTTGGAACCAAGGCGTGACCAGACCTGACCGAGTTCAAGCCCGATCACGCCGGCGCCGATCACCACCAGATGCTCCGGCGCGGCTTCCAGCGCCAGCGCTCCGGTGCTGCTCAGCACGTCCACCTCGTCGATCTCCACGCCAGGGAGGGGGCTGGGTTCCGATCCGGTGGCAATCAGAATGTTCTTGGCTGTGTAGGTATCGTCCCCCACTTGCACCTGGCCGGGTGCTGGGATGCTGGCCCAGCCTTCGATGTGGTCGACGCCGTTCTTCTTGAACAGGAAGGCGATGCCCTTGGTCAGGTCACCGACAATCTTGTCCTTCCGGGCCATCAGCACGCCCAGATCCAGGGTGGCGCCCTCAACCGCAATGCCATGCGCGGCAAGGTGGGACAATTCGGCATATTTGCCCGAGGAAGTCAGCAGCGCCTTGGAGGGAATGCAGCCGACGTTCAGGCAGGTGCCGCCCAGAGAGCCGCGGCCTTCGACGCAGGCAACCTTCAGGCCCAGCTGCGCCGCGCGGATCGCTGCGACATAACCGCCCGGACCGGCTCCGATCACGATCAGATCATATGCACTCATGTGGTTTCTCCTCCGAAAAGCGGTCCAGGACCGGCACGTGTCCCGTCGTATGCGACGCTGTGTTCCCTATAGGAAACTTTTTCCCTTTTGCAAACGAAAAGTATGATCGCGGAAATTTTGACCCGCAGATGCATCAAAGCTAAGGTATTTGCGGATCAGGAGATTTCGCATAAATGGAACCAATTCCCTCTGAAGAAACAGGACTGGGTCCCGACACTGCCGAGGCCCCGGACGGGGAAATTCTCGGCAAAATGATTCGCGACGCCCGCAAGGAGAAGGGGCTGACGCTGGAGGAAGCGGCCAAGGCTGCGGCCATCGGAAGGTCCACCTTGTCGAAGATCGAGAACAACCAGACCCGCCCAAGTTTCGAGATCATCCGCCGCCTGATGCAGACGCTGGAGCTGGAAACGCCGCAGCTGTTTGTGCAGTCCAGCCAGAGCGGTGTCACCGGGCGACGGGATTTCACCCGCACCGGCGAGGGTGAGCACAAGGAAACCACCACCTACGACCACGAGCTCTTGTGCAGCGAGCTGACCAGCAAACGCATGGTGCCCTATATCAGCACCATCAAGGCGCGGGATGTGACCGAGTTTGACAATTGGGTGCGTCACCAGGGGGAGGAGTTCATGTTCGTACTGAGCGGCGAGCTGATCCTCTACACCGAACACTACCGGCCTCTGCGCATGGGGCCGGGCGACTCGGTCTATTACGACAGCGGCATGGGCCATGGCTGTGTCTCGGTCAGCAAGGAAGACGCCAGGGTCCTCTGGGTGTCGCTGGAAGGGTAGGCGGCTGGTCCCTGAGGTGCGGGTGCGCCAGAGGCAGCGGGCCGCAGCGGGCCTCGGTCGGCCAAGACACGCCGCCGCAGTCAGGCAGGCTCACGGGCCTGACTGGTGTCCAGGCTGATCGTGAAACGGATTGTCGTGCCGTTTTCCCTTTGCAGGTCGCACCAGATCAGCCCCTTGTGGCGCTTGGCGATCTTGGCGCAAGTTGCCAGACCGAGGCCGGTGCCGGGCTGCTCGCTGCCGCGCTGCAGGCGTTTGAACGGCTCAAAGATCCTTTCCCGGTACTCCGGCGGCACGCCGATCCCGTTGTCTGCGACAGAGATCATCACGCCCGGATGGGCCGGTTCGGCGGTCACGGTGATTTCAGGTGTCCTGCCGCCGCTGTACTTGATGGCGTTGCCGATCAGGTTCTGCAGCAGCTGGACGATTTCCGGCGGAAAGCACAACACGCTCAGCCCGCCAGATTGCCAGTCGATCCGGGCGCCGGATGCCGCCAGGTCCTGCGCCAGAACCGCACGCAGGCTGTCGAACAGGCTGTCGACTGTGACACGCTCTGCCCGGCCTTCGCTGTGCGGGTTGATATGGCTGGCCAGGCGTTCGATCAGTTCTGAGGTTTTGTTCACGGATTTCTTCATCAGGTCGAACTGCCGGGCAACCTCGTCCAGGTCGCCTTCAAGGTACTCCTCCTGGATCTGATCGCTCAGGAACTTGATCGCCCGCAGCGGCGCCCGCATGTCGTGAACCAGCACGTCGGAGAACAGCCGCAGCTCATTTTGCTGTTCCTGGATCCGCCACCGCATGTCCGCGACTTTCAGCCCGTTTGCGATCATCCGCTTGAGCGCTTCCGCGCTGAGAGCCGATTTGGGGATGTAATCGCTGGCCCCGGCCAGGATGACGCTTTTTGCAATCTCCTCGTCTCCGTGGCCGGTGGTCATGAACAGAACCGCCCGCGGCCAGGTTTCATTGAGCCGGGCAATCAGATCAAGCCCGGTGCCGTCCGGCAGGAGGTAGTCCAGGAAGATCACGTCAGCCGGGCGCCCGGCACGGCTCAGCGCCTGTTCCCCGCTTTCAGCTTCGGTGATCCTTGCGTCCTGGTGCACCTGCTTCAGCAGCCTGCGCATCAGTTTCCGGTCACCGGCGTCATCGTCAACGATCAGGATGTTGAGAGCCGTCATCGGATACCTTCTTAATGTGAATTTCTGGCAGTTCGACAATGCGCCAGTAGCTGTCGAGTGTTGTCATGAGGTCGGAAAACATCTCGCCAGCCTTGGACTTGAGAATGTAGCCGGCGACATTGTTGGCGTAGGCGTCAGAGATATCGCGCTGGTCGTCCGAGGTCGTCAGCACAATGAACAGAATGTCGTGCAGAACCGGGTCGGCACGGATTTCCCGCAGCAGTTCGATACCGTTCTTGCGCGGCATGTTGATGTCGCTCAGCACCACAAAATGCGGCGGCGGAACCTGGCTCATCTCTCCGCGCAGGAAGGCCAGTGCCTCGACCCCGTCCACAAACCGGGTGATCGGATTGGCGATTTTCGCCCGCTCGAAAGCCCGGCGCAGGGCCTTTGCGTCGCCGTCGTCATCCTCCACCAGGATGATGTTCAGGGCGGGACGGGTGGCGGTAGGCGAACGTTGCATCTCTTTTCCATTGCTTGTTGCAGGCCGCTTCAGCGGCCTGGCCCGGCAGGGGGCTCCGGGCAAATCCTGCGGTGCTGCGGCCTGGCAGGCTGCCGGGAGCCGCAGGCCGCTATTGAAGCAGGTTCGGTGAAACGCGGGCGGTAACGTGCCGGGTGTCTTCGATCACGCTGTCCAGATCGTCCATGAACGCCACCAGGTCCTTGCAGCTGCGCTCAAGCATCGAGACATCCGACAGTACTGATGGCGGCACGCTGTCATCCTGCCGTGCCTGCGACTTGACCACACGGACCCCCGCAAGTGTCCGGCTCAGCAGCAGCCTGAGGTCGGGGCCGCAGCCAACGATGAAGCGCTGGAAGATCCGTTTCAGCTCCTTTTCCGATGCCCGCGCGCTGGACAGCTGGCCGTAAAGCGCCCGCCGTTCGATGGCCGAGGCAATGGATTTGATCAGGGCGTCCGTGGACAGTTCTTCCTTGACGATGTAATCCGCGCAGCCCCGCCGCATCGCCTCGACAGCAATGGAATAGCTGGTGACGCTGGTCAGCATGATGGGAACCGCTTGAACCTGCTCTTCATGGGTCAGCAGCAGCTTCAGCGCGTCCAGGCCGGTGTCCATGCCCAGGTTATGGTCCAGGAACACCAGGTCGAACTGCTCCCGGTCAAGCAGCAGGCTCATTTCATCCAGATTGGCAGCCTCAAAGAATTCAGCTTCCATCCCGGCCTTCCGGCACAGCTTCTTCAGGCGCAGCCTGTCAATCTCGTCGTCATCAACCGACAGGATGTTCAGGACGACGGGCTGCATGAACGGCGGTGCGGCCACGTCCGTAAAATGGTTGTTACTCATCCAGATACCCCTTTAAATTTGCACTGTTCCCGGATCCGGGATTAGACAGAGATATACACCTATAGGTAGTGTTTAGTCATGTGCATCTCTTTAAGGTTTATTATCTTAGGGGATTTACTTAAAGAAAACTAAGTAATTGCAGAGGCTTGCCTTATTTTGCGGTGCCTATGCGATGGCCCGCAGGAATTTGCGAAAACTTTATGTGGCGGGAGGCCGCCGGTCGCCACCGGTTCTGGCGCCGCCAGACTGTTGAAAATTTGTACTAAATGAAGGGGCGGAGCGGCTGCTCGTGCAGGACCAGACGGGGGCCCGGCCCGGGTTTTCTGCAGCTTTGCCATTTGGGGCGGCGTCGGGCAGTTTAGCTGCCCGCTGGCCGGTTCTCCCGCTGCAGGAATTGCCGCAACATCCATCGCCCCGTGCGAAACCTGCAGGGGCAGCGGTTTGGCGCCGGCGGACCGGCGCCCAACGGAGGCTGGCCTCAGAAGTCCTGCCAGAGATCGCGGGCGGCGTTGCCGTTCGCGGCGGCGGCGGGGGCCGGGCTGGCCTCGATCTGCCAGTCGTCCTCGCCGTGCGCCGA
>NZ_JAJALF010000026.1:0-60642 GCF_020514995.1 Leisingera sp. McT4-56 | reverse complement strand
ACAAGACCCTGTACAATCGCTGGAAGCGGTGGAGCGATAAAGGGGTCTTTGCGCGGATCATGGCAGGCTTGGCGGCGGAACACGGCGAAGAGAAGACCGTGATGATCGACGCTACCTACCTCAAGGCCCGCCGGACAGCGGCCAGTATGGGCGTCAAAAACGGGGGCGCGGACGCCTGATAGGTCGAACCAAAGGTGGGATGAACACCAACCCGCACGCGGTCTGCGACAGCCAGGGTCGACCGCTCGATCTATTTGTGACTGCCGGTCAGGTCAGCGATTACATCGGCGCACGGGAATTGGTGCGCAGCTTGCCAGACGTTGATTGGCGGCTGGGGGATCGTGGCTACGACGCAGATTGGTTCAGAGAAGCTCTGAAAGACAAAGGGATACGCGCCTGCATCCCTGGCCGAAAGCAAAGAAAGAGAGCTATCAGATACGGCAAGCGCCGATACAAACGGCGCAACCGCATCGAAACCATGTGCGGCAGGCTTAAGGATTGGCGTCGGGTAGCAATCCCGTACGACAGGTGTCCAAAGGTCTTTCTATCTGCCATCGCTCTCGCCGCAACCATCATGTTCTGGCTATGAAATGAGAACGAGTCCTGACCCTAGGGTTCCCGCCGCCGCAGTGCAGCCTCCCCAATGCGGCCGTTCGCAATCAGATACAGGATTTCTAACCAGCCAATGCCTCGGCCGGTACGAAACGCTCTTTGGCCACATGTAACCAAAGGCATTCCGGAGCAATCCATGCTACCTTCCCACGGATAGTATTCTGGTAGCGGGTATTTGAGATGGGACGAGTGCGGCGAGGTTTGAGTGAAGGGCAGGCGCAAGCTTTAGAGGCAGCCTTCAAGGCGGCCAAAACCTATCGCGAGGAACTGCCAAATGGGCCTGCCCGGCCTATCTTGGGACTTGGTGAAGCTGCCAGCCGCTTTTTGGGCCCTCTTCCTGAAACGGGGGTGCCGGAAAGTGAGGTAATCGGGGACATCGTGCAACTTTCTGAAGGTGGTCTGCACAAAATGGCGGGGCCGACCTTCTTCGGCTATGTCCTCGGCGCATCGCATCCCGTCGGTGTAGCTGCCGACATTCTGGTATCAGCCTGGGGTCAGAACGCGGGTTCATCTATTGAAACGCCTGCAATAACCGGAATGGAGCGCGCTGTTTGCAACTGGGTTATTGAGTTGCTGTCACTGCCATCCAAAAGCGGAGCCGGTCTTGTCACGGGTGGCACAGTGGCAAACATGGTTGGCGTCATGGCCGCACGCAATTCGCTGCTGGCTGCCCAGGGGTGGGATGTTGAAGCTGACGGGCTGTTTTCTGCACCCGAGATCCCCGTTTTGATTGGGCAGGATGCGCATTCCGCCCCATTCGCTGCCCTGCGTTATGCTGGTTTCGGCGCGGGCCGGACAAACATCGTTGCCGCGGACGGCGAGGGGAGGATTAAGCCGGATGCGTTCCGGGCTGCCCTGGACAGCTGCAGCAGCCCGCCGCTTGTTATCCTGCAGGCAGGTCAAATAAACACCGGCGCCTTTGACCCGTTTACCGAACTCATACCAATGGTGCGCGAGCGGAACGGCTGGGTTCATGTGGATGGCGCCTTTGGGCTCTGGCTCGCTGCTGTACCCGAACTGGCAAACCGGTTGGAGGGGGTTGCTGAAGCGGACAGTTGGGCGATTGACCTGCACAAGTGGCTTAATGCTCCATTTGATGCAGGCATGGTCATCGTGCGCAACCGAGCGCCGCTCGTTGCGTCGATGTCTGCCCGTGGCGCCTATCTCCCGGAAACAACAGAGCACTGGGAACCGAGTGATTCAACGCCGGAGCTATCCCGGCGTGCAAGGGGGGTCCCCAGCTATGCGATACTTCAGCACCTCGGCCGAACAGGTGTCAGCGAACTGGTAGCACGGCATTGCTGCCTGGCAGTGCGCATTGCCCGAACGGTTTCGAACGAGCCCGGCCTGAAGGTTCTGAACCAGATCCACAGCAACCAGGTCGCTATTTGCTGCGGCGAGGGGCCGGATGGCGACGATCTGACCATGCGGGTCCTGAAGCGCATTCAGGACAATGGAAAGGTGTACCCCACCCATGGCGAATGGGCGGGCCGGAAGATCATTCGAGCCTCTGTTATCGGATACGATATGAGGGAAGAGGATGCTGATCTTCTGTCATCCGAAATAATTGATGCTTTTCGTATTTGTAATGCTGGTGGCCCCTGAGCTGGCCAGAAGTTCTATTTCTGCAGTCAGGCATTAATAAGCTTCAATGGGCTCGAATAGGCTGTGCGGTGTCACTGCGAGCAATCCCATCGACTCGCCTTCCCCCCTGCGCAGCCGGCCCCTAGCGGCCGTTTTCAAGCTCCTTTTTTTGCCGGATCGGGAGTTTTTTCTCGAAGTTGGCAACACCTGCGAAGTTCAATGGCCGCCCCATGGGTGAGGCGGCCGCTCCGGCATTACTTTCAATAGGTCAGAGAGCCTATCCGCGGCTCAGGATTTCCTCGCCGAGGATCTGCATGATTTTCTGTCCGGCCTCGCTGGCCCAATTGACCGCAAGTTCT
The DNA here is from genome assembly GCF_020514995.1 of Leisingera sp. McT4-56. Taxonomy (NCBI): domain Bacteria; kingdom Pseudomonadati; phylum Pseudomonadota; class Alphaproteobacteria; order Rhodobacterales; family Roseobacteraceae; genus Leisingera; species Leisingera sp. McT4-56. The sequence goes on along the minus strand of NZ_JAJALF010000026.1, from coordinate 58,087 downwards.
GCAAGCAGCGCGCTGGTTGTGGTGAGCTCGACACCGCCTCGCTCCATTTTGCGGAACGCCATCTCATCCGTCAGCACAGTGGGAGAACCGGAGGCATCAACCACTGCGGTCACGGCAAAGCCTTCTGCTGCTGCGCTAATCGCAGGCGGGGCAAGACACACGTCGGTGGTGATGCCTGCCATGATGAAATGCCTGCGCCCGGTGTTGCGGCAGGCATCGGCAAAGGCGCTGTCATCCCAGCAGTTCACAACGCCAGGGCGCTTGATCCGCGCGGCAAAGGCATCCGGAGCAATCTCCTCCAGCGCCGGAATCAGCGGCCCCTGCATGTTGTCTTCCATGCTGGAAGTCAGCACCAGCGGCATACCAAGCTCCGCTGCCGTCCGCGCCAGAGCGCGGGTGTTGGCTTCGATCAGATCGCGGTCAACGGACTTTGCCCAGTTCATGGTGCCAACCTGATGGTCGATCAGAACAATGGCTGCGTTTTCGGGGGTCACTTTTTTGGAGGTCATGTTGATGTCCTTTCCTGGTTAAGAGATTTCGGATGCGGGCAGTTCGAAGATCAGGAGCTCAGCGCCGGCTGCAGCCTCAACCGCCACGTCCCCGGCACGGAGCAGTCCCAGCCCATCCCCTTTGACAAGGGAAACACCGGCAGCAGTTGCCTCGCCTTCGATCACAAAGATGTAGAGGCTGCGATTAGGGCTGGACGGGCTGAATTTCAGCACGCTGCGGCGGTCGAAGCTGCCGTAATTGAGACGCACCTCCTGTTGCACAACAAGAGCGCCATCGGCGCCGTCTGGCGACAGCACCAGCTGGAACCGGTTGCTGTGGTCCGCGGTTTCCAGCTCCTTGCTGGAATAAGCCGGCGCCAGGCCTCTGGCCCGCGGCTCGAACCAGATTTGCAGCGCACGCATCGGCTTCGTCCGCGAATTGTTCACCTCGTTGTGGAGGATGCCTGTGCCGGCGGTGATCACCTGAATGCCTTTCGCCTTCACAGTACCGTTGTGAACGGGCACCACCGGATCGATATGCGACACCTCTCCGCTCACCATGAAGGTGACGACTTCGACATCCCGGTGCGGATGCAGGCCAAAGCCTTGGGCGCCCGGTGCAAGCGTGCCGTCGTCAATTGTGATCAGCGGGCCGAACCGCCGGCGCCCTTCTGCAAGGTGCGGCTTGAACGACAGATGCGCCTGCATGAAGCCGAAGTCCTTGAACTCACGGGTCGCGGCGGGGTGATAGACCATCTCTGTCTGCATTTCTCATCTCCTGGCCTGTTCGCTGAGATAGAATTTAGGGATCTCATTCGTTCTGGAAAATGATCCGTTTGTTAACTACTGTTCAGATTCATGAACGATAGATTCTATTCCTGCGCCAAGGCGCTGGTGGCCACCGTGCGCGCCGGGTCGATGAGTGCGGCAGCAGCGGAGCTGAACACCACGAAGTCGGCGATCAGCCAGAAGCTGGCGCTGTTTGAAGCTGAACTGGGGCTTGTGCTGCTGGACCGGTCAGGACGGGCAGTGGCCCCGACCGCGGCCGGGCGCCGGATCTTCGAAGTCTGCGCCGAGCCGGTCGATGCCGCGCTGGAGGCCGAGGCGCAGCTTGGCTTTCTCCGAGGCGGGAAGATCGCCGGCCGGGTGTCGGTGTCAGGGCCCAACAGCCTGCTTGGCACCATTTTTGTCCCGCTTCTGGCCGGACTCCAATCGCGCTACCCGGATATCGAACTGGAGCTGCATGCCGATGACTCAAAGTCGGATTTTGCAGCCGAGGACATAGACCTGGCTTTCAGGACCGGTCCCGCAGACAAGGGGCGGTTTGTTTCAGCGGCCTTGCCATCCGCGCAGCGCGCGCCTTATGCCAGCCCGGCGCTTGCGAAGCAGACACCCCCCTTTTCCCGGCCTGCCGACTTGGCCCGGCTGCCCTTTGTCCTGCGCATGCAGGAACCTGGCAAATGGGCGTTTCAGAACCACGGAGGGCAGCAAGAGAGTATCGAGCCGCCGATCAGCCTGCGCGTCAATACGATGGAGCTTGCCTATGCAGCCGTGCTGGCGGGGCAAGGCGCGGCCCTGCTCCCGTCCTTGCTGGCACAGGAGGATGTCCAGGCCGGCCGTCTTGTGCGCCTGATCCCGGACTGGTCCGCCGCTCCGGTTCCGATGACATTGCTTTGCCGCCCCGAACGCTTGGCCGCGCCACCGGTTGCCGCGGTACGGCGCCATATTCTGGATGCATGCGGCAACAGCGGTTTCCTAGGGACAGAGCTTCAAGACGAGGCAGTTTAACAGCTTAGCAAAGCCCGGTTTGGCACCGTGGCGATTAGGCCTGCCTCCCTACAAGTCAGCCAATGAGAACTGCCCTAAGCTGCCGTACTTTATGAGTGACGGTGCCGCAGCACAGCTTCTCAATAGCGGACACTGATCGTCGGCGCAGCACAACGGACCCCTGTATGCCAATGAACGGGCGCAGTGCCCCGGGTAAGGTGGCCGACACTTTTCTTTGGCCACTCAGTGAAACGTTCCCATCTTTTCAGCTATGGCGTTTTCCTGCGCTTCCCCCATTGGGAAAGCATAATTCATGCTTGGCACTCTGATCACCGAACCATCCGTTCGAGCACACAAAAGTGGTAACCTACCACCGAACTTTCATCCTCCCGCGACAGAAGCCCGGTTGGTGTTTTCGCCGATCTGCGCAGATGACGCTGAGCGTCCTCGCCTGTGATATCAAGCCGTTGGCAGCACTAATCGGCATCCGCGGCCAGATAGCCGCAATCCCAAGCCGATCCGGCTGATAAAATTAAACTCTGAATGTCAGCACAGGCCAACCATACAAAACTGCCGCCGAGCCGATCCCAGCGTCAGATTTCCACACAGCCTCGGCTCACACTTGCCGTTGATCACGGCCTTCGACCGCTTCGGCTCAAACATCGGCGCGGCGGCCCAATGGACCCTGTAACCCGCGGTCTCAGACCTTGCGGATGTGATACCGCTTGATCTTGCGGTAAAGCGTTGGCCGCGAGATCCCCAGTACCTGGGCCACTTTCGTCAGGTTGCCGTTTTCCGCGCTGATCGCCCGGCGGATGGCGCTGGCCTCGATGCTTTCCAGGTCGCCGGAATGGCCACCGAGGATATGCTCCAGTGAATCCTCGGCGCCATCGTCGAAATCGTCCTGAATCTCCGGCGGCAAATCCCGCTCAGTCACGAAACTGTCCGATTTGATGAGATAGAAGCGCTGAGCGACATTTCGTAGCTCCCGGACGTTGCCGGGCCACTGGTACTGCAGCATCAATTCCATCGCCCGGTTGGCAAAGGTCATCGGCATGCGCCTGGTTTCTTCGGCATACTTCTGCGAGAAATGGTCGAGCAACGCGACGATGTCATTGCCGCGTTCGCGCAAGGGGGGCACCTCGATGGTCATCACCCCGATCCGGTAGAACAGGTCGCGGCGGAAATTGCCCTTCTCGATCTCCTGGCGCAGGTCGCGGTTGGTCATTGTCACCAGCCGGACATCGACCGGGCGCCGCTTGTTATCACCCATCCGGTAGATTGCCCGCTGTTCCAGCGCCCTGAGCAGATAGGGCTGCAATTCGATCGGCATGTCGCCGATCTCGTCGAGGCAGAGCACACCGTTGTTGGCCTGTTCGAACTTCCCGGTGCGTCCGCCCCGGACAGCGCCGGTAAAGGCACCCTCCGAATAGCCGAACAGTTCTGCGCCGATCAGGTCGCCGGAAATGGCCGCACAGTTGACCGGCACGTAGGGAGCCTTGTTGTCCGGCATGCGGCTGTGGATCAGGCGCGCGAACAATTCCTTGCCGACCCCGGTTTCCCCGTGGATCAGCACCGGGACATTGGCCAGGGCGGCGCGTTCGGCCAGGCCGATGGCATCGACCATCTTCGGCGACGATCCAATAATCTCGATCTCGCCCTCCGCCACGTTGACCCGCGGCTTGATGGTGCAGGTTGCGCCCGTCTGACGCATCTTGCCCTTGTCCTTGAGAAACAGGGCGGCGCCGCGAAAGACGCCTTCCAACTTGAGCCGTTCGATGCCTTCCGCCTCGACGTTGAGCGGCAAGAGCTTGGGAATGTCCTGATCCGACAGGCCTTCGAGTTTCGGCAGCAGCTTGTGACCGAAAGACAATTCCTTGGTCCGGCGCAGCGGGTCGTCGTCCAGCCCGCGGCGGAACAGCACGCGGCCTGACTGATCGACCAGCACCACGCTATCATGCGCTCGGCTGTAATCCGACATCAGGAAGGCTTCCAGCAGTTGCGTACGTTCGACCTGTTTCTGTTCCGCCAGCGCGATCTCGATCTCGCGCGCCGCCGCCAGGACCAACGCCACATTGTGCTGGCGGAAAATCTGCGGCGGGCCAGACAGGTCCACAACGCCGATCACGTTCTGGGTGAGGGGATCGAAGATCGGCGCACCGGCGCAGGTCCAGGCCTGTACGCCTTCGGCAAAATGCTCGGAGGCATGCACGTAAGAGGGTTTGCCGGTTTTAAGCGCCGTGCCGATGCCATTGGTGCCGATGGTGCGCTCGCTCCAGTCGCCGCCAAGTTCCAGGTGGATTTCCTGGCCCTCGTCCAGCACGTGTTCGTCACCGATGGCGTCGATGATCACCCCCTGGCTATCCGCCAGGATCAGGATGGTGCGGGCCTCTTTAAGATGCGGCTCCAGCCGCTTGAAGGCCGCCGAGGCCGCTTGGCGGAGCGCGGTATTGCGTTCACGGCGGAGAAACAACTGGCTTTCGTCGATCACCTTGCGCGAAGCTTGGCTGCCGGCATCGACCCCCAGCTCCCGGCTGCGCCGCCAGGAGTCGAGGATCTCGTCCCGCACCTTCGCCGGCATCCCGTCGGCGTCTGTCTCGGAAGAGACAAATTTCTCCCAGGCCTTGCGGGTATCGTCTTCCGAATAGCTGGAGTTATCAGGCAATTGATGCGCCCTCTCGCTTTTCTCTTGTGTCGTTGCAGGCCTATGACACCGGCTCTGCAGGCATTCCTCCCGGTCGATAACGAAAAAACTGCGCGCGGGCAGGGATCAGTCGTCCTGCGGTACAAGCAAGGCTTCAATCGCCTCGGCAAGGGCGCGATCATTCAAGGTGTCGGTCATCTCCACCCCGTCCAAATGCGCCAGCGCAGCGGCGATGTCGTCCTGCAGCGGCGAGAAGAAACCATTCTCTTTCGTCGCCAGCACAAATTTCTTCGACATGAAGTTGCCGCGGATCTCGCCCAGCATCTGCATCTGGCGGCCTGTAGACTTGTCGACCAGCACCACCCGGTTGTTGAGGCTGACCTTGACATAAGGCTCGGGAACGTCGGATGTGACCCGCGCCTTCATGTCGTGGATGATCAGTCCGTCGGGCTTCGGCTCTTGCTTCCGGCGAGCCTGATCGGCCTGCATCCGGCTGAACCCGCCATTGCTGATCTGATCCGCAAGTTTGCGTATCGTGCCAGCATTTTCCGACAGAAGACGCTTTGCCTTCACGTCTTCGAGACGCGGACCGCCGCGCTTCGAAAAAATGTCCACCACTACTTTTCCTCCCATGCAAAAATGTTAGCAGATTGCGCGGCCTATTGCCAAAAATTTACGGTCTAGCATGGCCGCTACAGCCCTTTTTACTTGCGGTTTTTGGTTGTGTTCCGAGCATGTATCTTGGTCGGCACAACCTGTCGGGGACCCGAGTTTGGCCCCCGACATACTCGCTAACAAACCGAATCCGGTTTTCCTCTGATCCACCGTGTCAGGCTTCAGTTCAGCTCGAACCGGTCAGCGTTCATGACCTTGCTCCAAGCCGCAACGAAATCGGCGACGAAGAGACCTTCATTGCCACGGCTGGCATACACTTCCGCCAGCGCCCGAAGTTGCGAATTCGAGCCGAATACGAGATCTACGCGCGACGCGGTCCATTTCTTGGCACCGCTGACGCGGTCGAGGCCGTCAAAGACACGCTCAGCACCGTTGACCGGTACCCATTCGGTCTCCATGTCCAGAATGTTGACGAAGAAGTCCGTGCTAAGCGTCCCGGGCGTCTTTGTAAGAACACCCGTATCTGTGCCTTGATGGGTTGCGCCGATGCTGCGCAAACCGCCGACCAGGGCCGTCATCTCGGGAGCGCTGAGCCCGAGAAGCTGGGCCTTGTCCACCAGAAGCGCCTCGGCCGGAACCGAATAGGCGGCTTTTTCGTAGTTGCGGAAACCGTCTGCAATGGGTTCCAACGGATCAAAGGACTCGGCATCGGTCTGGGCGGCTCTCGCATCGGTGCGACCCGGGGCGAACGGCAGGTTGACGTCGTGGCCTGCGGCTTTTGCCGCTTCTTCGACGGCCGCATTGCCCGCGAGAACGATAACGTCTGCCAGAGACACTTTTTTGCCGCCGGACGCGCCGCCGTTGAAAGCGCTGGTGATACCGGTCAGCACATCGAGAAGGTGTGCTAAGCGGTCCGGCTCGTTGGCCTCCCAGTCCTTCTGCGGGGCGAGGCGGATGCGCGCCCCATTGGCACCGCCGCGCTTGTCCGATCCTCGGAAACTGGAAGCCGAGGCCCAGGCCACCCAGACCAGATCGGCGACCGATAGGCCGGATTCCAGGATTTCCGCCTTCAGCGACGCGGTATCCTTGTCGTCAATCAGCGGATGATCCACGGCCGGGACCGGATCCTGCCAGATCAGTTCCTCGTCGGGCACCTCCTTCCCCAGGTAGCAGGCTTTGGGGCCCATGTCGCGGTGGGTCAGCTTAAACCAGGCGCGGGCGAAGGCCTCGGCGAATTCCCCGGGGTTTTCGTGGAACCGCTTGGATATCGGGCCATAGATCGGGTCCATCCGCATAGCCATGTCGGCGGTGGTCATCATCAGCGGCACCTTGGCGACCGAAGCATCGACTTCGGGCGCGTGATCCCCGTCCGAAAGCTCCTTGGCGTGCCAAATTTGCGCGCCGGCCGGGCTTTTCGTCAGTTCCCAGTCGTAACCGAAGAGCACGTCGAAATAGCCCGTGTCCCACTTTGTTGGGTTCGGTGTCCAGGGGCCTTCGATGCCCGAAGTCGTCGTATCCACGCCCTTGCCGGACTTGTGCGCATTCTTCCAGCCAAAGCCCATGTCGTGCAGCGGGCAGGCCTCGGGTTCCGCGCCGACCAGGGCCGGGTCCCCTGCCCCATGTGCCTTGCCGAAGGTGTGTCCACCTGCAACCAGGGCCACGGTTTCCTCATCATTCATTGCCATCCGGCCAAAGGTTTCGCGGATGTCGCGGCCCGAGGCGATGGGATCGGGGTTTCCGTCCGGTCCCTCTGGGTTCACGTAGATCAGCCCCATCTGCACAGCGGCAAGCGGATTTTCCAGTTCGCGCTCGCCGGAATAGCGGCTGTTGGGGTTTTCTGAGGTGGCCAGCCATTCAGCTTCGGCACCCCAGTAAATGTCTTCCTCCGGCGCCCAGACGTCTTCACGCCCGCCTGCAAAGCCGAAGGTCTTGCCGCCCATGCTCTCGATGGCAACATTTCCTGCCAGGATCATCAAATCGGCCCAAGACAAGGCGTTGCCGTATTTCTCCTTAACCGGCCATAGCAGCCGGCGGGCCTTGTCAAGGTTGCCATTGTCAGGCCAAGAGTTCAGCGGCGCGAACCGCTGGGTCCCGGTCGAGGCCCCGCCGCGCCCATCGGCGGTGCGGTAAGTGCCCGCGCTATGCCAGGCCATGCGAATAAAGAACGGCCCGTAGTGGCCGTAATCGGCGGGCCACCAGTCCTTACTATCAGTCATCAGCGCGGTCAGGTCGGCTTTGACAGCATCCAGGTCGAGCGATTTGAAGGCTGTTGCATAATCGAAGCCTTTCGGCATCGGGTTGGACACCGGCTGATGCTGGTGCAGCACCGAAAGGTTCAGCTGGTTCGGCCACCAGTCGCGGTTGCTGCGCCCCGCCTTGTTTGTTGCGCCGTGCATGACGGGACATCCGCCCGCCTTCCTCAAGTCATTTCCGTCCATCTTCGTCTCCCTGGTTTGGAAATTCGGGTTTGTTTTAGGTGTTTCGGTACGGTGTCAGAGGTTCTGACGGCCAAGCTCCGCCGCGATGTACTCGGCTTGCCGGATCGCAAGTGCCACAATGGTCAGGGTCGGGTTTTCCGCCGCGCCGGTCGTAAATTGGCTGCCGTCTGAGATAAACAGATTGCCCACGTCGTGACTCTGGCCATAGGCATTGACCACCCCGTCACGGGGGTTGGACGACATCCGGTTGGTTCCGAGATTGTGGGTTGACGGATAAGGCGGCGTCGGGAAGACGCGGGTCGCGCCGACCGCCTCGTAGACAGCCTCGCCTTGGCTGTAGGCATGGTCGCGCATCGCGATGTCGTTGGGGTGATCATCGAAATGCACGTTGGCCACCGGCAATCCGTGCTGGTCGGTCACGTCAGTGTTGAGCGTGATGCGGTTTGTTTCCTGCGGCATGTCCTCACCCACGATCCACATGCCCGCCATGTTCTCGTAATGGTCGAGCGCGGTGGTGAGCTCCCGCCCCCAGGCGCCGGGGTCGAGAAAGGCCGCCATGAACGGCAAGCCCAGTGCCAGCGTCTCCAGCTCGTAGCCACCGACGAAGCCCCGGGATGGGTCGTTTATCGCCTCATCCTGGATGATCCCGGCCATTGTCGTGCCGCGCCACATACGCACCGGCTGATCAAAGACCGCATAAACCGAGCCGGTCACATGCCGCATGTAGTTGCGCCCAACCTGGCCGGAACTGTTGGCCAGCCCGTCGGGGAACATCGGCGAGGCGGAATTGAGCAAAAGCCGGGGGCTTTCAATGGAGTTCCCTGCAACACAGACGACCCGCGCCTTCTGTTTCTGCTGGTTGCCATCCGCATCGGCATAGATCACGCCGGTCACCTTTCCGGCCTTGTTATGCTCGATCCTCAGAACATGGCAGCGCTCACGCACCTCAAGGTTGCCGGTCGCTTCACCGCGCGGAATGTCGGTATAGGCCGCAGACCACTTGGCCCCCCATTTGCAGCCCTGGAAACAGAACCCGGTCTGCTGGCACGCCGGGCGCTCGTCGTAATCGGCCGAGTTGATCGCCATCCGGCCCGTGTGGACCGCTTTATACCCCAGCGCCCGTGCGCCTTTCTCATAGACCTTGAAGTTGTTGTTGCCCGGCAGCCCGGCACGGCCGCCCGTGCGCGTCACACCCAGCTTGTTCTCAGCGCGGGTGTAGTAGTTGTCCATCTCGCGCGGATCGATCGGCCAATCGAGCAAGTTGGCCCCTTCAACATCGCCATAGGTGCTGCGCGCTTTCCATTCGTGGTCCTGGAAACGCAGCGACGCCCCGGCCCAGTGAATAGTCGTACCGCCGACCGCCTTGACGATCCAGGCCGGCAGGCCCGAGAAGTCTTTCGACACACGCCAATCACCGCTGATGGTGCGCGGGTCAACCCAGGAAAGCTGGCCGAAGCTGTCCCACTCGTCGTTGATATAGTCCTCGGGCAGGTAGCGCCCGCCGGCCTCCAACGCGACGACTGAAACGCCTTTCTGGGCCAATTCGTTGGCCAGGACGCCGCCACCGGCGCCGGTTCCGATCACGACAACAACGCTGTCGTCTGTCGAGTCAAATGGTGCGCTCATGACTCAAGCCCCCTCAGAGCCAGTGGATGTCGTCGAAACCGCGGTCGATGTAGCCACCTTCAGAGAAGCTCTCGCCCTCGTATCCGAAGATTGGCCAAACCGCTTTCTGGTTATAGAGACCAGTCACAAGACCGCCTCGGACCTGCTGGAAAAAGGCGGTGTTTTCAAAACCGCGCAACAGATCGGCGCGGTCACGTTCCCAGCCGATGTCGATGTAACGGGCATAGCCCACGCCCTTGGCCGCATCATTTAGCGCTGCGACACCGGCCTCAACTCCTTCGGCCGCCTCTGCGTTGTCATAGCCCTTAACCGCGATTGCATAGAACTGATCCCCAAGCTGGTCGTGCGGATAGATATCGCGCGCCATCTGAATAAGCGTCGCCATAGTTTCGGGTTCGAGATGTTCAACCTCGAGCGCCCAATTGGAGGCGCTGGCCTTGCCTGCGACGAAACCGGTGCCGATAACAAAGCCGGCACCGCAGAGCGCGCTCTGCGACAGCAACTGGCGGCGGGTCATGCCTTGCTTGCTAAGTGACATTGGGTCCTCCCTGTCTTATTTGGATTACCGGTAGCGTCCGGCCCGTTGCATGACCTCGATCTCGTAGCCATCGGGATCCTGAACGAAGAAGAAATGGGCGAGCGTAGCGCCCTCGTGTTTGAAATCGACGAGCTTGCGGGGCTTCAGCCCCTCGACTTCGAACCTTGCGTGTTCCGCCGCTACATCGGGCACGCAGACCGCCAGGTGGCCATAGCCGTTGCCCAGGACGTAGGGATCGGTCTGGCCCTTGTTGATCGTCAGCTCGAGCTCGAAGGCAGCCTCGTCATTGGACAGGTAGACCAGCGTGAAGCTTTCGAAGTCGAGACGCTCCGCAACGGTCAGCCCAAAGGCCCTGCGGTAAAAATCGACCGAGCGCTTTTCGTCCAGCACGCGGATCATGGAATGGATGGCTTTGGCCATGATGTCCTCGGCATTGCAGGTGGTAAGGGGCCCCGCGGGCAGACGGGAAGGGTGCAGGCCCGCGAGGGAAAGCGCGCGGGCGGCGCGCCTCGGGGAGCCGGGCTGCAGATCAGGGTACGATCACCCCGCGTCCGGTGAACTTGCGATCCTTGAAGTCAGAAATCGCCTGGTTGATGTTGGCCAGTTTGTATTCGGTCTGGTGCATCGTGACTTTGCCATCGGCGTTCATCTCCATCAGCTCCACCAATTCGACGAAGTCGCCCACGAGGCTGCCACCGATCTTGATCTCGTTGGCAACCAGCTCCAGCGTCGGCACTTCGACCGTGCCGCCATAGCCCACCATGATCAGCTCACCGCCCTGGCGCAGCAGCTTCCAGCAGATGTTCTCGGTGCCGTGCTCACCGACAAAATCAATTGCCACATGCACCCCGCCGCCGGTCAGGTCCTTGACCTCGTCGATCAGGTTCGGCCCGCCGTCGAGCACAATGTCGGCCCCCAGCTCCTTGGCCAGCACCTGCGCGGCCGGTTCCCGGTCCACCGCGATGACTCGTGCGCCGCAGGTGTGTTTGAGCACCTGGAGCGCGATATGACCCAGCCCGCCAATGCCCAGAAGCAGGACGTAACCACCGGGATTGAGCAGTTTCGCGGCCTTCTTGGCGGCGCGGTAGGCGGTGATCCCGGCATCGGCCATCGGCGCGACGCTCAGCGGCGTGATGCCGGTGTTCAGTTTGATGACCGAGCGTTCGTTGGTCTTGAAATACTCAGCAAAGCCGCCATCCAATCCGAGACCGGGGAACTTGCCGTGGTCGCAGTACATGTCATGGCCATAGCGGCATTCCAGACAGATACCGCAGGCATTGAACGGGTGGCAGATCACTGCATCTCCCGGTTTGACCGAGGTGACATTGCTGCCCACGTCCTCGACCCAACCAGCGTTTTCATGGCCCATCACGTAAGGCAGGAGGTTGCCCTCAGTGTCCATGATGTCCTTCCAGACGCCTTCGATGATGTGAAGATCGGTGCGGCAGAGGCCCGCGGCGCCGACCTTGACGATCACCTCGTCCGGGGCTGTGATCGTGGGCGCGGCGACGTCCTCGATCTTCAACTCGACGTTCATGTCGGGGTCGTATTCGTAGAGTCTCGCAGCTTTCATGGTCTATGTCCTTTGCTCTGGAGAGGCCGGAAAGTCCGGCCCCTCGGGTGTGAAACCGCGCTCAGGCGCGGCCCAGAAGCTCGGCGCCGCCACCGCGGGTGGGGCCTTCGGTTGGATCCGCCTCGCCTTCATCGAGATCGCCAACCAGGGTTTCCGTGGTCAGGATCAGCGTCGCGACCGAGGCCGCGTTGACGAGCGCGCTGGCGGGCACACGGGCGGGATCGACAATGCCGGCCTCGAACATGTTGCCGTAGGTGCCGGTGGCGGCGTTGTAGCCGTGGCCCGACAGCCCCTCGGACACGGCCTGCGCCACGGCGGCCACGTCGGCCCCGGCATTGCGGGCAATGCGGCGGACCGGTTCGGTCAGGATCGAACGCACCAGCTGGATGCCCTTGGCCACGTCGCCGAGCGCGTCGAGCGTGTCGAGGCAGTCGGAGATCTGCGCCAGCGCCGTACCGCCGCCTGCGACCACGCCATCTTCGGCTGCCGCCTGGACCGCACAGAGCGCATCCTCAATCAGCTGGATCGTGCGCTTCTGCTCAACCGGGGTGAAGCCGCCGGCATAGATGATCGCGCTGCCGCCGGTCAGCTTCGAGAGCCGCTCGCGCAGCTTGTCCTTCTCGATGTTCGGCGGGGCCACGTCATGCTGGCGCTGGACCTGGTTGCGGCGGGCGGTTATCGCCTCAGGATCGCCCTCGCCGCGCAGGACCGAGGTGCCCGAGGCGTGTGACCGGACCATTTCCGCGCCGCCCAGCTGGGCCAGCGTGACGTTTTCGATCTTCTTGCCCAGATCGCGGGCCAGAACCTCGCCGCCAGTCAGGATCGCAAGGTCGTCCATCATGGCACTGCGCCAATGGCCGTACTCAGGCGGATGCACGATCAGGTATTTCCCCGCGCCGCCGTTCTCCAGCAGCTTGACCACCACCTCCGGCGCGATCTCTTCCGCGACGATCAGAAGCGGGCGGTTCTCGGCATCAGCAATCGAGATGGCGGTGTCCAGCGTTTGGGGCTTCAGGATCTTCTGGTCGGTCAGCAAGATCAGCGGATTGCGCAGCACCGCTTCCATGTGCTCACGGTCGGTAACCATGTGGTGCGAGATGTAGCCACGCTCGAACGACATGCCTTCGACCACGTCCATCGTGGTTTCAATGGTGACACCGAAATCGGCCGAGATGACGCCATCGCGTCCTACCCGGCGATATGCTTCGGCCACCAGCTCGCCCAGCTTTGGATCAGTCGAAGACACGCGCGCCACCGCCTTAAGGTACTCCGGGTGGTCGTCGCAATCGAGAGAGGAGGCATCAATGGCGTCGACCACCCGCGCTACCGCCAGATCGATCCCCTTGCAAAGATCCACCGGCTTGACACCATTATCGGTCAGATCCACACCCCGCTGGATCAGTGCGTTGGCCAGCACAATGGCGGTTGTGGTGCCGTCGCCCGCCACGTCATTGGTTTGCATCGAAACCTCGCGCACCACCTGGGCGCCCATGTTTTCGAACCGGTCGTTGAGTTCGATCTCCGAGGCAATGCTGACCCCGTCGCGGGTCACCAGCGGGGTGCCCACCGGTCGGTCCACCATTGCATTCAGCCCCTTGGGCCCGAGCGTCGGTTCTACCGCTGCCGCAAGCCGCGCTACTCCGCGGGCGAGACAATTGCGGGCGGTCTTACCGTGTACCAAGAGTTTAGCCATATCTTCCTCCATCGGCCCAGGCAAAACCTGGGCGACTTCCTAATTTCATTTGATTTTTCGGCGAGTTATCCTCGCGCGGCAAGTTCTTCCCGAGACGGCACGCGGCCTTCGATGAAGTCGATCAGCGTCGGACCATCGGGCCCGATTTCGACCTCCTTGTAGCGCGTCCTGGCGAGCCCCCGGCACAGCGCCCCGTTGAACTCCATATTGATCCGCGTGCCGCGCAGCTTGGCGAGATGTGCCCTGAGCTCATGCGGAGCGATCTCGTCTCCGTCCCATGAGGGAAAGGCGAGGTCATGCGGCTCGGACGCCAGACCCTGAGCCACCAGCAGATCCAGGTAACGCGGCAATTGCCGCAGCTCCTCTTCGCCGCTGAAAACCACACGCCGAAGCTGGCCAAGGGACATTGAGACGATATCTTCTGCGTCATGCCCCAGCGCCTGCAATCCAAGCAGCACGGTTTCCTGACGCCGGTCGAAGGCCTTGGCGAGGAAGGTATCGACCACCTCGTCGAGTCGCGCACCGTCGCAGTACTCTGCGAAGATATGGTGGTATGCACGGCCACTATTGACGCCTTCGTTGACCTTTTCACCGAAGCAATGATCGTTCAGCTGCACCTCGGCCTCGACAACCCAAGGGATCGACGTCACCTCCTTCCGGATACCGAAGGCCATAAGGAAGGCGAAGTTTGGCGAGCACCAATAGGTAGGGAGCCGAAACTCTACCCGCACCTTCCTCGCGTCCGTGACCTCGATCCGCTCGACGAAGCCCATGTCGGTGATGGGCTCATCAAGCTCCGGGTCTGTCACTGCGTCGAGACATTCCCAGACATCGGTTTCCAGCTCTGCTTTGAGATTGGCCACCAGCATCGCCCTACTCCGCCGCGATCTGGACAGGGGAACCGGCCAGTTCGGCCTTCTTGGCGGCCACGTCGATGTTGTAGAGCTTGGCCGCGTTCAGCCCGAGAATCTTCTCTTTCACGTCGTCGGTCAGCTGCACGCCGCCACGCTCGGCCGAAATGTCCTCGGGGATCTGGTAGTTCCAGAACTTCTCGACCAGCCACTGCGGTGTCCAGATCGCGTAATCCGAGCCGAACAACAGCTTGTCTTCGCCGACCCACCACAGCAGTTCCGCAATCACCTCGCCGAAGTAGCGCGGGCGCGAGTGAATGAAGGGCATAGCCACCGCCAGGCCGCCATAGACGTTGGTTTCCTGGGTCGCGATCCAGCAGAAATCATCGAGCCGCGGCAGGCCGCAATGTTCGATGATCCAGTTGAGGCCCTGGAAATCGGTGGCTGCGTGGTCGACGTCATGGACGTCGAAAGCATCCTTCGACAGAGGGATAATCGTCGGCCCCTTGTGGACGTGGATGTTCTTGATACCCAGCTTCTCGCACAACTCGAAGCACTTATAGGCTGCCGGATCGTCCAGCGCCCAGCCCTTGCTGTTGCCGTTCCACTCAGCCGTGTACATCTTCACGCCTTTGATATCGAAGTTTTCCTTCATGTAGTGGATGTATTCCAGCGCCTTTTCGCCATCGCGGGGATCGAAGCTGCCGTTGACGATGAAGCGCTCCGGGTGGCGTTTGGCCATCGACGACGAGCGTTCGATCGAAGAAAACCCGTTCTTGTAGAAGTCGTTCAGATAGGTCGACTGGATGATTGCCATGTCGTCGGGTCCGTCGATGAACAGGTCGCGATATACGTCGTCCTCGGAATACTTCTCGAACCTGGCCTTCTCCCAGAGCTGGTCCTCGGGGCTCAGGTTGGTGTGATAGGCATAGAAGCAGTCGATGAACTGCTTGCCGTGGATATTCGCCTGGTTCTCGGGGCTGCCGTCCCAGAAATGGGTATGCCCGTCGATCACGAAGATCTCTTTTCCGTCCGGTGTTTTGAACATGGTGTCCTCCCTTGCGTTGGCTGAGATGTTGGGGGCTCCAGGGCCTTGCGGGTGCGGCGGCACCGGAGCCTTCAGAGGTCGATCAGATGTATTCCATGACCTCGTTCATGTCGCCGAACAGGATCACAGTATCGTCGTCGACCCGGACCATTCGCCCGTAGTGGGTCGAGGTGTTGACTTCGAAGGTCTCGGCGGTCATCTCGCGGCCCAGGTACTCAGTGATCTCGCTCATCCTGAAGATCAGCTTGCCCTCGCCATCGATCCGGATGGTCGCCGGGTTGTAAGTGATCGTGACCTTGGGGTCGTTTTCCTCCATGAACTCGGCGATGGCGCGGGCCTCGACGCTATCGTTCATGGTGACGCCGCATTGGTGCGAAACCTCGCGTGTGCTCAGGTCGATGTCCTTCATCGATTTGAAGATGTTCTGGTTGGATGCATTGCGCGCTGTGCTAGACATGATTCCGTTTCCTTTTCAGATAGTTACGACAGGCCCAGCTCGGCGATAATCCTGCCAAGGCGCTCTTGCGAGACGGTTTTGACATCCTCGAAGGAGACCGGCTTGGAATGCGGCTGCGACCAGATCGGCTGAAGCGCGGCGGCGGCCTTTTCAGCCAGGCCACCGTGCTTGGAGAGCCAGGCCTTGAAGAGCGCGCGGTTGTGTTCGCCATGCTCTTCGTCGTGCGCCAGTAGGTAGATCAGGTCGACGGTGTTAGCGAGGTTGCGCTCATAGTCAGCTTCGGCTGCGGAAATCACGGGCGGGGTGATGAAGTCGTTGTTGGCCGCGGCCGCCTGCATGAAGAAGCCCGAGCGGATCAGCTCGCCCACCATCGGCTCAAAGACGATGTTGATGGCGAAATACTGCTCGAGGTAGTCTTCCGAGCCCATAATCGTTTCGATCGCCTCGCGGCAGGGTTGCCAGATCGGGTCTTCCAGCCACACTTTCTTGCCCAGGGTGTCATCCCAGCCTTCGATGTCCATGCCAATCTCGGCCAGGTAGAGCGTGATGTCCTGGGTCAGGCGCATCTTGTAGGAGGAATTGGTCAGCGTGGCGTTGTTAATCATCTGGGTATAGCCGTAGCGCTGCGCCTGCATGAGCGAAGTGCCGAGGCCAAATTCGGCGTGTTTCCACGCGCCCAGGTGTTTCTGGAGGATGGTCTGCCAGTTCTTGTCGAATACCTTGTGCGCGCCGGCCTTCCGGGCGTTCGAGATCACGTTCTGCACCATGGTCTCGATCTTGGACTGGCGCTGGTAGTGGGTCCGCTCCCATTCCTGGTCGGGCGCACGGAAAGCGTGCCAGTTCGACGACAGCGCCGCTGTGTTGTCCTTCCGGTAGGCACCGCCGCCCTTGCCCCCCTCGAATTCGATGATCCAGTTCTGGATCAGGTAGCGTTCGGGATCGGGCTGGACGTCGACGGTGACATCCTCGTAGTGGGTCGCCCGCTTACCGCGCGGTTCGAAGTAATTGTACTTGCGGCTCTTGGAACCGACGAATTCCGCGGCACCGGCGGCACCGGATCCGACTGAGCTTGATGTTGCTGGCATGATTGCCTCCCTTAGGTTTTGTTCACTTCACGAGCGTTCGAGCCGTCAGTGGCCCGAAGAACCGGACGTGGGCGTGAACTTGTCGTAGAAGATGCGGTCGGTTTCGAAGTCGTGCATGAAGAGCACCGGCGTCAGAGCGTCGATCATCGGCGGCGGGCCGCAGGCATAGACATCGCCCTCGCCGTCGATCCCCAGTTCGCGCAGGTGCGTATCCACGTATTCATGCACGAAGCCGCGCGCACCGGCCCATCCGTTGCCCTCCTCCTCATGGCTGAGGACGGGGATGAATTCGACATTGGGATGGGCATCGGTGATGGCGCTTATCTCGTCGAGCTTGAACAGGTCGTCCTGCGTGCGGGCGCCATAGTAGAAGTAGATCGGACGATTTTCGCCGCTGGCCACCTGGTCATTCAGGATTGACCAGACCGGCGACATGCCCGAGCCGGCACCGACGAGGATCACGGGTCCTTGCCGCTCTTCACGTCGGAAGCACATGCCGTAGGGGCCTTCGATGCTGACTTCTGATCCGGCCTTGATGCCACCGTCGTCGAGTTCGTTGCTGAACCGTCCGTCGGGGTATTTCTTGATGATGAAGCCGAGTTTTTGGGTTTCGCTCGGCGGATTTGCCATGGAGAACGAGCGTGTAATCTCCTCCCCTTCTTCGGTTTTGACCGTGATGTCGACATATTGACCCGCCCAGAATTTCAAAGGCGCATCCAGTTCGATCTGGACTCCGCGAATATCATGGGTGAGCTTCTGGAAATCGGTGATCCGGCCGGTGTACTGCTTGACCGGGATGCTCTTGGACAGAACCTCTTCGTCGTAATTCAGCAGCTCAATTTCGAGGTCGCTGAGCGCTAGAGAGCGGCACATCAGAATATGACCGCCGTCCTTTTCCATGTCGTTTAACGCGAAGGTCGAATAATTCTCCATCTCGGTCTCGCCGTCGAGCTGGACGCATTTGCAAGCCGAGCATTGGCCCTCTTTGCAGCCATGCGGCAGCGCGATGCCCTGGCGAAAGGCGGCGTCGAGGATGTATTCACCGTCCTCAACCTCGAACTCCACGCCGACCGGCTCAAGGCGCACGTTGTAGATGTCCGTCATTGTTGTCTCCTCCCTCTCCCGTGCTTGCGGGGGGTACCGGGGCCGCTCTCGCGGCCCAAGCAATGGTCGTGATCAGTTGCAGGGATTGATAGTGAAGCCTGCACGATATTCGGCGATGTGCGCCTCACGATCGCTGGGCGACATGGCGCGCAGCGCTTTCAGCGGCGAAGCCAGGGTGTGGCCGCGGACATGCTCCAGCTTCCACATGTCCTTGTTGTCGAACCGCAGGTGCGGCTGTGGCACCAGGGTTTCACCGTCTTCGCGGACAAAATTGAGATCCTTGATTGCATCAGCCAGGTCCCAGCCGTCATAGACGGTTTCCCATTCACGCTTGCCCGAGAACTTGCCCATCGCCGGGGTCGGCCGGCCCTGGTATTCGTCCGAGAAGGCCTCGACCGCGGTCCAGCGATCCAGCTCGTGGGCGAAGGTGTGCAGCTGCCCGTCGATCTCATCGACCACCATGTCTTCGCGGATCAGGCAGGGCACGAGGCAGGACCAGCAGCGATGCGGATAGACGTAGCCGGTTTCCTCATTGAAGGTGACGACCTTCTCGCCCGGCTTTGACAGTTTTGCGTACCACTTCCAGAACTCGCCGAACTCGGCGTACCAGCCCGGGTACTTGTGCTCGAACCACTCGAAGTCCTTCTCGGTCTGGGCTTCGATGCGCCAGAAGTTGACGGGCCAGCCGACGGCAAAGAACTGGGCGACCTTGTGGACGTAGTTCTTTTCGGTGATCCTCTTCCAGGCTTCCTGGACGTCGTCGTGGTGAACCTTCACGCCATATTTTTCGAGCGGCAGCATGTAGGTCCGGTAGTAGTCTTCGAAGATCCACCGGTGCCACATCTCCGCATAGGATTCCTTTTCCTTGTCGCGGTTGGTGGTGCCGTATTCGATGAACGTGCCGATGGCGGCGTCAACGATGGCGTGGTTCTGCCAGAAGGCGTAGCGCAGGTCGCGTTCCAGCAGAAGATGGTTCTCCGGCTCCTTCAGCGCGGCCATCAAAAGCGAGTGGCCGTTGCCGATGTGACGGCTTTCATCCGACTGCACCGACAGGAACACGGTGGGCAGCGCATAGTCACCATTCCGCGCTGCCTCGGACGGCATAGCCACGAAGAGCGTGTTGGTGAAAGCGGTTTCCGCGACCACGGTCAGGTACATGCAGGCGGCAGTCATGGTGTCGCCGGTGATGAACCCTTCGCCGAACTGGCGGCCGATGGTGGTGGCATAGCACTTGCCGAATGCTTCCTCGGTAATATCGAAGCCCGCCGGGTCAATGTAGTTCTCCATGTACCACTTTTTCAGGTTCATCTGGATCGTGGAGTGGCGGAATTCATCGACCATCTGCATGGTGAAGCCGGTGCGCAGATCCTCGCCGGGAGAGATCCGTGCGACCATTGCCATCGCGCGGGCGGCCGAGATTTCGGGAAAGGGAATGATTGCCAGGAACAGCTTCATCCACTCGATCCAGCGCGGCTCTACATTGCGGAACATGTCGCCGCGCAGCGCCGCGTCGAGCGCGCCGTAAACACGGTTGTCCTTTTCCTCCTCCATCGGAAAGTAGGAGCGTAGGACCTGTTTCATCGGGTCGCGCGGGGCCTTGGTGATCTTGTAGTCAGTCGGGAAGGTGGCGGCTTCCTGGACGTAGGACGGATTCCATCCGAGATCGGAGATCTTCTTGGTGGCCTCCCCTACCGAGATACCACGTTGGGACGTGATCTTATTGAGCGTCAAAGTCATGCCATGAGCCTCCTTAAAGCTCTGGCGCCAGTCGCCCGGCGCCCGGTTGGCGGCTTTTGCCGTTTCGGTTTGGCGCCCCTTGAGGCACCGGTTCTCGGCAAAGGTTGAGAAGTTTGACACGCCCGCTGCATCGCGGCGGCGGCTGGTCTCTCTCCCTGTCCTTCGTTCTTTGAGCGTCCTGTCCGGGCGCTGGCGTCTTGTGGTTCTCTTCAGGCAAGGTCGGTTCCAGAATTCGGCAGACGCCCGAAGTGGCGCGGAAAATTTCACTACCCGACTGATTTTGAATATTATTTTTCGATAAGTTCTTCGCGGGACAATTTGCTTGAGGCCGACGCCGGTCGAGGCCTTTGGACAGATTGTCGCAAAACGTTACAATCACCGTTTAAGGAATTTTACGCTTCGTTACATCTGCTGAAACACCCGCGTTTTACCCGCCGGACCGAGCGCCCAGGAAGCACCGCACCTGTCAGGGCAAACCACTGAAATATTTTGGATCTTCTGCATTGCAGCATGCCGGAACCCTGCGGGTCTGCGACCGCACCCGGATGCCTGCTTCTGTGGAGCAGTACAGCGCTGAGGGACTGCGGCGTCAGGCCCGCAGCCGACGCTTCGCAGCGGCGTGGATGCCGATGTCCTGCCGGTACTTGGACACGACACGGCGCGACACCGCGATCCCTTCGGACTGCAGAATGGCCGTCAGCCGCCGGTCGGACAGCGGCTTCTTCGGGTCTTCGCCGGCCAGCAGCGCCCGAATGCGCGCCTGGACTTGCGGCTTGGACTGGGTAGCCTGGGCCGACGCCGTGCCGGTGAACAGGTTGCGCGCGAGAACAATGCCGTTCGGACCTTCGATCAGCAAACCGTTCAGCACTCGGCTGACGGTGCTGAGGTGAAATCCGGTTTCCCGCGCAATCTCGGACAGCGTCATCGGTGCCAGCGCGCGATCGCCAAAGCGGAAATAGGTGCCCTGGCGCTCCACGATTTCGCCCACCACCTCTTTCAGCGCCGACACCCGCATATCGAGCGCATGTTTCAGCGCCCGCGCCTTGGCCAGCGCTTCACTGGCCTCGCTTGCCCGACCACCCCGCGGAAGCTTGGCGATTTCGATATCCCCCTGCCAGGACGACAGAAATTCGATCTCCCAGCCCTCGCCTGACGGCGTGATCCGGACATCGGGTTCACGTGTAAGCGTCGGATCCGAGTCAAAGGCGCTGCCCGGTTTCGGGTCGAGCCGACGCAGCAGCGCGAGGCAATCCTGCACTCTATCCCGCGACAGTTCGGTCGCCCGGACCAGTGCCGCCGGGCCGCCGCTTTCCAGCGCAGGAAGATGATCCAGCACCATCTCCATGTCCTCGGTCATCACGTCCTGGTCTTCCAGCTGCAACCGCAGGCAGTCTATGAGATCGCGCGCGAACAGCCCCGCCGGGTCGACGCGTTTCTGGACTACTCGCAACGCGGTTTCCACCAACTCCCCACTCAATTCCAAGCTTTCGGCAATCTCCGCCGGTGCGCGCGCCAACCAGCCCGACGGCTCAAGTTCCGCAATCAGCGCGGTGATGAGTTTTTCCATCAACCCGCCCTGACCGATCAGGCCGGCCAATTCGCGGAACACATGATCATAAAGGCTGTTGGCCTGTTCCACCGCGGTCATTTCCAGCACATCCGTGGCGCTCATCCCGGCGGCCCGGCGCTGGCGCAAAACCAGCATCGGGTTCGCCTGCGCCTCTACGGCCAGATGCTCATCGAGTTCGGCCGCAGACATCTGCAAAAGGGTCACGACCTGACCCAGCCGGAACACTTGGCTGTGTTTCACTCGCAACTGAGTCTTCAAAGGCATGGCACCGCCTCCTGCCCGAACAGCCGACAAAACGCTGGCCCCGAGGCCAGGCGCCGCGCTATCTTGATAAAGAGAAACCATTGAAAAGCAGCAAGATGAGCCCGCATTCCCCCAACGGTGGCACTATCCCGCTCGACTGTGCCGCGCCGGAACTGTCGTATCCGGGCGTTTCGCCCCAGCTCCTGGCACGGGTGCGGCAACTCTGGTCCGCTGCCGGTCTGGATTTCGACCATGGCTGGCGCGTGGGCCTGCGCAGCCTGCCGGGGTTTCGCGCTCTGCCCCGGGTCGAGGCGGCGCCCGCCAGCACCGATGTCGACCTGGTGTTTCTCTACGATCAGGCGGTGCTCTGGGCCCGGGCGCTGCATGAGGCCGCGGCTATCGGACGTCAGCACCAGACCGACGGGCTGAACGCGGCGCAATGGCACGGGCTGGCGGCGCTCTCTGCCCGGTTGACCGAACAGCTTGCAGCCTTGCGCCTTCTGGCGCTGGCTGACCTGCCGATGCCCGCGATGCAAATCGCCCGGTCGCTGTCGGAAGACGTGGACATGGCACTGGTGATCCTGATCCGCCGCAAACTGGCGGAGCGTTTCGCCGCCTGCCGCAGCGCAGAGGAGGCCAGCGATTTCTGGCGCCGCCACATTGCCGGGGGCCGTGCCTTCCGCGCGATTTCCGAAAAGCTCTATGAAGTGGGCATCGACTATTCCGACGACACCGATTACGCCAAGTGGCGAAAATCGGTACTGACCACGCTGGGTGCGGCGGTCCACAGCAACGCGCTCAAAACCGAAGCGCCGCGGCGTCAACAGGGCGCAGTGCTGGTGAATGGGGACAGCCTGCATTTTGCAACCTTTCGCATTCATGAGCTTTGTGCCTTTTCGCAATTGCTTGAACCCGACTTGACCGGCGCACTCGCTAAGGCGGCAAATTCCACTCCCACGGCCAACCCGCTTGCCGCGCTGGCCGCTCCGATGAGCAAAATCATCATCAATCAGATTCAGAGCCTATCGGCGCGGCCCGCGAACACACCGAAGACAGCCAAACACCACTAGTGTTGCAAGTCTTCGGGTTTGCCGAGCCGGTTTTCCGCCACCCAGCGCGCGGCCAGAACCAGCGCGCCAGCGGCAAAATCCTTGCCGTGTTCCTCAACCATCTCCTCCGCC
Source organism: Leisingera sp. McT4-56 (assembly GCF_020514995.1). NCBI lineage: Bacteria > Pseudomonadati > Pseudomonadota > Alphaproteobacteria > Rhodobacterales > Roseobacteraceae > Leisingera > Leisingera sp. McT4-56. Next base: position 35,429 of record NZ_JAJALF010000026.1, on the reverse strand, counting down.
ACCTTGGCGAGTTGCTGAAAAAAACGGTCCTTGCTTTGTTCTTCGGCGGATAGCGCTTGTGTCATTGATCTCCCTCCCTGGGCATTTATTTGAACATGTTCTTGGGGAAGGTGGCGATCGACAGGCTGCCGTCCTCCCCGCCGATAGCCAGATGCGCGCCGTCGTCGGACCAGGCCAGCGCAGAAACCGCCGCTCCTGTGCCTTCGCGCACCAGCATTTCATCCGGGTGTCCGATGCGGCACAGCATGACGAGGCCAGAGCCGTAGCTAACCGCACAGAGATCCCGCTTGGGATGCACCGCCACCCAGTCGACAATCGTCAGCCCCGGCTTTCCGGTCTCGATCGGCGCACCGGCGTAGTCTCCGAACGGCAGGTCCGGCAAGGACCACCCAACAACCCGAAACGCGCCCGAGGCGATGACCGCCTTGGCCTTGCCGCTAAACTGCGCAGACAAAACCGGTGCCGGGAAATCGACGATCCGGTCCGATGCGCCCAAGGTCACATCGACCAGTAGCACTGCCTTGTCTTCGCAGCCCGCCACCAGCCAGCGCTGGCAGGGCGACCATTCGAGGCACAGCACCTTGCCGTCGCAGGTGATCTGCGCCAGGCAGGTCATGTCTTCGGCACGGACGATGCTCACCTGACCCGCACCCCAGCAGGCCAAAAGGGTTTCATCGCCAGAAGCTGCAATCCGGGTAACGCCGTGATCCAGCTCGATACCCGCCACCTCAGCCCCGCCGGTTTCGGCCACGAGGGCCAGGCGTGTCCCATGCGCTACGGCCACCTGGCCAGAGCGGGAAAGGGCTGCCAACGCAGTGACCGCGTCCTGGCGCGCCGCATTCATCGCCAGGGTCTGGCCTCGCGCGGTTGCGCGCCACAGGACACCCGTTTCGGCATGGGGAAAGGCAAAGCCCTGATCACCAAGTCGGCACATTTGCACATCAGCGCGCGCCACGGGCGCCTCGCTGAACACCGGCGGCGGCAGCGGCTTGGACCGGGGTCGGATGCTCGACCGCCCGGTATCGGCCTCGACCCGCACCCGGCTGTCCGGGCTCTCGGCGTCCTGGACCGAGACAAAGGCAATTTGACCATCGGCCAGTTGCGCGGCCAGGGACGTCCCCTTTGCATTGAACTGAAGCGCGCGCACCTCGGTCTTCACGTCCCATGTTCGGGCGATCAAGTCGAAAAGCGTCATTGCTTGCGGCGGCTTGTGCTGTGTCATTCAGCTTTGCTCCTTCATCGCTGCTCCCAACTCCTCGTCCAGGGCGGAAAGCATGGCTTCTAGCCGGTTGATCGTTTCAGTGTTTTCCTTGAGCGCCGCGTCGTTCTGCGCCTGCGCTTCCTCGTGGGCGTGGTCTTCGACCCCGTCCCGCACGTCCTTCATGTCGAGTACCATCAGGCCGCTGGCCTTCTGGTTCAGCCGCAGCTGTTCGGTATTGGCCCGGGCGATCGCCTGGATGGTCTTTACCCGGTCCATAAGGATATCGCCGGTTTTGCGTGATTGACCTGTCATGGGCGCCCCCTGTAAACCGGCGCCGGTTTTCGCAGCGAAAGGCAAATCCGATGACAGATCCCGCCGGTCTCCGCTTTTTCCGGGCGCTGAAGGATGTTTGCAGCGCCGCCGAAGGTGTCGGCCGGAGCTGCCGCGACGCCATCGACCGCGCGCTGGAAACTGGCGATCCTCTGGACATGCAGGCGGCGCGCAAGGCCGTTGAAAACCTGAACGATCCTCTCAAGAGCGACCTTCTCCGGCAGGTTCATCTGCGCATGGTCAGCGATCTTTCCGCGATCTGGGACTTCCTGCCCGGGGCGCCGGACTCCGGCCGGCCGAACTAAAGCCCCCAGTGATCTGTTGCGCTGCCTGCTTGAGATTTTCTGCATTGGCCACCCTCCCACGGGCCCCGTTTTTCCGGGTGGCACACAGGGTATCCGAGCGGCACGTTGACGCAATCAGAAAGGGCCGGAAGCCGCGTTTTTCTGCTGTTTCCGCGGGCCGTTCCGAAAATGTGTAAAATTGCGTTACGTTTTGCGCGCGGCTGTGTAACAGCCTGTTTCGAAGCCTATTTCGCCGCGCCGCAGAAAATTTTTCCGAACATGATAAGCATCCGAATCACTGGCTTGATTCGGGTGCCTATTCTGCGCTCATCTGGCAGGGAACCGCAGCCGGACAACACGGGATGATGGATAGTCTTCCTGACATTCTGACCAAGGGTGACCTGCGCCTGCGCCCGTTGACCGCGGCGGACCAGACCGTTGTCACCGGGCATTTCAACGATATCCGCGTCGCCCGCTGGCTGGCCGCGGTCGCCCAGCCTTTCGGGCCCGAGGCAGCGCGCCAGCTTCTGGCCCATGGCGCGCATCCCGGCGAAAACCTGCGGATCATCGAATACCAGAACAGGGTGGCGGGCGGGCTCTGCATCGGTGCATCACTGTGGTACTGGCTGGCACCGGAATTTTGGCGCCAGGGTCTGATGCGGCGGGCGCTGAAACTGGCAATTACGGCCCGCTTTGCCAACGCTGGTCCGCCCCTGATCGCCACATGTCATGCAGATAATACCGCGTCGCGCGCACTTCTGACCGGACTTGGATTTTCACTTTGCCCCGCCGCACGGCGCATGTTCTTTCACGGCAGGCAAACCTCCGAGCCTTGCCTTGACTACGTCATGGCGCCCGAACAATGGCACCTGCTGCATCCCCCGATATTATTGGCAGGCAACCTGTCGCTCCGCCCGGCCCGGCAACAGGACGCTCCGACGCTGGCGCGCATGCTGCCGACGACCAAGTCCGCCCACTGGCCCGAGAGCGAAGCCCTCCCCGGCTTCATCGAAGAGCATCGCTACCGCGGCCCTGGCCAGGGCCTGTTCGTGATTTCCGACGACAATCGCCGCAGTGTCGGGATGGTTCTTCTCACCATAACAGGCCCGCACCTGTGCTTTCTGTCGGAGGCAGAGGATATCCGTTATCGTGTGCAGGTCATGGATGGCCTGGCCAGCGCCTTTGCTGCGGGGGCTTGAATTGATCCGGGGCTGACCAGTGTATCAACTCCGGCACGTCAGACTGTAACTCCCGGAACGTATCGCAACAGATCAGCGGCAGCTTGGCCCTGAAGTTCTGCTACGCGCCCGCGTAGTTGGAAATTTTTCTCTAAAAAAACCAATCCGAATCTGACGGTTAAGATTCTCCGAAATCTGTCTCACCGAGTTTTCTTCAATCTGGAACCGTGATTGCACGACGTTTGCCGTAACCACGCGCGTTTCACGGGTCCGCGGCAAGACTTGTTCACGCATTGCAACGCCGGGATATGGCTACCCAGGCCACGCTTTGCCACTTCCGCATCAGGAGACGCCGCGTGCGGCATCGGAGGATCGAAGAATGATGTATCAACCCGATCTAGTCACGGAAACCGGTCCATTGCAGACCCGGTGGCGCGGACCGGAAGACAGCAATCGTCTCGATTGTGAAACCGGGGTTTTACTGCGCATGGTTCTGGAACCGGTATTTCGGCAATCCACCAGTTGGGCTGGCCTGCGCCGCCGGCTTGCAGGCAAAGGGTTCGACTTGGGCTTCTACTTGGGCCGGCTGGTTCTGAACGACCGAGAGAGCGGCGCTCGTATCTGTTCCTGCAAGTTCCTGGGTTACCCTTTGCGAGTGCTAACCAAGCGGCTGGGCCGAGCCAAGGTCGCCGCGATACGCAACGGCAACGGCCTCGGCCTGCTGCTGGACTGAGATCCAAACACCATGCGGCCGGCTTATCCGAGCCCGACGGTTTGGCTTCACCTTGCCAAGCTGCGGCGCGGAACAATCGCCAATGTGAGAACCGCCTGAATGTCGGCAATCAGCTTCGGTGCATGCCTGCCGTCATTCACGCCTGGCGCGACGGATGACCGGAACGAGCCCACACCGGAAGTGCTGAAAATTTGCTGCGCACGCACGCAGTGCGCCAATCCGCTGCACTGCCGAATTTCTACTGTATCCGGTAGGAGGAAATGCGGACATTCCGGCAGCTCTCAGCATTTCTGAGACCAGGAACTCTCACTGACGGGATGGGGTGGATGGCTCTTCTTCGGTCGGTGTCGCAAACCGGCGCTCGTACTAACCTGGCGAATGCCCGGTTGAAACAAAAGTAACGGTCGCTGCGGTCTGTCTTAACGTCGGCCGACCGCCGGCCAGCGGTCTGTCATCAAATACTGTACACTGCGATCTGAATACATGTATCGATTGATCGCGTAAAACGGTTCATTTATCCACATTCACATGATTTCTATTATTAGACTGCTCTTCTTTGCCAGCTTTTTCGCAATGCCTCATTGGAGTTCTGCGGAGCATTCTTCCGAGACGCCGCTGGAGATTGGAGAGAGCGGGAGGGCGTATCTGCAGGCAATCAGGTTCCGCGGCATAGATGCGGATGTCGCATATTTCGACCCTTCCAACCCGCCGCCTCCGATGGAGATCGGGCAGGAACCAAAGGCGCCGGCTGAGCAGCCTGACCGGAAAACCGAATGGTCACTGGGCAGCATAGACATTGCGGCCTTTGTGATTTCTGCCGCGGTGCTGCTGGCAATTGCCTATGTCTTTACCCGTTTCGGCGGAAGCATCTCGGTCTCGCTGGGCCGGGATGCGGGGAACATTGCGCGGGAACGCGGCGGGATAGCACGCGGCAGTGGAACTTCGGCCGCGGCAGCGCCAAGCAACCTGGCCAGCATTCTGAGTCTTCAAGACCGGCGGGAGGCCCTGGTTCAGCTGGCCCAGTCAGCACTGGCGTCAGCGGTTTCAGCAAATGGTGTGCTGCTGCAGCGCAGCTGGACGGCGCGCGAAGCCTTGCGGCACCTGCCGGCGGAGCAAAGCTACATCAGCGCGCTGCACAGCCTTGTGCACGCCAGCGAACGGGTGCATTTCGGCGGCAGGGACGTGAGCGAAGAGGAATTCCAGTCGCATGTCGCAGACATCCGGCTGTTGCTGCAGTCTAAGGTCCGTGCATGAGCCTGCGCGAACCTGGCACGCCCCAGAACAGGCTGCGGCTTGAAACACTGGCGATTGCTGCTTTTGGAGCGCTGCTCCTCTTTGTGGTGTTCTACGCCCTCTCGCAGCGCCAGCAGGTACTGAGGGCGTCTCCCTCCGGGTTCGATGGGTTGCAGACCTGGCTCGCATCCGAAGGCGTAAGCGCGCAGAGTTTTCTTGGCGGCTGGCAGGTTGACCAGAACTCGGTTGGGCTGCTGCTGCTGCCGCTTTACGACACTGTACCGGACAGCCCCCGCAGCCATCCTGCGACCAAGACCGAGCTGCTGTTTCAGCAGGACGAATACGATCTGGAAATGGAGGCAGTTCTGGAAAAGACCCGCCGGGTGCAAACGCTTGCGGTGCTGCCGAAATGGCGCAGCGGCATGCGTCTGGCAGGCGTTGCCCATCCTGTCCTGCTGAACGACCGCTCTGCGGCGGAAAAGCTGCTGCAGGCCATGACCGGGCAAACCGGCGCAAAGATAGTGGATGCAGGCGTGCCCTTCAGCGACTTCAGCTATACAGCGGAAAGCGGCCAAGCGATGTTTGCCCGGGTTTATGCGGCGCAGATGTTCACGAGCCCTGGCTGCACGCCGTTGATCGGTACGCAGGACGCAATGCTGCTGGCGGACTGTTCCGTGTCCAAGGGCAAAGCGCTCAGCAAGACAAAGGGCATGCGGCTTCTGGTGCTGTCCGATCCCGATCTATTGAACAATCACGGGCTTCGCATGGCTGACAACGCCGCAATTGCGCGGGATTTGCTGGCAGCGCGCGCCGGCGAGCGCAATGTGATGATAGACTACAGCCGCGGAATGTGGCTGACCGATCCGGACCGCGGCGTGCGCCGCAAACGCCGCTGGGCCGATCTCAAACGCTTTTTTGAGCCGCCGTTTAACATCCTTTGGCTGGGCGGGTTACTGACACTGGGTCTTTTCGTCTGGCGTTCCTGGCTGCGCTATGGCCCGGTGCGCCACGAGTCCGCAGCCGCCAGCAGCGGCAAGGCGCTGGCGCTTCAGGCACGGGCCCGGCTGATGCGGCTTTGCAACCAGGACGGAGCCTTGGTCAGCGATTATGCACATGCCAGGCTGGCGGCTACGGCAGCGGCGCTGTTTGGCCCTGCGCATTCCCGGCACTACGCCGAGCCTAAGGCGTTTTTGGGATATGTCGCGCGCCGCCATCCCGGGCGCGCGGCCGCTCTGGAGAGCGTCCTGACAGCAATTCAAAGCCTCCAGCCGCAGATCTCGCCGGCGGAGGCAATCCAACATGTTGATGAACTTGAAGCGCTATTGGAGCAGATAATCCATGACACTTGAAACTCTGCAAAGCCGGTCCGATGCTCTGAGGTCCGAGATCGGGAAAACCGTTCTCGGACAGAAAGAGGCGGTGGATATGCTCCTGATCGCGCTGTTTGCGCGCGGCCACGTGCTACTGGAAGGCCCGCCGGGCACCGCCAAGACCTTGCTCGCCCGCAGTTTTGCAGCCGTTATGGACCTGGAGTTCGGGCGCATCCAGTTCACGCCCGACCTGATGCCAGGCGACGTCCTGGGCACCTCAATCTTCAACTTCCAGACCAATGAGTTTGTACTAACCCAGGGGCCGGTCTTTACTCAGGTTCTGCTGGCGGATGAAATAAACCGGGCTCCTCCCAAGACCCAAGCGGCCCTGCTGCAGGCGATGAACGAACGCACCGTCAGCATTGATGGCACCGACCATTCGCTGGGCCGCGAATTCATCGTTGTCGCAACCCAGAACCCGATCGAGCAGCAAGGGACCTACCCTCTGCCCGAAGCGCAGCTGGACCGCTTCCTGTTCAAGCTGGTGATCGATTTCCCGCCGGAGAGCGTCGAAATGGCCATTCTACGCCAGCACGCCGGGGCGCCAATGGAATCCGGGATGGAGACCAGCGGCCTGGCAAAAACCCTCGATGCTCAGGCCCTGGCCGACAGCCGGGCGTTGATTGACGGGATCATTCTGGACGACGATATCCTAGCCTATATCCTGCGCTTGGTCCGTGCCACGCGGGAAAGCTCCGAGATTGCCTTTGGCGCATCGACCCGGGCCGCCGATGCACTGGCGGCGGCGACCCGATCGCTGGCGGGACTGAGCGGGCGCGATTTTGCCATCCCCGACGACGTCAAGCGGCTGTTTGTCCCGGCGCTGCGCCACCGCGTTGTTCTGGGGCCGTCGGCCGAGATCGAAGGCCGCAGTTCCGCTATGGTGCTTGAAAACATCCTCAACCAGATCGAGGCCCCCCGCTGATCCGCCCTTCGCCCCGACTTCTGATTGCCTCCTGCATTGCACTGCTGGTGTCGATGCTGAGTATCGTCTTTGCCAATGGTCAGCGCGAGATCGCGCTAGCACCCTGGGGGCTGCTTGCAATTCTTGCTGCGGCTGATTTGCTGCTGTCCTTCTCGCGCAGGAAACAGCTCAGCTACGGCATGGCAACGGAGATTTTCATCGGTGAGAGCAAGACGCTAAAGCTGAAAATCCCCCGGATGCCTGCCGGCCTGCGGGCGCAACTGGCTTGGCCCGAGGGCTTGAGCGGCGCCGCCGAAATCACCTTTGTGCCGCAAGCAGACGGCACCGGCATCGCTGAAACCGCCTACCGCGGCGTGCAGCGCGGGGTCTGGGCCTTTGAGTACATCTGGCTGCGCTGGATGTCGCGGCTGAAACTGTTTGAGTTTGTGCCGCGGCTAGAATTCGACCTTGAGGTGCGGGTGGTCCCCAACATCAGGTTGGTGCAGTCGGGGGAGATCGCCACAACGGTGCAATCAGCCCTCTACGGGGTCAAGGAAAACCGGGCGATCGGCGAGGGCTCGGAGTTTCACCAGCTTCGCGATTTCGTTCAGGGCATGGACGTCAAATCCATCGACTGGAAACGGTCGGCCAAACGCCGGTCACTGGTTGCCCGGGAACTGCGCGCTGAGCGCAACCACCACGTGATCGTGGCACTCGACAACGGCTACCTGATGCGCGAGGAGATCGCCGGCCTTCCCAAAATTGACCACGCGGTGACCTCGGCACTTGCAGTGGCCTGGGCGGCGGCCATCGGCGGCGACCAGGTAGGTTATTATGCCTATGACGTCCGGCCGCGTTCCTTTGTGGCGCCGACGCAGGGGCGTCAGGGCTTTGCACGGCTGCGCAGCTGGAGCGCCGGACTGACCTATTCCGGGCAAGAGACCAATCATACCCTTGCACTGACCGAACTGAATGCGCGCACCCCAAAACGCAGCCTGATCATCGTTTTCACTGACTTCATCGACACGACCTCCGCTGAGCTGCTGGTGGAAAACCTGGCCATTCTGTCCAAGCGGCATCTGCTGATCTTTGTCGCCATCCGCGACCCGGCAGCCGGTACCCTGGTGGAGACCCCGCCCGAGGATCTAGATGGCGTTGCCCTCCTGGTGGCAGCGAACCAGGCGATCAGCGAACGCCGACTGGTGCTTGAACGGCTGGCCCGGTTGGGCATCACGGTGCTGGATGCCACGCCAGAAACCGTCACAGGCAGGCTGATCTCTACATATCTGGAAATCAAGGCACGGGAGATGATCTGATGTCCGAAGCCGATCTCATCCGTTCAGCCCGGTTCCGGAAAGAACGCGAAGCCGGTTGGCAGCGGCTCGAAGCGCTGGTCGCCCGGGCTGAGCGCGACGGCCTGCAGCGGATGGAATTTTCCGAAGCGCGCGATCTTGCTGCGCTCTACCGGCAGGCCTCGACTTCGCTGGCGATTGCCCGGGAAATCTCGCTGGACAAGGGGCTGCTGAATTACTTGGAGGCGCTGACCGCCCGGGCCTACCTGTCGGTCTACGCGCCGCAGGAACGGCTGGGCGGGCTGTTCCGCAAGTTCTTTACCCAAGGCGCACCACAAGCGATGCGCAGGTCGTGGCTGTTCATTGCCATCGGCTTTCTGTGTATGGGGATGGGGGTGCTGGCCGGCTATCAGCTGTATCTGGAGAACCCCTCCTGGTACCATGTTTTCTTGCCGCCGGAGCTTGCCGACGGCCGCAGCCCGTCCTCGACCACTGAGGAGCTGCGCCGGGTGATTTATGACGAGGACCCGTCGGCCTCCGGCCTGGGTGCCTTTGCAACAACCCTGTTCTCGCACAACACCCGCATTGCCATTTTTGTCTTCGGGCTAGGGGTGTTCCTTTGCGCCCCGGCAATCCTTCTGACGTTCTACAACGGCTTGGTGCTGGGCGCTTTCTATGCCCTGCATGCGGAGCGCGGACTGGGCGCTGACCTAGGCGGCTGGCTGTCCATCCACGGTGTCACCGAAATTTCCGCGATTTGCATTGCATGCGGCGGCGGGCTGCAATTGGGCGCGGCGGTTTTGTTTCCCGGTGACCGAACCCGTAGACTGGCTCTGTACCACGCCGGGCGGGATGCCGCCAAACTGGCGCTGGTGGCCGCGGTCATGCTGGTCGCCGCCGCTCTTCTGGAGGGGGTCGGCAGACAGCTCGTCCAAGACATGGTCGCACGCTATGCGCTTGGTTGGGGGATAGGCCTGTGCTGGCTTGCTTGGTTTACCCTGGGCGGAAGGACGCGCCCATGAAGTTGCGGTGGCGGAAGAACAGCAGAGCCACCCTCCCGGCAGGAGAGCTGGTGCCACCCGAGGGCGTGCCCCTCAAGCTGGAAGTGGCCGGGCTGGGAGTGCGGCTGGCCGCGCAGATCACGGATGTCATCCTTACCCTGGTTGCTGCAGTTTGCCTGTTGATCCTTGTTGCATCCCTGGGCTTCAGCGCCCCGGAAACGCTTATGGCCATCGGGAGCCTGATGTTCTTCATCATCCGGGTGCCTTATTACGTCTTGGCCGAGCTTGCCTGGAATGGCCAGACAGTTGGCAAGCGGCTGATGAAAATCAAAGTCATTTCGCACGACGGTAAATCGCTCAGCACCCATGCGCTGGTGCTGCGCAACCTGATGAAGGAAGCCGAAATTTTTCTGCCTGCAACCTTGCTGCTGACGCTTGATGCGGCAACTCCGCTGGCCTCGGGGCTGGCTCTTGGCTGGATCGCCGCAGGGCTGATGGTGCCGCTTTGCAACCGGTACCGGCAACGGCTGGGCGACCTGATGGCAGGCACCCATGTCATCCATCAGCCGGTGCCAGTTTTGCTGCAGGATCTAGCCGGAAATCCCGCTCCCCGCACCAGCCGCAAAGAGGGGTTTGTGTTTCTGGCTCACCAGCTTGACCACTACGGCGCTTTTGAGCTGCAGACCCTGGAAACCCTCCTGCGCGCGCAAGAGGCGAGTGCCGAACGGGGGCGCAACCTGAAACAGGACGCCACCATTGAAGCTGTGGTTGAAAAGATTCGGCAAAAGATCGGCTATGCCAACAAGGTGCCCGCGGCCCAGAGGCTGGAGTTTCTGAGGGCATTCTACAATGCGCAACGCGCCCATCTGGAACAGCGTCAGCTGTTTGGCGAGAAGCGCAAGGACAAACATTATACCGCAAAAGGCGCTCCGTCCTGAAGCCGGACCGCCGATGCCTTTACTTTGCCACGCAACGGACTTGCGGATTGCCCTTTCCGGCTTCAATTATGACATCATTAAACTGTTGCGTGTGTCGGCCCAGTGGCACGCACTCAGTGAATGACTAAAACAACAATGAAGGATTATTATGTCGAGTACAGCTGATATTGATGGCCGGATGTCGCTTGGCGTCGGCGCCATTGTGGGAGAGAGTTTTTCGATCTTTTTTAAACACCTCGTTCCGGTCACTCTCATGGCCTTGGTGCCGAGCCTGCTGAGCCTGCTCGCCAGCGGTGCGATGATCGGCGTAGATGTGGTGTTCGGTACCGCCCTGCCGGACTTCAGCACGTCATTTGGTGTTGGGCTTTGGGTAATGGCGCTAGTGCTGCAAATTGCATTTTACAGCTTGACGGCCGCACTGCTTGTCCAGCTGGCTTATGATGCAAAACTCGGGCGGACGATCCAGCTTGGCCGCTATGTGTCCCCGGCCATCCGGGCTGCTGTTCCGATTGCCATTCTCTCCCTGATTGCGGGTGTGATGGTGGCGGTTGCGAGTATCGCGCTGATCATTCCCGGTCTTTATGTCTATGCCGTATTTTCCGTGATTACGCCTGCGGTTGTGATTGAGCGTGTCGGTTTCGGTGGCCTTGGGCGCAGCGCGGATCTTACCAAAGACTACCGCTGGCCGATTCTCGGCGTGCTGATCCTGATCGGGATTTGCATCGGTATTTTTAACTATATTGCGGCCTTTGCGGCAGGCCTCACCGTTGAGTCGGGACAGCTCGTAGCGGCGCTTGCCTATCTCATTCCTTCGACTCTGGGTGCCGGCCTGAGCGGCGTTTCCGTTGCACTGATCTATGCAAGGCTGCGTGAGATCAAGGAAGGCGTGAGTGTCGATCAGATCGCTTCGGTTTTTGATTGACCCAAAGGCCAAACGGGCTGCGCCAGTTGAACGCGGGCGCAGTCCAGGCAAGCGCCCTGAAGAGAACGGTATGCTGTTCCCAGAACCTTGGGCACGATTTGAAGAAACTCCGGAACCCGCGGCTACCGCAGTCAACTACCGTGGGCAATACGTTCCGCCTTTCTTTGCGATCCAAACAAGGAGTGGGGAAATACGAGGCAGGATTCAAAGCCGCTCAAGACGCAGAGTTCGCCGAAGCAACACAATGTGCCTGTGAATTGGAGCTGTCGATACCCCATCCGCGCTATGGGTATTTTCCGGACGAGCAAGATTGATTTAGCCGAAGTCCACTTCGTAAACGCTGCTTGCCAGCGCAGCCAGACTAAAGTGAAGACAGTTAGAATTGCTCTCTCCAGCGCAGCGTGGAATGTCCGTTCTCGTGAAATCTGCTGTGTCACTTAGAAGCTGCTGCTGCAGGTGCGAACAGAACTTCGGACTTCGTACAAAGGCCTATCCCCCTTCACAGCGCCGGACTATCGGGATATCTTCGAGAGGGCGAAGCTCCTAGGGATAATCAACAAGACACAGCAGATGCGGTGAAATCAAAGACTGCACCGGGGGCTCGCATTCGCGGGCCCTTTTTCTTGGCCAAGGGTGTGCATGCTTATGTGTTTGCTGTGCATGCTTTTGCCTCAGTGAGCAGAATAGGAATCTTCAAGTAGTTGATTAATAACTGATTTTTTTGCGGCGCCACGTCGATGCGAATCGAACGGGTGTGCAAACTTATGAGTCTTTGGCAGTTAGAGTGCAATGCACCGCCCGGGCTTGCGGTCGCGGATGGCAGGTCCGCGCCATGGCTGCTTTAGAAGCCGTTTCCGTTCACATGCGGGTCAGAAATAGCCCGGGAAAAAAGCCCGGGCCGTGGTCCGGCAGATTTCCACCGCGCCTTCCCGGCTGAACTCGTCCGGATGGGCGTGAAAATCGGTCCACAGCCCCTCCAGCAGGGACATCATGGCCATGGCCACTTTCTCGGGGTCGCCCCAGGTGCCGCAGGCTTCGCACAGCACCCGGCAGCAGCTGCGCACATGGTCATGCAGGGCGGTTCCGCGGGTTTCGATATAACCGGGCCCCAGCGCCTGCAGATCCGGTTCGGCGCGGAAGGCAAAGGTCAGCCGGGCGCTGCGCTTGTTCAGCACCGCTTCTGAAAAATCCGTTTCAAACAGCGCCTGCAGGCGGGCGGCGGCATCTTCCGGCGTGCTGACCCCTGCGGCGGCCTGGCTGGTGAAGCTCTGCCAGGCGTCATTGTACTGCCGCGTCATGTGGATGGCGAGTTCGCGAATCAGATTGTCCTTGGACTGAAAATGCAGGTTGATCATGCCGCGCGACAGCCCGGATTCCTCCTGAATACGGCTGATCGTGGCGCCGCTCACGCCGTGCCGGAGGATTACGCTGGCAGTAGCTTCCAACAAAACCTCCCGGTGCAGGTCCTTGTCCACCTTCCGCTTTTTCTTTGCTTCTTCGGCACTTGCCATCTGCCCGCCCCTCTTTTCCTTGCCACCGGCCCGCTGCCTTTCCAGCACCATGCCCGCGATTGCAACAGATTTCCATCGACAATGAACGATCATTCACTTAAGCATAATGTATGAACGTTCATTCATGATAGCAACACTCCGGACAGAGGGCCGAGATGACCAAACTTGGAAACGACTTCGAAAACTTCAAAACCTGGGACAAGGAGAATTACTTCCATCCGTGGGAAGGGCTGGAAGTCCAGGGTGCCGGAAAAGCCGACAGGACGTTCAGCGAGTACGCCGAAGGCATCTATGTCTACGACGAACACGGCAACAAGGTGATCGACGGCCCCGGCGGCATGTGGTGCATGCAGCTGGGCTACGGCAACACGGAAATCGCCGATGCAATGGCGGCGCAGGCCCGCAAGATGGCCTATTGCTCGCCCTTCAGCGAGGCCACATCCGTCAGCGCGGAATTCGCCCATGCCATCGCCGAACGCGCACCGGGCGACCTCAACCGGGTCTACTTCACCACCGGCGGCTCCACCGCGGTGGACACCGCCATCCGCTTTGTCCACTTCCGCAACAACCTGCTGGGCAAGCCGTCAAAGAAGCGGATCATCACCCGGGCGCATGCCTATCACGGCGGCACCTATCTGACCGCCTCGCTCAGCGGCAAGCCAAGCGAGCGCCAGTGGTTCGATACCGACCAGTCCATCCCGCATTTCCTGCCGGACGTGAACGCCTTCCGCCGCACCACGGGCATGAGCATCGATGCCTTCGTGGATGAAAAGGTGGCGGATCTGGAAAACGCCATTTTGGAATTGGGCGCGGACAATGTCGCCGCCTTCATCGCGGAGCCGGTGCTGGGCTCCGGCGGCGTGATCGTGCCGCCCGCGGGCTATCACAGCCGCTGCCTGGAAATCTGCCGCAAGCATGACGTTCTCTACATCTCGGATGAGGTCGTCACCGGTTTCGGCCGCCTCGGCCACTGGTTCGCCTCCGAGGAATTGTTCGGCATCACCCCCGACATCATCACCTGCGCCAAGGGGCTGACCTCGGGCTATGCGCCGATGGGCGCCGCGATTTTCTCCGACCGGCTGTTCCAGGACATCGAGGGCGATGTCTCCAAGGACGTCTATTTCACCAGCGGCTACACCTATTCCGGCCATCCGGTCTGCGCCGCTGCAGGCCTCAAGAACATCGAGATCTTCGAGCGCGACGGCATTCTGGAACATGTCCGCAAGGTGACGCCGCATTTCCAGAAGCGCCTGCATCAGATGCTGGAGCTGCCGCTGATCGCGGATGTGCGCGGCATGGGGCTGGTGGGCTGCATCGAATGCTCGCTGACCCGCGACGGCCAGGCCAGCGCCGAGATCGACGCCACCATCGGCGCGGTCATCGACGCCCGCTGCCAGGAACTGGGGCTGATGGTCCGCCCCTACGGCAGCATGGCGATCTTCTCGCCGCCGCTGGTGATCACCGAAGCGCAGATCGACACCATGTTCGACATTCTGACCGAAGGCGTTGAGCGCGCCACCCGCGAACTGCTGGGCCAGGGGCTGGAACTGGAAGCGGAGCGGGCCTGAGGCCCGCATCCCAAAAGAGAAGCAAACAGAAATCCTACACGGGAGGGAACCATGAAATCCAAGCTGACAACCAGCCTGCTGGCCGCAACCGCCGCCATCTGGGGCGCCGCCGCTGCGGCAGAAGGCGAACTGGTGATCTACAACTGGAGCGACTACCTGGACCCCGCGATCATCGAGGCGTTCGAGGCGGAAACCGGCATCGATGTCACCTATGACACCTATGATTCCAACGCGATGCTGGAAACCAAGGTGCTGGCGGGCAGCTCCGGCTATGACATCATCGTCCCCTCCTCCACCGGCACCGCGCGGCTGATATCCGCCGGGGTGCTGCAAAAGATCGACAAGTCCAAGATCCCCAACCTGCAGCACGTCTGGCCCAAAATCGCCGGGCTGATCGAGACCTTCGATCCCGGCAATGAATACCTGGTGCCCTACAACTGGTGGACCTTCGGCATCGCCTACAACACTGGCAAGCTGGCCGAGCGGCTGGGTGCGGACCATCCCAAATCCTGGGACCTGCTGTTTGATCCGGAGATTTCCGCCAAGCTGTCCGATTGCAGCGTGATGATCGTGGACTCGCCCATCGACGTGATCGGTGCGGCGCTGATCGACATGGGCCAGGACCCGAACACCAGCGACAAGGATCAGATCACCGCCGCCGGGGCGCATATCGGCGCCATCCGGGACAATATTGCCCAGATTTCCACCGACGCCATGATCGGAGCCCTGTCCGACGGTGATGCCTGCCTCGGCCTGACCTGGAGCGGCGACGCCTATTGGGCCGCCGATGGCGCCAAGGAGGCCGGCAATGGCGTCGATCTGGAATACATCATCCCGGAGGAAGGCACCCTGCTGGACTTTGACGGCCTGGCCATCCTGGCTGATGCCCGGAACGTGGAAGAGGCCCATGCCTTTCTGAACTACCTGCTGCAGCCTTCGGTGTCGGCGCAGAACGCCAACTTTATCCGCTACGGCAGCGCCAATCTCACCGCCCAGGCCGAAATCGACCCGGAGCTGACCGGCAATCCCGCCGTCTATCCGACTGAGGCGACGATGGAGATGCTGACCACCCCGGTGCTGCAGGACCGCAAGACAGAGCGCCTGTACACCCGCACCTGGTCCAAGGTCCGCACCGGCCAGTAAGCCCCGGCGCGGCTTCCGGGCCGCGCCATTCCAGCCCTGCTGCGGCCTGCGGGCCGCGCATCAATTGCCCTGTCGTAGCGCCCGCTCACACCGCGGCAGGGACTTGCAACTGGGGAGCCTGTACCAATGAACTTCCATGATCCGGCCAGTGCCGCCGCCCGGGCCGAACCCGCCAGTCCGCTGGAACCAGCCCGCCCGCCCTTGATCCGCTTTGAGAATGTGACCAAGACCTTTGGCAGCTTCACCGCGATCTCGGATCTTAACCTGGAGATCCGGGAACGCGAGTTCTTCTCGCTCCTCGGCCCCTCCGGCTGCGGCAAGACCACGATGATGCGGCTGCTGGCCGGGTTTGAGGAAGTGACCTCGGGCCGCATCCTGCTGGACGGCCAGGACCTGACCGGAATCCCGGCGAACCGGCGCCCGATCAATATGATGTTCCAGTCCTACGCGCTGTTTCCGCATATGTCGGTGGCAAAAAACATCGGCTTCGGGCTCAAGCAGGAGCGCTGGAGGAAACGCGACATCCAGGACCGGGTCGATGAAATGCTGGCGCTGGTGCAGCTCGAAGGCTATGCGGACCGCAAGCCGCACCAGCTGTCAGGCGGCCAGATGCAGCGGGTGGCGCTGGCGCGCTCCCTGGCCAAAAAGCCCAAGGTGCTGCTGCTGGACGAGCCGCTGGGCGCGCTTGACAAAAAGCTGCGCGAAGAAACCCAGTTCCAGCTGATGGACGTGCAGGACCGGCTGGGCCTCACCTTCATCATTGTCACCCATGACCAGGACGAGGCAATGACCGTCTCCTCGCGCATCGCGGTGATGAAGGCGGGCAAACTGCTGCAAACCGACACCCCCGCACGGATCTACGAACATCCGGCGTCCAGCTATGTTGCTGATTTCATTGGAAACGTGAACCTGATCAATGTTGAGCTCGCTGGCATGGACGGCGGCCTGGCGCTGGCCCGCTGGGATGGCGGCACCCGGCTGGCGATCCGCCCCCAGCCCGAGGATGTGCTGACCCCCGGCGCCCGCAAGACGCTGGTGCTGCGTCCCGAGAAGATCCACGTCACCAAAGACCGGCCTGCGGAAGCCCCCAACGTGAACATGGTTGAGGGCACGGTCGAGGAGATTTCCTACACCGGCAGCGCCTCCACCTTCCTGGTGCGGCTAGACGGCGGCATGCTGATCCGCGCGCAGGAGGCCAACCGGCTCCTGACCTCGCGCCGCGAAATCGACTGGAACGACCGGGTCTGGCTCAGCTGGCGCGCAGGCGCCTGCGTGCTGGTCGACGAGTGAGGGCAGTTCCATGCGCACACCCCGCAAACTTTTGATCCTGACGCCCTACCTGTGGCTGGGGCTGTTCTTCCTAGTGCCCTTCCTGATCGTCATCAAGATCGCGCTGTCGGATTCCGTCACCGCCAGCCCGCCCTATGCCCCGACATTCAGCCTCGATGAGGGGTTTGCAGGCCTGCGCGCCTCCTTCGCGCAACTCGATTTCGAGAATTTCCTCTGGCTGGCCGAGGACGGCATCTACCTCAAGGCCTACCTCAACAGCGTCAAGGTCGCCGCCATCGCAACCCTGCTCACCCTGCTGATCGGCTACCCGGTGGCCTATGCCATGGCCAAGGCGCCGCGGGACTGGCGCAAGACGCTGCTGCTGCTGGTAATCCTGCCGTTTTGGACCAGCTTCCTGATCCGCATCTACGCCTGGATCGGCATCCTCAAGAACGAGGGCTTCCTGAACCTCGCGCTGATGAAGCTCGGCATCATCGACCAGCCGTTGGCAATCATGCACACCGAACTCGCGGTCTATATCGGCATCGTCTATTCCTACCTGCCTTTCATGATCCTGCCGCTTTATGCCTCGCTGGAACGGATCGACGGTAAGCTCCTGGAAGCCGCCGAGGACCTCGGCTGCGGCGCCCTGGCCGCCTTCCGCCAGATCACCCTGCCGCTGTCGCTGCCGGGGGTGGTCGCAGGCTGCTTCCTGGTCTTCATCCCGGCGATCGGCGAATTCGTGATCCCCGACCTGCTGGGCGGCTCCAGCACGCTGATGATCGGCAAGACCCTGTGGCTGGAGTTCTTCTCCAACCGCGACTGGGGCGTGGCGGCGGCGGTGGCCATCGTGCTGCTGACCATTCTGATCGTGCCCATCGTGCTGTTCCAGCGCCACCAGCAGAAACATCAGGAGGAACTGGGATGATCCGCCGCTTCAACATGTTCAACCTGACCTCGCTGACCTTCGGCCTGGCCTTCCTCTACCTGCCGCTCCTGCTGGTGGTGATCTACTCCTTCAACGACTCCCGCCTGGTCACCGTCTGGGGCGGCTTCAGCACCAAATGGTACGGCATCGTGCTGAACAACGACGCCTATCTGGAGGCCGCCTGGATCACCCTGCGCATCGCCTTTGTCTCCGCCACGCTGGCCACGGTTCTGGGCACGCTCAGCGCGGTTGTCATGGTGCGCGCGGGATCCTTTCCGGGCCGCACGCTGTTTTCCGGCATGATCTTCGCGCCTTTGGTGATGCCGGAGGTTGTGACCGGCCTGTCGCTCCTCCTGCTGTTCGTCGCTATCGGCCTTGACCGCGGCTTCTGGACCATCACCATCGCCCATGCGACTTTTGCCATGTGCTATGCCTCGGTGGTGGTCTCGTCCCGCCTGGCCAGCTTCGACCGGTCGCTGGAGGATGCGGCGCTGGACCTCGGCTGCACCCCGTTCTCGGCCTTCCGCCAGGTGACCCTGCCGGTGATCGCACCGGCGGTGATCTCGGCCTGGCTGCTCTCGTTCACCCTGTCGCTCGATGACTTGGTGATCGCCACCTTCACCTCCGGCCCCGGCTCCACCACCCTGCCGATGAAGCTCTATTCTTCCGTCCGGCTGGGCGTCTCGCCCGAGATCAACGCGCTTTCGACCATGCTGATCGGCATCGTCACCGCCGGCGTCATCACCGCCTCGCTGGTCAACCGCCGGCAGGAACGGCGCCGGCAGCAGGAACACCGCGCGGCGGCCGCCGCCGCATGACCCGCCCTCAAACCTAAATGGATACGGCAATGCAGTACAACATGTCCCAGTTCTATATCGGCGGCCGCTGGACCGCCCCCCGCGGCAGCGCCTCAGCGGATGTGATCAACCCTGCCACGGAACAGTCCCTCGGCCGCCTGGCGCTTGGCAGCGAAGCAGACGTCAACGCCGCCGTGGCCGCAGCCAAGGCCGCGCTGCCCGGTTTTGCCGCCACCAGCCGCGAGGACCGCATTGCGCTCCTTGAAAGGGTTCTGGAGGTCTACACCTCCCGTATTGATGATTTCGCAAAAGCCATCTCGCTGGAGATGGGTGCCCCGATCACCATGTCGCGCGAGATGCAGGCGCAGGTTGGCATCGACCACCTGGAGGCCATCATCGCCGACCTGAAAGCGCTCGATTTCGAGGAAACCCTGCCCAATGGCGACACGCTGGTGCGGATGCCGGCTGGCGTCTGCGGGCTGATCACGCCCTGGAACTGGCCGATCAACCAGATCGTGCTGAAGGTCGGCCCTGCCCTAGCTGCGGGCTGCACTATGGTGCTGAAACCCTCCGAGCTGACACCGCTGTCGGCGATCCTCTATGCCGAAGTGCTGCACGAGGCCGGCGTGCCCGCGGGCGTCTTCAACCTCGTCCACGGCGAAGGCCCGGTGGTTGGCGCCGCGCTGTCGCGCCACCCGGATGTCGCCATGATGTCCTTCACCGGCTCCACCCGCGGCGGCGTCGCGGTGACCCGCGATGCCGCCGAAACCATCAAGAAGGTAGCGCTGGAGCTTGGCGGCAAGTCCCCGAACCTGGTCTTTGCCGACTGCGATCTGGAAACCGCCATCGCCGAAGGGGTGGAGGCTTGTTTCATCAACACCGGCCAAAGCTGCGATGCCGCCACCCGGATGCTGGTCGAGCGCAGCGTTTACGGCCGCGCGGTGGAGCTGGCGCAGGCGAAATGCCCGCAAATGACCGTCGGCAATCCGGCAGAACCGGGCGATCACATGGGGCCGCTGTCCAGCGCTCAGCAATACGCCCGCGTGCAGGAGATGATCGAGGCCGGCATCGCCGAAGGCGCGCGGCTGGTGGCCGGCGGGCCGGGCAAACCGGACGGCTTCGAGACCGGTTACTACGCCAAACCCACAGTTTTCGCTGACGTGAACAACGCAATGCGCATCGCGCAGGAGGAGATTTTCGGCCCGGTGCTGGTGATGATCCCCTTCGGCAACGAGGAAGAGGCCATTGCCATCGCCAATGACACGCCCTACGGCCTGTCGGCCTATGTGCAGACCGGCGACAGCGCCCGCGCAGGCCGCGTTGCCCGTGCACTGCACTCGGGCATGGTCAATGTGAACGGTGCCTTCCTTGCTGCGGGTTCCCCCTTCGGCGGGGTCAAGATGTCGGGCATCGGGCGCGAGGGCAGCCGCGAAGGCATTCTCGAATTCCTCGAAACCAAGGTGATTGCAGCGCCCTGACGGGGCTGACGGAACGGACCAGCGCCATGAAAACTCTCCGCCGAATCTACAACGCCCACGCCTACGACACGGAAATCCCGGTCGGCAGCTACTGGGACGCCACGCTGACTGCCGCCCCTGCCTATCCGGCGCTCGACGGCGACCGGCGCACGGGCGTGGCCATTATCGGCGCGGGCTACACCGGACTCAGCGCCGCGCTGCATCTGGCCCGCGATCACGGCGAGGTGCCGCTGGTGATCGACGCTGCCCAGCCCGGCTGGGGTGCGTCGGGGCGCAATGCCGGCTTCTGCGGCTTCGGCGGCGCCAAGCTGGGCGACAGCGCCATCATCCGCCGCTTCGGCGAAGACGATCTGCGTGCCTTCTACAGCGCCCAGAAAGAAGCCATCGCCTTGGTCCGCGACCTCACTTCCACCGGCAGCATCGCGGCCGATGTGCAGGAGGACGGCGAATACTGCCTGGCCCACAGCGCCCGCGCGGCCCGCGCCCTGCCGGACATGGCCGCGCGCCTCAGCCGCTATGCCGGGGTGGATTGCCCGGTGCTGTCAGCCGCGGAAATGCGGCAGGAGGGCCTGCACGGTGACGGGTTCCACGGCGGGTTTCTGTTGCCCGTGGGCTTTGGCCTGAACCCGGGCAAATACGCCGCCGGACTGGCCCACCTGGCGCAGCAGGCCGGCGCCACAATCCACGGCAATACCCCGGCGCACTCTGTGCAGGAGCAGCCGGACGGCACCTACGCCGTCGAAACGCCGTCGGGCCGTATCACAGCGGACCGGCTGGTCGTCGCCAGCAACGGCTACAGCAGCGACAACCTGCCGGACTGGCTGCGCGGGCGCTACCTGCCGGTGGTGTCGCATATCATGGTGACGCGGCCCCTGACCGAAGCCGAGACACAGGCGCAGGGCTGGACCTCCCGGCGGATTGCCTATGACACCCGCAACCTGCTGCATTACTTCCGCCTGCTTCCGGACAACCGGGTGCTGTTCGGGATGCGCGGCACCAGCAACATCACCCCCGGCTCCACGCATCAGATGCGGCGCCGGATTCGCCGCGGTTTCGAAGCGATGTTCCCGGCCCTGGCCCAGGCGGAAACCGCGTATCACTGGAGCGGCCTAGTCTGCCTGACCCGCGGCCTCACCCCCTATGCCGGGCAGATCGGAGGCTGGCGGCGCGCCTGGACCGGGTTCGGTTATCACGGCGGCGGCGTCGCCATGGCAACCTATACCGGCCGGCTGCTGGCAGGAATTGCGGCCGGCAAGCCCTGCAGCTCTCCATTGCCGCAGCTCATGCAGGCGCAGCCTGCCGCGTTCCCCTTCCCGGGTTTCCGCCGCCGCGGCCTGCCGCTTGCCTACACCTGTTACGGGATCAGGGACCTGCTTGCGTAACGCCCGGCCCTCTGCCCTCTACAGCAGATCAAACAGCCGTCCCGGCAGGCTGCCATGACGCGGCAGGTTCAGCGCCCGCATCAGGCAGAACATCATCGCCTGGTTGGAAGTGACAACCGGCTTGCCCAGATGCGCCTCGATCCGCTCCACCGCCTCGACCGCGCGCATGTCGGTGCAGCTGAGCACGATGGCCTCCGCCTCCGGATGGTCGGCCCGGCAGGCGAGGTCAAAGACCTCGTCCGGAGTCAGCTCCCCCTGGCCATAGTTGCCCAGCTCACGGCCCACATCAGCGCAGCGGACGGTATCAATCCCGTTTTGCGCCAGAAACTCCACTGCCTGCGTGTTGATCTCCCCCAGGTAGGGGGAGGAAAATCCAACCCTGGCGGCTGCAACGGCCTTGATGCCCGCCACCAGCGAACCCGCCGCGGTCAGGGAGACGGCACCGGACGCCGCCTTGATCTGCGCCGCCAGCTCAGCGTCAAAGCCCGGGCCATGGGTCAGCGTGGCCGAGGTGCAGCCGTACAGCACAACGTCAGGCCGGACGCCGGCAATCATCCTCAGATCGTGGCTGATGTCAGAGGCCCCCAGCCCGGCCATCTGGTCGGAACCGGGGATTTCCTCCACGTCATAACCGCCCAGGCGCTGGAAATGCACCGTGGTGTCCGGGCAGCGCATCAGTATCATGTCGGCCTCAAGATTGGTGTTGGTGAAGGGCACCAGCACGCCGATCTTTGCGCGGGTGCGGGTTTCATGTTTCATGCCAGCACTCCTTTCAGCACGTCCATCGCACGGTCCATCACCGCCTGGCTGCAAATGGTGGCGCGCAGGCAATCACCCAGGCCATAACCGCCCATCCCGCGCATCAGAAGTTTTTCAGCCCGCAGCGCCACATCCGCCGCAACCGCCTGCTGCGCTGAGGCAAAGCGGATCAGCACGAAATTGGTATGGCTTTGCGGCACCTCCACCCCCAGCGCACGGCAATCCGCAGCAAAGCGGTCGCGGATCACGGCGGTCTTGGCCACCACATCCCGCATATGCGCCTGATCCCGCATGGCGGCGGCGGCCATGGCCTGCGACGGGATGGAGATATTGTTGGGATTGAGCAGCTTGCGCACTTCCCCCGCGATCCCCGGCGGGAAATACCCCCATCCGGCCCGCGCGCCCGCCAGCCCATAAGCCTTGGACAGTGTCCGCAGAACAACCGTATCGCCGCGCTCCACCAGCGCGAAGGTGTCTCCCGGATCGTTCCCGGCATCGGCAAACTCGGCATAGGCAAACTCGGCATAGGCCTGATCCACCGCCAGCAGCACATCCGCCGGCAGGCCTGCGCGCAGGCGCAGTATCTCGCTGTTGGGGATCAGCGTACCGGTCGGATTGCCGGGATTGCAGACAAAGACGATCCGGGATTCCGGCGTCACCGCGGCCAGGATATCGTCCACCGAAACCGTCAGTTCCCGCTCCCGCGCCTTGACGTAACGTGCCTGCACCTGCGCCGCGGCAGACGCCACGAAGGCATAGCCGAACTCGGTCCCCAGCACCTGATCACCCGGCCCGGCAAAGGCACGGATCAAGCAGCCTATCAGCTCCATTGAGCCCGCACCGCACAGCACCCTGTCCGGGTCCAGCCCATGCACCTCTGCCACCGCGGCGCGCAAATCCGGCCACTCCGGGTCCGGATACAGCGGCATCTGATCCAGCACCGCCCGGCCCGCCACAAGTGCCGCCGGGCTGGCCGGGAACGCACTTTCATTCTGAGCGAGCGAGACCGTCCCCTCCCCACCCAGATCCGCCAGCGCATAAGGCGCCATGGCCGCCACATGCGGCACCGCGCGGATCATCTGCCGCCCCCATAGGCGCGCGCGCCTTCTTCCGTCACCAGACCGCGCCGCACATCCAGCGCCAGCGCCTCCGGATCGCGTTCTGCCGGGTCGCCGAAACCGCCGCCGCCCGGGGTTTCAAAGATCAGGCAATCCCCTGCCTCCACCCGCAGCTCGCCCTTGCCCGGAATGTCCTGCACCCCATTACGGAACCGGATGCGCCCCGGCGCGCCGGGCAAACCGCCCAAGCGCCCCAATGCCGGAAACTTCAGACGCTCCACTGACAGGAACACAACGAAGGGCGCGCCGTTCGACGATGTCATCTCAATCCGCTGCCCCAGCCCGCCGCGGTATTTGCCTGCACCGCCGCTGTCCGGCCGCAGCTCGCGCCGCCACATTATGACCGGCGCCACCGCCTCGGTGATTTCAACCTGCGAACCATAGACCCCAGAGGGATAGGCCGTCGCCGACAACCCGTCCGCATGCGGCCGCGCGCCGGTGCCACCGTTGTGGACCGGCTCAATGGCGAACTCCCTTCCGCCGTCGCGGGCCACCTCCGGCGCGTGGCGCATTGGCAGGTCGAACATGCAGGACGCGCCCTCGGCCGGAACCCGGTCCGGCAGCGCCTGATGCAGGCAGCCCAGCACCAGGTCCGGCGTCACCTGCCCCAGCGTATGCCGCATCGCCACCGGCACCGGGCGCTGCGCATTCAAAATGCAGCCCTTGGGGCCATCCACGGTGAAGGGCGCCAGCGATCCCGCATTGTTGGGGATATCCGGCCCGACGATGCAGCGCAGAGCAAAGACCGTATAGGCCGTGGCATAGTTCAGCGGCACGTTGATGCCCTTGCTGGAACAGCCCGAGGTGCCGGTGAAATCCACATGCATGCCGTCTTTGCGGACAGTCAGCGTGGCATGCAACTCCAGTTCACTCTCATAGCCGTCCATTTTCAGCACATTGCGATAGACCCCCTCCGGAACCTCCGCGATGGCCTGCATTGTGCCCCGGCGGGAGGTTTCAATGATATAGGCGCCCAGAGCATCCAGATCCCCGATGCCGAACTCCTCCATCATGCCCGCCAGCCGCGCAGCGCCGGCTTCACAGCAGGCTATCAGCGCATAGATGTCGCCCTCATTTGCCACCGGCTCGCGGCTATTGGCCCGGACGATGTCCAAGAGCAGCGCATTTGGTTCGCCCTCCTCAACCAGCTTGCAGGGCGGAATCAGCAGCCCTTCATCATAGATGTCGGACCCCTCCGGCCCCATGCCGAGGCCGCCCAGATCCACCAGATGCGAGGTGCAGGAGGTGTAACCCACCACCCTGCCCCCCTTGAAGACCGGCATCATCAAGAGGAAATCGTTCAGATGCCCGGAGGCCAGCCAGGGGTCGTTGGTCATGTAAATATCGCCGGGCTTCATGGTTTCAGCCGGGAAGCGTTCACGCAGATGCATCACCGCCTCAGCCATAGTGTTGATATGGCCCGGCGTGCCGGTCACCGCCTGGGCCAGCATCCGGCCCTGCGCGTCGAAGATACCGGCGGAAATATCGCCGCATTCGCGCACGATGGGCGAAAACGCCGCCCGGATCAGGGTCTGGCCCTGTTCCTCGACCACTGCCAGCAGCCGGTTCCACATCACTTGCAGGCGGGCCGGTGACAAGTCCTGTGACAAGGCGGTCATTGCGCTCCTCCTTTCTGGTCCTGGATCAGGACAAGGTTGCCGATTGCGTCCGCGTGAGCAGAGAAATCCGCCGAGACCAGCGTGGTGGTCTGCGGTTCAGTTATCAGTGCCGGACCGCGGACGCGGTCGCCGGGCTCCAGCCTGGCGCGCGGCACGAATGCCGCCCGTTTCACTGTGCCCTCCACATCGCAGACAACCGGGCGGAACGCCGCCGGGACAATATCCCTCAGCTCCGGCGTCTGCAGTACCTCAGGCACCTCCGCATCCGGAGTCGCCACCCGCACCGCCCAGTTCAGGACCTCGATCTTCATGCCCGGCACCGGACGGGAGAACTGGCTGGCGTACTCCGTCTCGAACGCCGTAGTCAGCGGACCAAGATCCTCCGCCGTCAGAGCGCGGCCCGGCAGGGGGATCTCGATCTCATGCCCCTGCCCGCTGTAGCGCATGAAGGCGGAGCACTGGATTTCTGTCGGGGCATCACCCGCCCCCTGCACCACCACCGATTGCGCCTCGTCGATCATCTGGGCGAACAGCGCGTTGATGCCGCCTATGTCCATGGTTTCCAAAAGCGAGTAGCGCGAGCGCACGATCTCGAAGCTGACCGGCGCAAACAGGAAGCCCACAGCGGACCCCACCCCCGGGTTCGGCGGGATCACGATGCGCGGCACCCCGGCAGAGCGCGCCACCCGTGTCGCATGCAGCGGGCCGTTGCCGCCAAAGGCGATCATCGTGCGCGGGCCCAGGTCCTTACCCGACTCCACCGCATGCATCCGCCCGGCACTGGCCATGCTTTCTCCAACGATGCGGCTTACTCCATCTGCCGCGCCAACCGCGTCCAGCCCCAGCCGGGCGCCGATCACCCGGGCCAAAGCCTCCTTCGAGGCTTCCGGGCCGATGTGGATATGCCCCTCGGCAAAGGTGTCCGGCACGATGTAGCCCAGTGTGATGTCGCTGTCGGTCACCGTCGGCTCGGTGCCGCCGCGGCCAAACGCCACCGGGCCGGGTTCGGACCCTGCCGATTTCGGCCCCACGGTCAGCCGCCCCAGCCGGTCCACCCCGGCAATGGAGCCGCCGCCGGCCCCGATCTCGATCATCTCGATCACAGGGATCCGCACCGGCATACCAGACCCTTTGATGAACCGCGCCGCGCGGGCGATCTCAAACTGGCGCGAAGTCTGCGGGCGGGCGCCGTCAATCAGGCACAGCTTGGCGGTGGTGCCGCCCACGTCAAAGGACAGCACCTGATCCAGCCCCGCCTGCGCCGAAATCCGCGCCGCCAGGATGGCGCCGCCCGCCGGGCCGCTTTCCACCAGCCGGATCGGAAACCGCGCCGCGGTCTGAATGGTGCACATGCCGCCGCCCGCGGTCATCATCAGGATCGGGCAAGTGACCCCCTCCGCCGCGAACCGCTCGGCAAAACGCGCCAGATAGGTCTCCATCAGCGGCTGGATATAGGCATTGGCTACAGTGGTGCAGAGCCGGTCGAACTCCCGCGCCTCGGGACTGACCTCTGAGGAGATAGAGACTGTCAGCCCGGGCCGCCGTTTTGCCAGAATGTCCCGCAGCCGCCGCTCATGGTCCGGGTTGGCATAGGCATGCATCAGGCAGACCGCCACCGCATCGGCGCCGCTGGCGTCCAGCTCCGCAATCAGCGCCTCAACCGCGCTGTCCTCCATCGGGATCAGCACTGCGCCCTCCGCCGACATCCGCTCCCGGATGGTCAGCGAGCGCTCCCGCGGCACCAGCAGGTCGGGCTTCTCCAGGTTTATGTCATACTGGGAATAGCGCCGTTCATAGGCGATCTCCAGAATATCGCGGAATCCTTCTGTGGTGACCGTTGCCACCGTGGCCCCGCGCCGTTCGATCAGCGCATTGGTGGCCAGCGTGGTGCCATGGATGAAACCGGTGACTTCCCCCAGGCTGCGTCCCGCCTGCGCCATCACCCGCGCCGCGCCTTCCATCGCGCCGTCTGCCGGGTTCCGGTGGGTGGTCAGGGTCTTCGCGGAGGCCAGAATGCTGTCTGCCCCCGCCACCAGCACGGTGTCGGTGAATGTGCCGCCAATATCAATGGCAAGCCGCAGCGCCTGCCCGGCGCCAGTAGTTGATGATGATGTCATGGGTCATTCCTCAGCCCGCAATCCGAAACCTGCACTGCCCCGCAAGGGGCGCGGCATCAGGAGTGCGGCACCAGATCGCAACCGGTTGCGCGCCGGTCAAAGCGTTTGGGAATGAAGCTCTGCGTCATGCCTCCAGCCAGCCCCAGGTTCAGCCGCGCATCTGTTCCAGAAACGACACCGGCACCCGAAAGCGACGCAAAATGCCGGCACCAGCGCCGCCGGCAACGCGCCTTCACGCAACTCAAACGGTCCCAGCCGCGCGCCAGCGGCATAGACCAGTCAGGCCGTTGCCTGTATCGTCGCTTGGCGGGAGGGCGAAGGGTGGAGCGAAAACTCGCAGCGATACTGGCAGCGGATGTTGTGGGGTTCTCCCGTCTCATGGGACGGGATAAAGAGAACACGCTGCTGCGGCTGAAGCACCTGCTCTCCGAACTGGTCAAACCGCAGATCCGGGCCTTCAAGGGCCGCATCGTCAAGCTGATGGGCGACGGGCTGCTGGCGGAATTCCCAAGCGTCGTCGACGCCACCGAATGCGCCGTGGCCATTCAGCGCGCCATGCTGCAGCGCGAACCCGGCATCTCCGGAAGCCGGCGCATCAAGCTGCGGGCCGGCATCCACCTGGGCGATATCATCATCGACGGCAGCGATATCTTCGGCGACGGCGTCAATGTCGCCGCACGGCTGGAAACCCTGGCAGAGCCGGGCGCCATATGCATCTCGGAAGATGTCTACCGCCAGGTGAACGGCAAACTGCCGGTCAGTTTCCGGAGCCTCGGCAAACAGGAGCTGAAGAACATCGAAAGCGGCATCAGCGCCTACAGCATCGATCTCGACCCTGCCCGCCTGTCGCCGGAGCTGTACGAAATCCTGACCGGCGAAGCGCTGGAGCTGCCGGACCAGCCGTCGATCGCGGTGCTGCCGTTCCAGAACATGTCCGGCGATCCCGAGCAGGAGTATTTTTCGGACGGCATAACCGAGGACATCATCACTGCCCTGTCGCATGTCAACGGGCTCATCGTCATGGCGCGCAACTCCACTTTTGCCTACAAGGGGCAGTCCCCGGACGTGCGCCAGGTGGGGCGGGAGCTTGGGGTCCGCTTTGTCCTCGAAGGCAGCGTGCGCAAGGCCGGCCAGCGGGTCCGCATCACCGGCCAGCTCATTGAATGCCAGACCGGAGCGCACCTGTGGGCCGACCGCTATGACCGGCAGCTCGACGACATCTTTGCGCTGCAGGACGAAATCACGCGGGAGATCACCGTCGCTCTGGCGGCCAGCCTGACCCACGGCCAGGAACTGAAACTCTGGGCCGATCAGGCCCCGGACCTCGAAGCCTGGGACCTGATGATGCGCGGGCTCAGCGAGCAGTACAAGTTCACCCGGGAAGGCAACCTGGAAGCCGCCCGCCTGTTCCGGCAGGCCATTGCGCTCGATCCCGGTTTTTCCTCGCTCAAGATCGGGCTGGGCTGGGCATTGCAGTCCGGCGCCCGCTTCGGCTTCCTGAGCGACCCCGCGGCAGCCTCCACCGAGGCGCAGTCGCTCTGCGACGAGCTGCTGGCCGGGGACAATGCAACAGCTGACGCCCATGCGCTGCAGGCCTATGTTTTCACCTGCCGGGGGCGCTTCGAGGATGCCAAGGCCCACGGCCGGCAGGCCATTGCCCTGCAGCCCAGCGTTTCCCTCTCGCACGCCACTCTGGCCGTCACCCACAATTGCTGCGGCGAGTTCGCCGCCGCCCTGAACTGCATGCGCAAGGCGATCCGCCTGTCCCCCTATTGCCCCGACTGGTACTTCACCCATCTCGGCGATGCCTACCGCGGCCTGGGGCGGCTGGAGCAGGCCCGAACGGTGTACCGGCATCTGGAAACCCGCATGGCTGGAAGCATCCTGTGCCAGATCCGGCTGGCGGTGAGCCACGCGGACTTCAATGACCTCGCAAATGCGTCAAAAGCAGCCGAGGCCGTTCTGTCAATAGATCCGCAGTTTTCGGTCCGCGCCTATACCGCTTCAACCGCGTTTGGAAATGACGAGCTGCGCAAATCCTGGGCGGACGCGATGCTGAAAGCGGGCCTGCCGGAATAGCCGGAAGGGCGGCAGAGGCCCGGCCCGGCCAAAGGCGCCCTTGCATGCCCGCCTATCTGGTCAGCTGCCGCCGCTTGGCGGCGCGGATCTCGCGGGCCTGCTGCTCCTGACCGGTGCGGAAGGATTCCTCGACAAAATCCATGTGCCGACGCGCAGCGGCCTCGGCGCGGTCCGGGTCGCCGTCGATGATCGCCTGGGCAATCTCCTTGTGCTGTTTCAGCAGCTCCGCCCCGGTGCCGTCCATCGTGCGGAGGAATTCCCGGTTATAGAACACCCCCTGCCGGGTCAGGTCATAGACCGAGGCCATCATGTGGATCAGGGTGGTGTTCTGGCTGGCGTCGACCACCGCGGTGTGTAGGCGGAAGTCGGCCTCCTGGCTGGCGTCCTGATCGTCCTGCTCCCAGGCTTTCTGCATATCGGCGACGATCTCGGCCAGCCGCGCCTTGTCGGATTCGGTCGCCCGCATCGCCGCCAGGCGGCTGGCAAAGGCCTCCTGCTCGCGCCGGTATTCCAGGTAGTCGTAAAAGGCGCCGCCGTGGCGGGTGTAAAGCGACAGGAGCGCCGGCGACATCGCCCGGCCGGTAAGCGGCGCAATGAAGGTGCCCTCCCCATGGCGGACATTGACCAGGCCGCGGCTTTCCAGCGTTTGCAGCGCCTCGCGCAGCTTGGGGCGCGACACCCCCATCGCCTCTGCCAGCTCCCGCTCGGAGGGCAGTTTGCGGCCTTCCTTCAGGATGCCGTCGACGATCATCGTCTCGATTTGCTCCACCACGGCGTCGGCAATTGATTCGTGTCCAACGGGGTCAAACGGGCGGATATCGGTCATGGCGTCCACTTTAATGCAGGGAAACCTCAAGACAGAGGTTATTTAGAAACTTTACCACTGTCCCGCAAAACTGCAAGCCGCTGTACCCAGAAATACGGATGCCGGTATTTTGTACAATCGCATGAAAGATAACGAATATTTTAGAAACCCCTCTCTCCGGGCCAAAAAATCATGCGTTTTCTGCTGCTCTGTATGACCAAGCAAAGCCTCATCAGTGGTAAATAAAGTTATTGACTGAATTGTGTGGTCAACAATATTTACCAGTTATGCCGCACCAGCGGCAGGATCTGCGGCCGGAGGAGCGGCCGGACTGAACCCGGAGGAGACCCCATGAAAAAGACCCTGACCTCGCTTGCCGTTGCCGCATCGCTGCTGGCGGCCCCCGCCGCGCAGGCTGCGGACAAGCTGCTGCTGAAAACCCCGATTGCGTTTTCGACCTCGCTGCCGGGCCTCGGCTCGCCGATCCCGCGGGTTGCCGAGCAGCTGGACCTGATGTCCGGCGGCAGCCTCAAGATGAAGGTCTATGAGCCCGGCAAGCTGGTGCCGCCGTTCGAAATCCTCGACGCGGTGTCCTCGGGCAAGATCAACTCGGGCTACACCACCGCCGGCTACTGGGCGGGCAAGATCCCGGCCGCGCCGCTGTTCTCTGCCGTGCCATTCGGCCCGGAGGCGGGCGAGTACATGGCCTGGCTCTACTATGGCAACGGCATGACCCTGTATCAGGAGATGTACGACCAGGCGGGCTATAACGTGAAGGTGCTGCCCTGCGCCGTGATCGCGCCGGAAACCTCCGGCTGGTTTGCCAAGGAGATCAACAGCGCCGAGGATCTGAACGGCCTGAAGATGCGTTTCTTTGGCCTCGGCGGCAAGGTGATGCAGAAGCTGGGCGTTGCCACATCGCTGCTGCCCGGCGGCGAGATCTTCCCGGCGCTGGAGAAGGGCGCGATTGACGCAACCGAGTTCTCCATGCCCGCGATCGACGCCCGTCTCGGCTTCCACAAGCTGGTCAAATTCAATTACTTCCCCGGCTGGCACCAGCAGGCCACCGTGTTTGAACTGCTGGTCAACAAGGACGTCTGGAACGAAGCCAGCGAGCAGCACAAGGCGATCATAGAGAACGCCTGCAAGGCCTCTATGGCCGACAGCTTTGCCGAAGGCGAGGCAATCCAGCACGAGGCGCTGATCGACAACGTCGAAAACAACGGCGTGCAGATCAAGCAGTGGGATGCCGCGATGCTGGAGCTGTTCCGCGCCACCTGGGACGAGGTTGCCGCGGAAGAGGCCACCAACGACCAGTTCTTCGGCAAGGTGTTGCTGGACATGCAGACCTTCCGCGAAGGGTATGCAGTCTGGAAGGAAAACGCATTCCTCCCGCGCAAGTAACCCGCTTGCGCACCTCGGGGCGGCCGTATTCCCGCCGCCCCGCCTTTCCCGATTTTCGTCATTTCCCTGACTGATACGGGCGGTTTCACGTCCGCGCACGCCACGTTCCGGAGGAGGAAACCATGGCCGAGAATCTGCACCTGCAGGACGACCCGATCGAACGCTACGAAGAGATCCTTGAGCACGGCGACACGGACCGGCAAAGGCTGGCGGTGTGGATCGACAACGCGGTCAAGGGCACCGGCAACCTGGTGATGTGGGCCAACTTGCTGCTGGTGCTGGCCATCGTCTCGCAGGTCGCGCTGCGCTACCTCCTGAACCAGAACTATCCCAAGCTCGATGAGATCCAGTGGCATTTCTACGGGCTGGTGACGATGATCGGCATATCTTACGCGCTGGTCACTGACAGCCATGTGCGGGTCGACGTGCTGCACATGCAGCTGAGCCGCCGCGCCCAGCGGATCATCGAGGTGATCGGCATCCTGACCCTGCTGGTGCCCTTCATCTATCTGATGATCGACCAGGGCTACGACTATTTCTACGAAAGCTGGCGGGTGAACGAACGCTCCGACAGCCCCACCGGCCTGCCCGCCCGCTGGGCGCTGAAGGCGGTGATCCCGCTCAGCTTCGTGCTGCTCGCGGCGGCGGCGCTGGCCCGCCTTATCCATGACGCCCACGCGCTTTTGGCCGGCCCGGCAGAGGAACGCGCAGGGAAAAGCCTGCGGCTGGTGATCTGGGCGCTGATCGGCTTTGCGGTTGTCGCCACGGCCCTGACTTTCCTGGTCGAAACCACCGAGGAAAAGCTGGTCATCGCCATGTTCTTCACCTTCATCGCGCTCTTGTTCACCGGCTTCCCGGTGGCTTGGACGCTGGCCGGTGTCGGGGTGGCCTATTGCGGCCTCGCCTATCTGTTCGACAACGGCATGATGAACTGGACCGGGCTGGAGGAAACCCTGACCGGGCTGGATTACCTGACCCTGGGCGCAGTGGTGAACAGGGTCTATGCCACCATGTCGAACGCGGTGCTGGTGGCACTGCCGATGTTCATCTTCATGGGTCTGATGCTGGATGAATCCGGCGTTGCCGAGCGGCTGATGGGGGCGATGCAGCGCTTGTTCGGCACCGTGCGCGGCGGTCTGGCAATCACCGTCACCATGATCGGCATCATCCTGGCGGCCTCCACCGGCATCATCGGCGCCTCGGTGGTGCTGCTGGGCGTGCTGTCTCTGCCGTCGATGATGGAGCAGAAGTATTCACCTTCGCTGGCGGCCGGCGTGGTCTCGGCCTCCGGCACCCTGGGCATCCTGATCCCGCCCTCGATCATGCTGGTGATCATGGCCGACCAGATGGCGCTGAGCGTCGGCGACCTGTTCATGGCCGCGGTATTCCCCGGCGTCATCATCGGCGCGCTCTACCTCACCTATATCTTCGTGATCGCCCTAATCAAACGCGACGTGGCCCCGGTGCCTGCGGGTGCCAAACGCCCCGACTGGGCGGCGGTCAAGGACGTGCTGATCGCGGTGCTGCCGACGCTTGGGCTGATCCTGGCGGTGCTCGGCTCGATCTTCGCGGGCCTCACCACCCCGACCGAGGCCTCCGGCGTCGGCGCCCTGGGCGCGACCCTGCTGGCGCTTGGCTACCGCAAGCTGACGCTCGCAAAGCTCGTGAATGTTCTGAAGGCGACCTTCAACACCACCGCCTATATCTTTGCGATCTTCCTCGGCGCCACGGTGTTCTCCTATGTGCTGCGGGAGCTGGGCGGTGATGCGCTGATTGAGGAGATGATCCAGGGAACCGGCTTTGGCCCTGAGGGCACCGTCTTCATGATCCTGTTCATCGTGTTCCTGTTGGGATTTGTGCTGGACTGGATCGAGATCACCCTGATCGTTCTGCCGCTGATGCGCCCGATCGTGAACGGGCTGGGGCTGGATATCCCCGGTTTCGGCGCCATTGATGAGCCGGCGCTGGTGTGGTTCGTGATCCTGGTGGCGGTGACGCTGCAGACCTCCTTCCTGACGCCGCCGGTAGGCTTTGCGCTGTTCTACCTCAAGGGCGTCTGCCCGCCGGAGATCCGCCTGGGCCATATCTACAAGGGCATCATTCCCTTTGTACTGCTGCAGCTGACCGGCCTGATGTTCGTCTACCTGTGGCCGGCACTGGCAACCTGGCTGCCATCTGTGGCTTACTGAGCAGGGAAAGGCGGCTGCGATGACCGATGCAGAACTGATCCAGACCCTGAAATCCCTGTGCGGGCGCCGCCATGTACTGACAAGCGCCCGCGCCACACGGCGGTTCCGCAAGGGGTTCCGCTCCGGCGAGGGGGAAGCGCTGGCGGTGGTCCAGCCCGCAACCCTGCTGGAGCAGTGGAAGGTGCTGCAGGCCTGCGTCGCCGCCGACAAGATCGTCATCATGCAGGCGGCCAACACCGGGCTGACCGAGGGTTCCACCCCCAAGGGCAGCTATGACCGCGGCGTGGTGCTGATCAACACCCGGCGGATGGACCAGCTGCAGCTGCTCGATGGCGGCAAGCAGGTGGTAAGCTTCCCCGGAAGCACCCTCTTTGCGCTGGAAAAGCTGCTGGAGCCCATGGGCCGCCAGCCGCATTCGGTGATCGGCTCCTCCTGCATCGGCGCTTCCATCGTGGGCGGCGTCTGCAACAACTCCGGCGGGTCGCTGGTGGAGCGGGGGCCGTCCTATACCGAACTGTCGCTGTTTGCCCGCATCACCCCCGAGGGGCAGCTGGAGCTGGTCAATCACCTGGGCATCAATCTGGGCGCCAGCCCGGAGGAGATCCTGACCCGGCTGCAGAACGGCGATTACCGCCCTGAAGATATCGAAACCGGCAACCAGAAGGCCTCTGACACCGGTTATGCCCGCCGGGTCCGCAACATCGACGCGCCGACCCCGGCCCGGTTCAACGCCGACAAGTCCCGGCTTTATGAGGCGGCGGGCTGCGCAGGCAAGCTGGCGGTCTTTGCGGTGCGTCTGGACACCTACCCGAAAAACGCCGAGGAGCTGACCTTTTACGTGGGCAGCCAGACCACAGCGGCGCTGACCGCCCTGCGCCGCCGCATTCTGGCGGAATTTGCCACCCTGCCGGTCAGCGCCGAATACATGCACCGGGATGTCTTTGACCTGTCGGACCTCTACGGCAAGGACACCATGGTGATGATCGACAAGCTCGGCACCGACCGGCTGCCGATGTTCTTTGCATTGAAGGGCGCAGTGGATGCGCGGCTGGCCAGCATTCCCGGCCTAGGCAATCTGACAGACCGGGTGATGCAGATGCTGTCGCGCCTGTGGCCGGACATCCTGCCGCGGCGGATGCGGGCGTACCGCCAGTCCCACCCGCATCACCTGATCCTCAAGATGCGCGATGGTGGCATCGCCGAGGCCCGCGCCCTGCTGGCGGAAATGGCGGGCGACGGCGACCTCAGCTATTTCGAATGCACCCCGCGTGAGGCCAAGATGGCCGGGCTGCACCGCTTTGCAGCGGCCGGCGCCGCGGTGCGCTACATGGCCGTGCACCGCTCAGAGGTGGAGGACATCATCGCCCTGGACATCGCCCTGCGCCGCAACGATCAGGACTGGTTCGAGGAGCTGCCGCCGGAAATCGCGGACCAGCTGGTCAGCCGGCTCTACTACGGCCACTTCATGTGCCATGTGCTGCATCAGGATTACATCGTGAAAAAGGGCGCCGACCCGAAGGCGCTGAAGGAAAAGATGCTGGCGCTGCTCGATCAGCGCGGGGCCGAATACCCGGCAGAGCACAACGTCGGCCACCTCTACCCGGCCAAGCCCGACCTCGCGGCGTTCTACAAATCGGTGGACCCGACCAACAGCATGAACCCCGGCATCGGCAAGATGTCCCGGAACAAGCACTACGCCTGAACATCGGGGCCTGCAGCCCCTCGGCCCCTGCCGCAGCAGGGTGCGGGACCAGATCGTTCCGCCCCTTACCCGCCGTTTTGCACCGATTGCAGGTAGACGATCAGATTGCCCAGGGCCCGCGGGACCATCATCGGCTGGCCGCTTGGCAGTGCCATGGCAACATACTGATCCTCGT
>NZ_JAJALF010000025.1:0-63735 GCF_020514995.1 Leisingera sp. McT4-56 | reverse complement strand
AATTGGCTGGGCTGATGGCTTTGGGGAGCCCTGAATCGAAAAAGCCCCCGCTTTTAGCGGAGGCTTGGTCGGAAACGATGGTTGCGGGAGCAGGATTTGGCCTTTACCGAACAAGTGCCTTACTAAAAAGGTGACTAGGTGTGGGCAAATCTCGCTCCTCATTGCGCTTGCGATGCGTCGGCGATGCGTCGGCGAGCGCTCCTTTGTTGGACTGCTTGGAACGGGCAAGCCGAGCCAAGACCACAGCACCATGAACCGCTCCGGGTTTGCCGGAGCGGTTCACAAGGACCCGGACTACTGCTGCGGTCCGAGTTCACAAGAGACGGGCGATATTGGGAGTTTCTCTTTACTTTTTAGTGCAAGAGTGTCCCACAACAACACCCAAACCGGGCCAAACAAATCAATGACTTACGGCAGCGATGTCCCACGAAAGACCACCATGGCAACAGTGAATCGTGATTTGCTTTCGGTTTGAACCGCGCTCCATGTGGATGATCTGCGCGGCTGATTGCATTCAAGATCGAAAACCAGCGTACTGAAGCTGTAGTAGAGTGCGCGTGCTTCAAAATGCGGTAAGTAAGCCCACTGGCAAAAGCCATGACTAGCTCACTAGTCTTGGGCAGCTAGAGGCGGACCAGGAGAACGATGCTGCAGCGCTGACTACAACGCGTTGATGCGTTTGCCCTTCCCGTGCTTTTCGAGGAATTCAGCCTGCTCACGCTTGCGTGCCTCCTTGTCTTTGTCGAGCTTGGATGTTTCCCGACGAAGGGCAAGTATCCCGGCAATCCCGAGGACAACGCCGACGATCGGCAGAACTAGTTCTTCCATGACATGCTCCTTTCGACTTTATTCTAGCGGCTCTCCGTCAGATAGGGTAGTGGGTCGCTTCATCGTGCTATTCACACAATCGATGAGCGACCTGATCTTGGCTGTATCATCCTGAAGAGTGCTCTCATCTTTAGCTAAACGCCGCCGGAAGCGGGTGAGTTTCACCACGACCCAGAACAAGAAAAGCGCGGCGGCAACAAATACGGTTGCCATGTCGATGTTGAAATGCGCAGACCAAACACTCACAGGTTCTCCGCCAGAACCCTGACTAGAGACCGGATGGTCATTCATTGCATTTACGGCACCAACGGCGAGAGTGATGGTTCCACCAGCGCTGGCCAGCTGGAAAGGCGCAACCACACTTTCACTCGTTGTTTTCCGGCTCCTGCCCTCGCAGTCGAAATCATCCGCAGCCATGCGCATCATTCGGCCCATGGTCAGGCCGAGTTCAGGAGTGTTCCGAAGAAGGATCTGGGCTAGGCTCAGGGCACCGAGTGGCTCGCGAGACAATGCTTTCACCGTGTCCCTGAAAGCCGTCGACAGGAGTGGCGGCGGAACGGCCGCGGCGCTTTCCCCAGTCATCAACTCATGCGCATAGTTGGCAATCGCATTGGAAAGCCAATCAGCCCTCAGCTTTGTACCGCTGATTTCACCCGACCCTGCCATAGCGTCCTCCTTAGCCGGTTTCACCCTTTTGATACTGCACAGTTAGTTGGGCAGCACAGCTTGGGCATTCGAACACTCACCCTCGGCCGGCACTTCGCTCAGCTTGAAATCCATATCAACAGAGCACACAGGGCACTCGAACTCGGCCCAAGCTTCACTGGCGTTGCTGAATAAATGGAACACCCTTGCTCCCCTTTACTGAACTCCAACCAGTCTTAGTTGATCAACTTTTGGCTAGCGCTACTTACAATAAGCCTCATGGAGACATGGGGCTGCAACCCACGAGTTA
Organism: Leisingera sp. McT4-56; assembly: GCF_020514995.1. Classification (NCBI taxonomy): domain Bacteria; kingdom Pseudomonadati; phylum Pseudomonadota; class Alphaproteobacteria; order Rhodobacterales; family Roseobacteraceae; genus Leisingera; species Leisingera sp. McT4-56. The sequence goes on along the minus strand of NZ_JAJALF010000025.1, from coordinate 61,952 downwards.
ACCAGTTGGGGGATTAATTGGCCCTGTGGGTTGCACACTCCTTTTTGGACACATTCCGTTTCTGTGCTATGTCGCCTTGCATCCCGATCTTCTTTTGGGGGAAAGAAGGTCGGGGCAGAGCGGCCTGCATCACTTTTAGCTTAATAACCGCTGCAGGCCGCTCGACGATCAAACACCCTCACTCTCCTCCTTTGATGGACAAACCGGGGTCATACACCAACCAACTTTGCGCCACTATTCAGCCTTAGCTGTAAGCCGAAAGTAATTTAGGTTAAGGCTCAAAATGAAAAAAACCACTATTGCATTGTCACTAGCGGCTCTGGCCGCAACCGGCTGTACTGTGCACCCAACATTCTCACCCAGCCAGGAAAAGGCTGTTACAAGTTCTTGCATTGAAGAAGTTCAAGCCCCTGGGGTTTATTCAATCTCACCGGGGCAGCCCACGACCAGGAATGATGCAGACGGGTTTTTGCCCCGTGCCAGGCCTGTGGAAACGCTTGGAGGAACGAACTACGGCGCTGCGACCATCAACGCATGCATTAGGCGCCACGCTGGTCTTTGACACGCCACCCCAACTTGGGCTCGTCAAAGTAGGACATCAATGCAGCGCTCCTGCTATTCCACCGCGACGAGACCCAAGGCGGGAACCCGCTCCTTATCTGGACAATACCACTGCCGAGACGCGCTTCACAAATTCGCCTATCTCATCCAGCAAGCATTCGGCGTCTTTGCATACGCACAATATGTCCTCAGCCGAGAACTTAGAGAACCCGCTGTGGTGCAGGTATCCTCCATCCCCTTTTCGGAACTTTGGCCGCGTGGTACTGATGCGAAGATATGTCCTCGTAGCTCCGTCAACCTTCCGTCCTCCAGTTTCTCCCAAAGCCCATGGGCAAACTGATCACGGACCGACGCCGCCTTTAACATCCCCGTTTCAAACCCGCCCGCATCAGGCACTTAACATGCGCCCGCCAGCCCCCGAAGCTCTACTTCGAATTGGCACATAGAAATGGGGCTGGACAGATTTTCAACTGAAGTGTGGCTCAAACCTCCACGTTTCAGGAAAACTTAACTCTAATTCGGTAATTACTGCCATAGTGTGTTGAGTTCGGAGATCTACAATCTTGACGCCTCAGGAGTTCCTGAAAAACCATGGCGGCAGGCTCGCTGCATTGTCCTTTAGCGGCGCGGGTGCGCCGGCTGAAATGAATGCGCGTGTTCTGAAGGAAACAGCCGACCGGCTGGTACTTGCATTCAGCACGGGCGACAGCAGTTTTGTCCTGAAGCACTTCATTGAAGGCGCCCCGAAGTTCCAGCAAGCCTATCTAAAGGAAAGAGACGGGCTGCGTCTGTTCGCGGAAAGCGGGCTGATCCCGCAAATCACACATCACAACGATGCCTCCTTTTACATCGTTCAAAAGTATGTCCCAGGGTGGACAATTCGCGAAGTAATCTCGGAGGAAAACAGTAAACAATTCTGCCGGACCATCGGGTTCTGGCTGAAAAAATACTATGACTACGCCCCAGCCGTGGCGGTGACTGGTAACTGGCTAGAGCACCTGCAACGAGTGCATGGCTTGCGTTCGAGCCTGGAACCTTCTGGTTTCCTACGCAGTTTCCCGTTGGAAAAACTAACGATGTGCCGGGCTGACGGAGCCTTGGGCAATCTAATTCTTAGCGTTGAGGGCCGGCTGTTTGGCATCGATTTCGAAAGATCGGCCTGGCAGCCATTTGGGTGGGATTTGCTACTGACCGCCCGATCCGTAGTCCGGAAATTTCCTCACCTTTCCGAGCCCTGCATCGAAGCCTTGGCGGAAGGTTTCTGCCGAGGCCAGCCGGAGCGTGCCAAACGGTGGTCTGCACTTGCAAAGATATTTGTTGCTGCAACACTATTCATGGCACCCGCCAAGCAAGAAAAACACTCGCCGGAACAGCCCCAATCTTCAGGTAGCCCCAGCGGGCTGAACTGATGTCAGAGCAACTCACTATAACGCTCGACAACTCTTTGGACATCAACGGCGGCAAAATTAAAATCAAGGTTGATCAGTATTCATCTGACGTCTCCGATGCTCAAGTCATCGAGTTTGTTGACGGTGGTCCGTTTGCGGTCGAGTCCGGTAGCAGCAGCAGCAGCAGCAGCAGCGATAGCGACGACGGAGACGTGGAGCTGGAAATCTCCAAAATTGGCAAGCAAGACGGTCAAGTTGACGAGTTCCACTTTGATTTGTCCGGATTCAACGAAGATTTTGACATCTCAATTAAGAGCGAAGGACCGGAAGACTCTTTCGTCATATCGGGCTGGTCGAGCTATAGCGCCTCAAATGGTGTTTATACTATCACATATACAGGGGCGGATAACGCTGTGCATCAAGTGGGCTTGGATCCCGGTGATGCTGCCGTGAATTTCGTTTGCTTTACACCAAGTGTGCGTATCGAAACCCCGCGTGGCGAGGTGGCCGTCGAGAACTTGCGGGAAGGGGACATGGTCTCCACATTGGATAATGGTCCGCAGGTCGTCAGAAAAATCCTGACCCGGGAAGCAAGGTTCCAAGGCGCACTTGATAAACACCGGCCTGTTTTGATCCCGGCTGGATGCTTGGGAAAGGGTGTTCCGAAACAGGACCTGATTGTTTCGCCGAACCATCGGGTGCTGCTGAGTGGAAAACTTGTCAGGGACATGTTTGGTTCAAAGCAGGTTCTCGCTCCCGCAAAAGGGCTGTTGCCTCTCCGGGGCATCAGGGCAAAGAGAGGGATAAAAGGAGTGACGTACATCGCCCTGGTACTGGATCGCCACGAAATCGTTCTGGCTGATGGCTGCCCCTGCGAGACCCTTTTGCTGACCCCTTATTCAATGGCCAGCCTGACAGAGGAGCACCGAAAGGCGCTGCAGGCGGGAACTGCCTACCTGCAAGCTCCTCATTCGCATCCTGCACGCCCCTTTATCACTGTCAGGCAAACAAAAGAATGGGCAAGCCTGGTACGGAAAGCTCTCGAGGCAAGTTAACCAAGGGAAACCAGTCAATGTTCCTGGGTGTTCAAGTTGTAAATTAGTTAGTCACAGCGATACGAATTCCGCACTCTCTAGGTCCGGTCTGTGCCAGGTGAACAATGCTGCACGAGCAAAGGCCGATCCCGTAGCGAACGCCAGAATAGCGCTCAGAAAAGTCGTTGCGACGACGTACTTGGTGGGTCAGCTGCAATTAGTCAGGGGAACTGCTGCTCGCCCCATGGCCTTTTGGCGGGCCCCTCCGGCCGCAATCGCTACCCGTCAACAACCGTCATTGCGCAGTCACGATGAGCATTGGGCATGCCCACATGATGTGGGTTCTGCACGAGATACAAGACCGGCGCATATCCCGGCGCCTGAGTACGCGAATAGGTGCATCCGTCGGGAGAAGTCCAGTGGCTCGCATTGCCGCTGCGAGTTACGCTTTCGTGCGGCAAGAAGCTTTTCACAGTTTGCCGCTGAGCTACCGGGTTCCTATAGTTTGTGGCTGGCCCAAACATCTGGGACAAATCCTGCCGATCAAACTCGACTGCGCCGCAAGCAGACAGGGCAAAACACAAGGTGACAGAGATAATCAAACGCATTGCAGGCATTCCTTTCGCAACCGAACACTGAAACAGCCTGGCCAAGCTTGAATCTGCTGCCCACACCCTAAGCAGAAAGCCGGAAGCCAGAACAACTTATGCGTCAATGATTGAAGGAAATAAGTGCACAATCCATTAAGGATCGGCGGTAGCTTGAGATGCAGAAGGTCTCGCTGTCAGAAAAAGTTCTAAAAATTCGAGCCAAGCTAACGTGACCCGACCTGCCTTGTAGGGCTCTTCGAGACTATCGTACTCCGGCACGCGACTGCTGTTGGTCCTCCATTAATCTGGTGCGGCTACGGCCCGGCAACAACAATCGAACTGAGTAATGCCTCTCCAGGCAACTGAATAGGCTGCCGGACTGCACTCCGGTATGATCTGGAGAACACCACAGATGAACAGTCGCGAAATATCTTGGTGGGGTGCTGTTAACCATGGTAGCATTTTTACAGAGTGATTTTATTAACGAGTGAGGGACCCATGAGAAAAGAGCGTGAAGGTAGAGCCTCAGAAGTCGAGGAGAGCCTGGATGATGCGGAACGCAGAGAAGTGCTTGCCTCCCTTGCCAAGTACACAGCGACCGTAGCCGGGGCATCCACTGTTGTTCTGTCGGCATCCGCTTCAGTCTCTCAAGCCAGTGTGAGCGGCTCAGGCGGCAAAGGGAGAGGCCGGGGTCAGGGGCGCGGTCGGGGCCGGGGGCGCGGCCGGGGTGACGATTGATTAATCCCGCTCGGAAAGGCTGAGCATTTTTCAGAGCATGTGACGCAGTTGATCGATGCCCGCGACACCAAGAGTGTGCAAAAACTTTTCCAAGACCTGAAGATGCTGGGCAATCCGGCGCGCTTGACCGAGAGCGCCGGATTGGGTGGCGGGTCCGTATTGTTCGCACCTGCATCCGGGGAATTGTCCGTATAAACCGGCTTGGGAGCGAGCTCTTGTCTGGGTTAGTGGCTTGTGAGGATGCGAAGGCAATAGCATCCTGGCTTTCAAACATGTCTGCGGTGTTACACCCTTCGGTATTCATGAGGCGTCTGAAATCGCATCAGTAGTCTTGGCCAGCTGGAGAGATGCCGGGCTGTTTGCGAAAGAACAATTACCCTTTCCTGACGCCGTGACCGACCATGACTGCGAGGCGCTTCTCAAACGGGGGTATATCTCGGATTTCGGGCTGCTCTTGGTTGAGTGCGACGATCTGATGCTGGCCAAACAACTGGATGAAATACTTGAGCAGCACGCATGTGAAGATACTGGTGCCGAGCAGGAATGCGTTACCGCAGATACATTGCAAGAAATGTTCTCGATCGAAAATGGTGGGCTCGTGTTTGGTCTTCGCGTCTTGGATCAAGATGGCGTTCCTACTAGCAGCGCGTGACTGATGCGTGGCCGGAACTGAAACTGGATTCCACTTGAGCGCCGTTCACGGCAGCCAAGTTGGGCCGCTTAGAAGCGGCGGGTTTGGGCTGCGACCGGCTCTGTACGCATGCAGAATAAGGCTGACTAGCAATGTCGGCAGTGGGCTCGGAACGGGCCGTCGGTGCTCGCCGCAGCAGATGGCAGGAGGGAGCCCGAAGCGGCCATTTTTTCATCCCGCAGATACGTTTCGCATTCATCCATCACAACTCCCAGAATACCTGAAACGCGACTTGCAACTCAGGTACAACGTCGGTGCGGTTGACGAATTCTCGGATGGGCATCATCCGCCAACATTGTCCCTCCTCACCAAGTCTAATCGTCGAAATAACGTCTTCCGACACAATGCTCGCAAAAAGGGCAACTTCGCGATTGGGCAGAAAGCCCGCAGCTTCAGCGAAGTATGTCGATTCGTAAACAATCGGGCTCTTTGACAAACAAATGCCAAACTCCTCCCGTGTTTCACGTAACGCACACTCTAGGGCGGTTTCGTCAGATTCGCACACGCCCCCCGGCAGGTCCCATTGATTTGGGTTAGGAATGTGGTCGAAATCATCTCTCAGATATGCCACAACCGCGTTATCACAGATGACGGCTATCTTGGCTCCCTGCAAATCAGTCGCTTCAGCTACACGCATTGTTGCTCCCTCTTGTCACGTTTCTCTTTGTTGACTTACAGTCGAAGCAAAACAACGGTTGTTTTTCCAGATTGGTCCACAACTGAACAGCAGCTTCGTTGCGCACTGCCGTCTTTCCTTTGCGAACCTGTCAATGGCCGCTTAGCGCCGCTTCGCAAAGTGCTGCACACGCGAAGACCCGGCATGTGATCAAAGACTGCTATGGGCTCAACACTGCCCCAGCTTGGAGAAAAGTGCGGCAATGATGAGCCCAACTTGGGTATTGGGCCCGTGTCGCATCGAGAATGTAATCAGTCCAAATTCTGCCCGGCAGAAGTAGGGGAGCGTGCGATAGATCCTGACAATGGGGAGCCGATACTCCGGTCAGGTGTTTCTGCTACTTGGTTCGATAGCTGGAGGGACAAATGGCAACATGTGGCTACTGCTTGTGCAAAGAAACGCGGTGGGAATTTGAAGGCGAAGTGACTTGGGCCTGCTACTGTCATTGCGACGATTGCCGCAGAAATTGTGCTGCGCCGGTTGTCGCCTGGCTTGGTGTACCGATCAAGAATTTCAAGTGGACAGGTAAGGAGCCAAAGACGCTTGAAAGTTCCAAAGGCGTTTTTAGGCATTTTTGCAAAGACTGCGGATCGCCGATTGGTTTTGAAGCTGACCACTATGCCGGAGGGATGCACCTATATGCAGCGTCCTTGGAAAATCCAGAGGACTTCAAGCCAACCTTTCACGTGAATTACCAGAGCAAGCTGTCTTGGCTTCAGATGAACGATGATCTCACAAAGTACAACGGGACATTGCTTCATGCACCCGAGGATTTGAGTGACTACCATTCATAAGTTTGCGCCGCGCCTTTGACGTATCTCTAGTTAATAAAATGAACGTCTGTTTAGCGCCGCATAGCGACGTGCTGCGCATGCGAGAGGATGCCAGTTGGCGGATGACGGCATTGGGCTCAAACCAGCCTAAGCCTACTTCAGCGGGCGGCAGGATCGAGCCCATTGTGGCGATTGCACCAACGAGGTTACTAGGACTGATGAATGAGAACCAAGAAATCTTCTCCCATCGGGAAACCGGCCCCAATTTGAGTGTTCAACGAAGCTCGGGCGCAGAGGTTTTTCCTTATTGGAGTTTTACCAAAACCGTAGTCGCAATCTGTGCCTTAAAGATCGTGGAACTGGGCAAGCTCGATCTGGACGAACATCTCGCAGACCATGACTTCTCGCTTCGCCAGTTACTGAATCACACCGCTGGCTTGCCGGACTACTATTCCCTGCCGGGCTACAGGAAAGCGGTTGCGAATGATGAAGAACCTTGGCCTGCTGAGCACCTGTTCAATGCCACGATGGCGCAAGGCAGTTTGTTTACACCGGGTGAAGGCTGGGCCTATTCAAACTTTGGTTACATGCTGGCCCGCGATTTAATTGAAGACGTCGCTGGTTCGTCATTCTCCAACCTTGTCGGTGAGATGATCTGCGACCCTCTCGGGCTGGACAGCATTGAGCTTGCGACGGCTAGAAAACACCTCTCACGCGTTCACTGGGATGGAGCAAAGAGGTATCATCCAGGATGGGTATACCATGGATGTCTTACTGGAACTGCCGCAGACGCTGCACGGCTATTACATGCTCTGTTTACGGGAAGGCTGCTCAACGCGGTTACGCTTGAACAGATGCTGATCCGTCATCCTCTTGGCGGTGCTATTGAAGGTCGGCCTTGGACGAAATGTGGCTATGCAACTGGCCTTATGAGCGGCCGGTGCGGGAGAGTCGGTCGCACTGTAGGGCATTCCGGCGGGGGGCCCTTCAGCGTCAACGCAGTCTATCATTTTCCTGATCTGAAGGAGCCGGTCACGGTTGCGAGCTTCTCGGATGGGCGAAATGAGGGCGTTGCTGAGTTCGCTGCGGTTGAATGCGCTGGTCAGAACTGACCGCGTAGCGGTCTTGCTGTAGTTGAGCGTTGAAGGTCCGCAAGGCTCCGTTAACTACTTGCCGCACCTGCGAGAGGCTACCACAAGGCCGACGGCAGCTGTGGGCTCGAGGCTGACTTGCGGCGACGCGGCAGTAGGGCGCAAGGCCGGCCAGGCTTGCCATCGCTCCCGGCCCTTTCCTGCCGTTCACCCCACCTAAAGCCGCCGCAGTGCAGCTTCCCGAGAGTGGCCATTCGCTGCAAGTGTGAAGCCAGAGGTATGGTGAAGGTCGGATCCGGGACAAACCTGCAAATAAGTACGTGGGTTCCTATGTCCACTTGTGAATTGAAGCGCTCATTCCGGCACTCCGGCTTTTCGCAGTCCTTCGAGATAATATTCAAGCGTCGGTGCATGCGTGTAGAGATGGCACCTTCGGACCATTGAAACAGAGAAATCGGAACGGTGGGTCTGGCATTCACCGAATACACGCGCAGCTTCCTCCTTTTTGCCCAAGTAGCCGAGACCTGCTAGAACGACAGCGTAACGGGACCACTGGAACCCTTGCTGTTGAAGCGCTTTCCTTCCCCATTCAATCGCTAGCCCGTAGTCGCGCTTCAACAAGTGCGCCTCGGCCAGCCTCACCATATATGATCCCATGTGCTGGTCGCGGGGGCTCAGGCGGATGGCACCTTCCAAGTGTGGGATCGCCTCGTCAGCCTTTCCCAAGAACACTGTGGCGGCGCCGAGACCGTAGTGAGCCCATGCAAGGCTGGGATTGAGTTCAATAGCCAGCTTGAGATCAGGAATAGCATTCTCATGCTCACGGTTGACGATCCGGGCTTTGCCCATAGCGCAATGGGCGGCCGCGTCATCTGGATCCAGTTCCACTGCGGTTCTGGCAATCCGAAGTGCGTTTTCGCAATTCTCGGCGGGCGACTCCGCCAGACCAAGCACTACTTCGTAGTAGTAGGCGTCAACCAGGCCAGAACAAGCCAGCGACAAGCTGGGGTCCTGTAAAAGCGCTGCCTCAAACTGCTTTCGCGCTTCCGCCAAGTCCACTTTCGTGCGCTTGTAGAGGTGCCACATACCACGCTGGTAAACTTCCCACGCGTTCAGATTGCTTGACTTCTTGCCAGTGGCGCGCCGTTGCTCTGCCTTGTCCAGCTCTGGAGCAATGGCCGCCACGATTGCTTCGGTTACCTCGTCTTGGACCTCAAAAATGTCCTCTAGAACCCGATCATATCGCTCGGCCCAGATTTGCTTTCCAGACTTGGCGTCGATCAGTTGCGCGGTGATCCGGATTCGGCTCCCCCCTTTTCGCACACTTCCATCAAGCACATAGCGCACATCAAGCTGTCTGCCGACTTCTTTCAGAGCTATTGTTTCGTTCTTGTATGCAAAGCTGGAGTTGCGAGCGATCACCATCAGCCACCGGTTTCGGGACAGGGCGGAAATGATGTCTTCTGAAACACCGTCTGCGAAATACTCCTGATCACTATCACCGCTCAAGTTATGGAACGGAAGGACGGCGATGGATGGCTTCTTCGAGCTAGGGGGCGGTGTTGGTGGCAATCCGTCTAGTCGAACAGCCTCACCCAGCACAACTTGATAAGCACGAACAGGTTGGCTTACATTCTTGAGCTCGAGCTCACCCAAGTCTTCGAACTCTGCTTCGGTTTTACCTTTGGCTTGCCGGTGCGCGTCCTCAGACAAGCAGACACCGTCTGGTTCAGCTTGGGCTTCCAGACGGGCAGCAATATTTACACCATCCCCATAAAGATCATCGCCATCAACAATTACATCCCCAAGATTGAGCCCGATACGGAAACTGAGGCGCGTAGGCCCATCGCCCTTCACATTTTGTTGGATCAGGGCCGTCTGCCACTCCACTGCACAGGTGACCGCATCGACAATGCTGGCAAATTCTACCAGCAAACCATCGCCTAAGAGCTTAACAATTCTGCCATGGTGTTGAGTAATAAGAGGTTCGATGACTTCGCTGCGAACAGCCGTCAGGAGTTTTAGTGTGCCTGCCTCGTCCTGCTCCATAAGGCGCGTGTAGCCAACCACATCGGCAACCAGTATTGCGGCAAGCCTGCGTTCCAAGGGAATTCTCCTCTCGCCACCAGATTACCGTCGGATGTGAAGAGAATCCATGTCGACTGGAATCCGCGTGTGGAAAGCATCAGGCCGGGATTACCCAAACGACAGCTACCTTGCACGTATCCACCATCGAACATTTGTTGAGGGACGTCCCTTTGGGGCTCCTTGCCGCCCTTCGCTGCCGAGAGTCCAGAAATCGCCGCCACGCGGGACAAACCGGTCTTTCGCCGCAGACGCGTGATCGGTGCTGCAGTTGCGGCGACATCAGCGGGCCGGGCGAATTCTTCCGGCAGGAAACCGCTACTGGCCTAAGCCGCCCCGGCTTCGCGAAGATGCACGCCCAGCAGGATCAGGCCTGGCCAAAGCATATAGGCTTCGATTTCAATATTCTCCCCGAAAGAGAGCAGAACCATTGTCATCAGTATTCCCAGCGGCAGGCGGCCCCGCATGTGTTTTGCTGCATCCACCATGACAAAGCCGATGTGCCAAACCAGCGGAATGAGCAGTGCGGCAAAACCGGCAACACCTTTGACGAACAGCAGCCCATACCAGGTGTGATGGCTGCCAATGGGCATGTATTCAACAGCATGGGACCCGGGTTGAACTGTGCCGTGGCCAAACCAGAAGGCTTCGGTCTGCCAGCGCTCGCTTGCGATCCGCTGCAGTGTTTCACGGACTCGGGTGCTGTCGGCCCGGGCACCCTTGAATGCGGCCACTGCGTCGCCAGCCAGCGCCGCCAATGTGCTGCCGGTCACCGCCAGTGAGGCGGTCAGCCCTGCCGTTACATGCCAGGCCCAGCCGCGCAGGATCAGGGGCATCATGCGCGGTGCAACGGTACAGGCCGCCAGCCCCACCAGCCCCATTCGGGACTTTGACGCCAAAATCATCAGGACCCCGGCGGCCACACCGGCCAGCATCCACTTTCGGTTTTTCTCTTCCAGCGCAAACAGTACCATGATGACCCCCAGCAGGGCAGCGAAGGGCGACCAGGGGGCATAGAATTGCCAGCGCGGTGTCCAGCTAGCCGGATCGTAGGTGAACAGGTAAAGGCTGAAATACTCCGGCCCCGGCCCGCCAACTGCCTTCAGCGGCGAGGTGAAGATGCGTTCCGGCAAGCCAAGGTAGGGCGCTGCCAGCAGGACTGGTGCCAGCACCAGGGTCCAGGCCCCGACCACGCACTGACCGCGGATCAGAATCTCGCGGCGGATCGGCAGCACCGCGCCAACCAACGGGAACAATGCCAGCAGTGCCCAGCCCTTGGCCCAGCCGATCGAGGACTTGATTGTCTTCTTTTGGCCGAGCCCCCAGTCGAGGTGCCCGATCCACAGGGCCACCAGCAAAATGGCCACGCCGATGATCCAGGCCCAGATCAGCACCGGAACCGGACCGGTTGCACGCAGGTCCGGCCGGAACGCCGGGCCAAGGTAGAGTGCCAGCACCGCCAGCGCGCCGAGAACCCAGGCCAGAACAGGGCCCACGACGTATAGCGCACCAACGGCGTAGAAGGGCCAAGTCAGAACCATGGAGCGGTAGATCATCCCCTCTGCCGGGTTTTGCGGGGTCATGCTTCGGCTGCCTTGGGGGCGGCCAGAAGACGGCCGATGACCGCGGATCTGATCCAGCCCAGCAGCAGCGCGTTCAGCAGCATGAAGGTGGCCGCCGCCCCGGCGGCAAAGGCGAGCTTACGGTCAGGCGAAGAGGGGCGTTCGGGAAGGGACGGGTTTTCGAGTATCTGAACCAGCGGGTATGAGGCATAAACATCCGATTTCGTCGACTGGGTTCGGGCGATGGCAGAAGCAAACACTGCTTCAGCCACAGAGAAATCTCGCTGCAAATCCTTCAGCCGTGCTGCGCTAGCCGCCAGTTGTTGCAGCCGGGTCTGCTCGAACACCAGACGCTGAGCCAAAGCTTCATACTGCCGGGCTGTACCCATGCGCTCTGCATCCATCCGCACAAGCTGAGCCAACAACTCTGCCCGCGCTCCGTCCGGGGCCAGATCAAGCCTTTTCAGCTTATCAATTTGGATACCTGTCACTGCCGCTGCCTGTTGGCTTGCACTGTGTGCCGCCGCAGCCTGGGCTGCACGTGCGGCTTGCACATTGGGGTGCCCTTCGCCGTAAGACGCACGGGCTTTGGCCAGTTTTGCAGCATGGATGGCGCTTTCTTCTTTCAGAGCGAGGTAGTCTGCATCGGCAAAAAGTTTCAGGGTTGCTGCCGCGGCGGAGGCCTGGATGCCCAAGGTTTGCTCAAGCGCGGCAACGCTTTGTGTCTTTTCCTCAAGAATACCGGCAATGTCCTCAACCCGGCCTTCCAGTTCGCGGGTGTCTTCGACCATTGCATCGAATTCCTCGCCAGACAGCAGCCCGGAGGATTTCTGAAGTTTGCCGATGTCAGAGCGTGTGACCGCTACGGAACGCTGGTAATCACCAATGGCGGCCAGACCGCTGTCCTCGCGGGTGGCTTGCTCATCCTTGCGCAGCGCGTCCAGTTCTTCGAAGAAGGCCTGCAGCAGGGCATTGCCGCGCTGCTGGGCGTTTTCTGCACTGGGACCTGTCATTTCGATGTGAATGAGGCTGGTCTGGTCCACCAGCCGGATCCGCGGTTTGCCGAATTCACGGCGGCTCAGTCCCATCGCGCCAGCGGCTGCGGCTAGGATACGGTCGGCACCGATCAGGCGCTTGTATGTCTCGGTCGGGCTGACGGAGTTGCTGGCAAAGGCGGAATTGGCGTAGGAGGACGCCTGCCCGATACCGTTGAGGTTCATTGAGGCCGACGCCCCGGACCCAGGCAGGATGAGCGACGCATGCGATTTGAAGGCAAGCGGTGCGGTTTGCAGGTATCCGTTGATCGGCGCCCAGATCAGTGCCAGCCCAAGCAGCAGGAATGCCAGGTAGCGGCGGATGCGGCTGGTGTCGCCCAAGCGCCCGCCGACGATGATGCGGCGGAGGGATATCCGGTGCCAAAGCCGCCGCGGAGCATCAGATTTTCCGGCAAGTTTCTGCTGCATGTCAGTCTCCTTCAACCAGAGACTATCCCGGCGCCTTACCTGCCGCGCCTGCGCGCAAGGCTATCCCGGTGCGCATCCGTATTCGCGGCTATCCAAAGGAGTAGGTTTCAGTGCTGCACCCGAGCAGGGTGTCAGAACAGCCCGGCTTCCCGCGCGGCCAGAGCAGCCTGGGTGCGGTTGGCAACTTCCAGTTTCCGGTAAAGCGTTTTCATGTGCAGCTTCACGGTCGGTTCGGTAATGTCCAGATCGCGGGCGATTTCCTTGTTGGACTTGCCCTCGGTCAGGCCTTTCAGAACCTGAAGCTCCCGCGGCGAGAGCTTCTCCGCCAGCGGGTGGTCCGTTTCCGGATCTGCGGCAGTCATGAAATCAATGGGTGCATATTGCTCCCCCATCGCCATGAACTTGACTGCATTGATCATTGATTTTGCCGGCAGGGTCTTTGGGACAAACCCGGCGGCGCCGGCCTCCAGCGCCTGTTCAGCGATCTGGCGGGTGGCCGCACCGGACATCAGGGCAACCCGCTGCCCGTTTCTCATGGCCATCGCCCGCTTGAGGCCGGCCAGCCCGTTCATGCCGGGCATATTCAGATCCAGCAGGATCAGATCAAAGGGATCTTCGGTCTCGATCAGCTTGCATGCCTGATCCAGATCCGCCGCGGTACTGGTCTTGATGGCCCCTTGCCCCTCCAGGAACAGAACAAGCGTGTCACGCAGCAGGTCGTGGTCATCGGCAATCAGTACTCTCATAAGATGCTCCTTGATCCCTTCCTCTACACGTACCGCGTGAATGCGGCGCTTGCACGGCAAAAGTCGTGCGTATTCGCCGCAGCTTGGAAAGCATTTGGATAGATTCTGATCCGGGCGGATAGGTTCGCACGCCGCAAGGCAAGCGAGGAATGCCAACGGACCCGCGACCTGTCCTCCCGCTCCGTTGAGAGGAGCGGCCGCCTGCAACAGCCTGAGAGCAACCAATGACAGCTCAAGGACTTAGCAGATGACACTTGCATATTCCTCTTCCAGTTTCGGTGCTGCCCCAGCAGTCAAAACCGACCGTCTGAACACGGCCTACCTGCCTGCGCTGGACCTCCATCTGGTTGACAGCAGCGCTGATCAGGCTGTTGCCAAGCTGCTGTCGCCTGGCCGCCGGCGCGCTTTCTTCATGAACGCGCATTGCTGCAATATCCGCCGCCGCGACCCGCACTATGCCGAGGCTGTCGCCGGGGCGGATATCCTGCTGCCAGATGGCATCGGAGTTGAACTGGCGGCAAAGTTCACCGGTCATTCGCTGACGGCCAATTTGAACGGCACCGACTTTGTGCCGCAGCTATTGCAGCGTGCGGCCAGCATGGGCAAATCGGTCTACCTGTTCGGCGGGCGGCCGGGAGTTGCGGATGCAGCCGCGGCGCGGCTGGTCTACGATATTCCCGGCCTGCGCATTGCTGGCACCCGCGATGGGTATACGGGAGCACAGCACACCAAGGCCGTTGTCGCGGACATCAACGAAAGCGGTGCCGACATCGTGCTGGTCGCGCTTGGCGTGCCAATGCAGGAACTTTGGCTGCACCGCAATGCAGATGACCTGAAGGCCGACCTCACCCTTGGGGTAGGCGCGCTGTTCGATTTTCTGTCCGGCTCGGTTGCACGGGCGCCGGAACTGGTCAGGGCAGCAAGGATGGAGTGGGTTTGGCGGCTGGCGATGGAGCCGCGCCGGATGGCACGCCGCTACCTGACTGGTAACGTCAGCTTCCTGGCCCATGCCGGGCTGGCAGCCCTGCGGCAGAAGCGCCTCGCCGACGTCCAGCAGCGCGCACTTGATATCACAGTTGCACTTTTGGCGCTGTTGCTGCTGTCACCATTGCTGCTGCTGGCAGCGCTTGCAGTAAGGGCAGATAGCAAGGGGGCGGCGATTTTCAAACAGACGCGGGTCGGGCTGAACGGCAAGACCTTTACCATGTACAAGTTCCGCTCGATGACGGCAGATGCGGAAACCCGGCGGGCGGAGATCCTGAACGTCTCAGACCGAGACGGACTCTGCTTCAAGTCACGCCATGATCCGCGGATCACCCGTATTGGCCGCTGGCTGCGCAAGACCTCCACTGATGAACTGCCGCAATTGATCAACGTGCTGCGAGGGGAGATGTCTATTGTCGGCCCCCGCCCGGCACTGCCGTGCGAAGTTGCGGATTATCCGCCCCGGGCGCTTGGCCGCCTGCAGGTCAAACCCGGCATCACCGGGGTGTGGCAAGTGTCTGGTCGGGCCTCGGTCGGCTTCAAGGAAATGATTGAGATGGACCTCGGCTACATCAAGGCCCGCTCGCTCAAGCTGAACCTCCAGCTCATCTTCAGAACATTTGGCGCGGTTATTTCCGGCCGCGGTGCTTACTGACTTACCATTCCAGGAGACAAGAAATGACACATATACGCAAAGCCGTTTTCCCCGTTGCCGGCATGGGAACCCGTTTTCTGCCCGCTACCAAGTCCATCCCCAAGGAAATGCTGCCGCTGGTGGACCGCCCGCTGATTCAATACGCGGTGGACGAGGCACGGGAGGCGGGGATTGAAGAGTTCATCTTTGTCACTGCCGCAGGCAAGGGAGCATTGGAGGACTACTTCGACACTGCCGCCGCTCTGGAAAGCACGCTGGAAGCGCGCGGCAAGACAGCGGCTTTGGCGGCCATCGCACGGACCCGGATGCCGGAAGGCACCCTGTCCTTTGTGCGCCAAAACAAGCCGCTGGGCCTGGGCCACGCTGTGGGATTGGCCGCACGCCTGGTTGGTGATGAACCCTTTGCTGTGCTATTGCCGGATGATGTGATCCGGGCGCCGCGCGGGGCGCTGCGCCAGATGGTGGAGGCGCATGCGGTGAGCCGCGGCCACATGGTGGCTACCATGAAAGTCGCGCGTGAGCAGACCTCCTCCTATGGCATCCTGGATGTTGCGCGGGAGGCCGGAAAACTCGCACACGCCCGCGGGATGGTTGAAAAGCCGGATCCAGCGCAGGCACCATCAACACATGCCGTCGTTGGCCGCTATATTCTGGAACCTTCGATTTTTGAGGCTCTAGGCACCATTTGCCCGGGCGCAGGCGGAGAGCTGCAACTGACGGACGCCATCAACGCGGACCTTCCCTCAGCAGGTGTAACCGGGTTCCAGTTTGACGGCGAACGGTTCGACTGCGGCAGTGTGCAAGGATTTGTGCAGGCGACGGCGGCCTTTGCTCTGGACCGGCCGGAACTGGCCCATAAACTGTCTGGCTTTCTTGCCGAGCGTGTTGCCCCGGTTCCGCAGGCCGCATGATTGCGGAACCTATTCGAAAGGATAGGCGGGTATCCGTCTAACCTTTTGGCGTCCGCTCCACGTCGTGCCATATCTGAATCAAACAGCAAGGAGGCCGCGCGATGCTTTTTAAAGCGCTTAAGATAATTGCAATTTCCGTGTTCGCCGCGCAGCCGCTGGCAGCCGCGAGCCTTGACCAGCCAGCCGGTGAGGTGGTGCTGACTGTGTCTGGCGCCGTGAAAGCGGACAACGCCGAAGGAGCAGCGCAGTTCGATCTGGCCATGCTGGAAGGGCTGGGTGCCGTGGAGTTTGAAACCTCGACAATCTGGACGCAGGGTGTGCAGCATTTTGAAGGCGTGCCGCTGGACCAGCTGGTTGACCGTCTGGACATCACCGGAACCACGCTGCGGGCCACCGCCATCAATGACTATGCGGTGGACATCCCATTATCGGATGCTGTCGAGGGCGGCCCGATCATTGCCTACAAGCTCAATGGGGAGGAAATGTCGGTGCGTGACAAGGGGCCGCTCTGGATTGTTTACCCTTATGACAGCAAAACGGAATATCAATCAGAGGTGGTTTATTCCCGCAGCATCTGGCAGCTCGACCGCATCGAAGTGATCGAGTAGCGAACCGCCCGAAAGAGCACTCGTTCGCCTGGCTGCCCGCTCATGAGGGTAATGGCAATGGCCGGCAGAAAACGGAGCAAGATCTGGTTGCGGCTGGCCGCATTTGGTCTGCCTGCGCTGATGGGTTTTGCAGCTATTGCCTTGCTTGCGTTCAATGTTTCCCGCGACATCACACGGCTGAATTCGGCCAGTTCCGACAACATTCAATGGACTTTGTCCCAGACGGAAGTGGAGTTTCTTCAGTTTAACTTGGCGTTGTCGCAGGCGCAGCTGGAGGAGGCACCGGACTTTCTCAGCCTCCGGCGGCGGTTTGATGTTTTCTTCAGCCGCATCCGGACGCTGCGGCAGGCGTCTATTTACAGCGATTTGCGTGAAGTGCCGGAGTTTGCGGCCAATCTGGCAACAGTAGGTGCCTACCTGGAAGCCGTAGTGCCTGACATTGACAGTGAAACAAGCGCTTTGCAGGAGGCCTTGCCCGCCCTCAAGGCGCAAACGGAGGCAATCCGTCCGGATGTCCGCAGCCTCTCCGTTTCCGGTCTCAATTATTTTGCCGAGGAGTCCGATAGTCGGCGCAACGCCCTGTCTGGAACCTTGATGCAGCTGGCTGCTGCGATTGCTGTGCTGGTTGCCGCCTTGGCTGTACTGGCCTGCTATCTTGCATATTTGAATGTGCAGAACGTGCGGCGCCGCACCCAAGCCCTAGAAGCCAGTGAGCGCATGAACATCGTGACAAGCACGTCCCTTGATGCGGTGGTCGTAGCCGATACGTCGGGGCGTATCGTGGATTTCAACGCTGCCGCCGAACAGATTTTCGGTCATTCTGCCAAAGACGCAGTGGGTTGTGATCTGGGCGAGCTGATTGTGCCCGATCACCACAGGGCTGCGCATGAGGCCGGCATGGCCCGCCTGCGCAAAACCGGCGAAAAGCGTGTCGTGGGAAGCGGGCGTTTCAAGCTTGAGGCAAAGCGGGCGAACGACGAAGTTTTCCCCGTGGAGCTTGCCATCCAGTCAGCGGACACCAAAGACGGGGAGGTCTTCATCGCTTTCTTGCGCGACATCTCCCATCAGGTGCAGGCAGAGGCCGAACTTGTTCTGGCCCGCGACCGTGCCATGGCCGGCGAGAAAGCCAAAACCGATTTCCTGGCCACCATGAGCCATGAGATCCGTACGCCGCTGAATGGGCTGCTGGGCAATCTGACACTGCTGGAGGAAACACGGCTCAGCACGCGGCAATCGCGCTACATCCGAAACATGCAGACGTCCGGCAAACTGCTGATGAGCCATATTTCGGATGTTCTGGACATTACCAAATTCGACGCGGGCAAACTGCGGCTGCACACGGTAGACATGAATATCAGCACTTTGCTGAAGGACATCGTGGACAGTCTAAGCGGTGCTGCGGCGGGCAACGGCAGCACTTTGGAGTGGGGCTGGACAGGGGCACCGCTCAACTGGGTTCACGCGGATCGGGACCGCATTCAGCATATTCTGATGAACATCGTCGGCAATGCAGTCAAGTTCACGAAAGACGGGCGGATCTCCATCACCGCTCAGGCCAGTGCCGCTGAAGAGGGAAAGACCATCCTGCGCATTTCGGTGCGGGATACAGGTATAGGTATCGATCCGGGCCTGCTGCCGCATATCTTCGATGATTTCGCGACCGGAGACAGCTCCTATGACCGGGAAGTCGGGGGAACCGGGCTGGGTCTGGGGATTGCCCAGCGGTTTGTGAAAGCGCTGGGTGGACGCATCACTGTCGAAAGCACTCCAGGAGAAGGTAGTGTCTTCACTATCAGCTTCCCTGTTCAGGCCATTGCGGCGCCTGAGCCGAAGGGGGAGGCCCAGTTTACTGCGCCCGCCAGGAAGCGGGCAAATGTCCTGCTGGTGGAAGACAACGAGATCAACCGCCATGTCGCCCGGGAGATGCTGACAGCACAGGGGCATTTTGTGACCGAAGCGCACAACGGCCGGGAAGCGGTCGAGATGGCAGAAGAAACAGGTTTTGACCTGATCCTAATGGACATCAGCATGCCGGTCATGGACGGGCGCAGCGCCGCGCGGGCGATCCGGAAAGGCGGTGGCGCGTCAGCGCGCGCGCCGATAATTGCCGTGACCGCAAACGCAATGGCAGAGGAGCAGGAAGCCTTTCTGAAGGACGGTATGAATGATGTGCTGACCAAACCTTTGACGCGTGAAGGCCTGTTGCAATTGATTGCAGATCACCCTTCCCCGGCTCCGCCAGCACCGGAAGGTGCTGCGCTGCGGTCGCAGCAGCTAATCGAACTGGAAGAAACGGTTGGTGCCGAGGCGTTGAAACCCCTCCTGAACCGCTTTGCAGCTGAAATGGAAGCCTTCCTCAAAAGCCTTGAGAACGGGCAGGATTTGGCTGCGAACGAAACCGCAGTCGAAGCCCACCGGATTGCCGGCAGCGCCGCAACCTTCGGGCTTCCGGAGCTTCGCAGTGCGCTGATCCGTCTCGAGAAAGCGGCGCTCAGCCAGGAACGTCAAGCGGCAGAAGACGCGCTGAGCCCGTTAAGAAATGCCTGGACCTCCACCAAGCCGGTGCTCAATCTGTTTTAGTAGTTGAAGGCTCCAATGAGCCTGCCGACCTCACCCAGGTTGGTGATTGTGCTGTCATAGCAGGCAATGGAATCCCCTGGCAGGAGGAAGGGGTCATAGTCGTCCCTGTCAGCGCGCCGCAGCAGATCTTCGATCCTCCGCTCGATGACGACAGACACCTGTGTGACCGGATTGCGGGAGAACAGGACGGAAGAGCGGTTGGCGCTGGTGGCGCGGGCGCCGCCCACGCAGTTGGTGTCCACCACCGCCTGCAGGTACCGTGTGCCATAGGGAAACTCGCGCACCTCGCGGCCAATGGCAGCGAGCGCATTGCCGGCTGCCGGCTGGGTGAGGTTCGACAAGAACAGTGTCACCCCCGGCGGACTGATGGGGCTGGGCCTCATCAGGTCTTCCTGGAAGCACCCGCGGCTGGGTACATGCACCTGATCGCCTGTCAGCAGCATGATATCGACCGCATTCTGGCCGTCGAACACTCCGCGCATGTCCAGCAGGTAGAGGCTGCTGCCGCGCCGCACCTCGACTGCCGAAATGTCCGCATCCGGGCGTACACCGCCGGCCGCACGCAATACGGCAGACAGGTTGCGCGCTTCGGTCGAGGCCCCCAGTGCGCCCTGCCTGCGGGAATCCACTTCGTCACCTGGAACACCGCCGATTTCTACGGCTTTAGGCTCAAAGACGGCTCCTGAAACACCGACCGTGACCGAGGCAAAATCAGCTGCCCGGACCGACAGCCGCGGCCGGTCAGAGTAGAAGTCTTCGGCGATCAGTTTCGCGGCAATGTCCTCCTCGATCTGGATGGCCGTTCGGCCCTGCGCACGGATCGGTGAAAGGAAGGGAAGCTTCAGCGTACCATCCCGCGAGATGACGTAGTCGCCATTGAAGGTCTCATCATCGCCGACACGCACGTTCACCAGGTCATTGCGGGTGAACCGCTCGCCTGCCAACGCAGCCTGCGCTGTTCCAGCGCCCTTGCCGCCGGTTCCGCCGGCGGCGGGGCGGCACCTGGACTCGTTCATTGTCTGAGACTGCAGAAAACCGGCTTCGCTACGGGACACCTCCGGTTCACGGTATTGCGCCTGATACCCGTCACCAGAGGCAACCGGCTCCAGGTTGTCAGGCGGGTCGATCTGCGCGCAGCCGCTCAAAGACAAGATCGCCAGAATTGCCGTTCCATTTCTGAGGGGTTTCTTCATTGAACTGCTCGCGGGATCACTGCGGGTTGTACTGGTGATACGGAATTCGGCCACAGCGGTCGAGAGCCCGTTGATATCGCAGCGCTATCCTTTCGGATATGGAACAGTTCTGTTGCACCATTGCCCTGTCCCTGGGGGCGAGGGACAGCAGGTTCTCCAGCCCGCTATGACTTGATCCAACAGCTCTATGGACAGGTCCCGATGCCCCGCACCTTGCAAATTCCCTCCTTCGCAAAGAACCTCTTTGCCTACGGTGCGTCTGAGGCGGCTGCAAAGGTTTCGCGGCTTCTGGTGGTTGTCGCGGTGGCGCGCACGCTCGACCTGGATCAGATCGGCAATGCCGCGGCAGCCCTGGCGGCGGCCGATATCGTCAAATCGCTGACGGAAAACGGCGTCATTCAAAAGATCATCGCGGCCCCGCAGGCTCAGCTGCAGCAGACCTGTGCCACCGCGCAACGCATTTTCTGGGTCTGGTGCATCGGATTGTTCCTGTTCCAGTCGCTGGCGGGGCTTGTGCTTTATGCCAGCGGCGGCAGCGGTATGCTGCTGGCGCTGATCCTCATTCTGGCGGGTGAATACCTGTTCATGCCCGCCGGGCTGGTGCAGGCAGGCCTCGCCATGCGGGCAGGAAAGCTGCGCCAGACTGCCGCCATTTCGGGCACGCAGATCGTGGCGTCAAACCTGATGTCGGTGGTGCTGGCGCTGCTTTGGCCGTCCGCTCTCGTGCTGGTGCTGCCGCGCCTGCTGACAGCGCCGTTCTGGCTGGTCGCAATGCGCCGCCTGCATCCCTGGAGCCCCGACCCGTCCCAAGGCTTTGCACCGCTGCGCCCGTTCCTAACCTATGGATGGGCGGTGCTGGGCGTCGAACTGGTCAAGGCGCTGCGCCTGCAGGCCGACAAGGTTATCGTGGGCGCCCTGATGGGGGCAGAGACGCTTGGCCTCTATTTCATGGCCTTCAATGCCGGTCTCAGCCTTTCCAACTCCTTCACCGTGGCTTTCTCCACCGTTCTGTTCCCGCATCTCTGTGCCAGCGCGGACAAGCTGCAGGCGCTGCGCCAAAGCGTGCTGCTGGCAATCGGGATCATCGCACCGGCTGTCATCGCGCAGTCGCTGCTGGCCCCGCTCTATGTCCCGGTCCTGTTCGGGGCGGGCTGGGCAGGCATCGAAGGTGTTGTGTCGATCCTGTGCCTGGTTGCGATCCCGACCACGCTGTGGTCCGCAACCGCTGGCTGGCTGCGGGCAAACGGCCGGCCAGGGCAGGAATTCCGGGTCACGCTCGCCACCACCGGGGCGCTGATACTGAACACCTGCCTGCTTGCGCCCTACGGCCTGACAGTCGTTGCCGCCGGCTATGCCGCAGTCGCAGCGCTGATGATGACGGGCGCATCGCTGCCAACCCTTTCCATGGCCTTCCGCCACCGCACCGCAGAGGTTTGAGACATGCCGTATTTCTCCGCAGTCATTCCCAGCTTCAACGCTGCCGCCACGATCCGGGAAACCCTGGCCGGGCTCCAGGCGCAAACCTGCGCCGATTGGGAGGCGGTTGTGGTTGATGACGGTTCAATGGATGAGACCCGCACCCTGGTGCGGGCCGCTGCCGCTGCCGATGCCCGGATCCGGCTGGTCCGCAACCCCGGGAAAGGCCCCAGTGCGGCCCGCAACTTCGGCGCAATGGAACACGCCTGCGGTGATGTGATTGCGTTTTGCGATGCGGACGACATCTGGCACCGGGATAAGCTGTCGCAGCTCCGAGCGAGCTTCCGGCAGGGGGCCGTCGATGGTGCCTATGGACGGATCGGTTTCTTCCGCGCCAACCCGGCCAATGCACGCGTGTTTTCAACAGTTCCCGTGCAGGATCTGACTATCGCCATGCTGCTGGGGGAAAACCCGGTCTGCACCATGTCGAACTTTGCCGTGCGGCGCAGGGTCTTTGCGGCGACCGGCGGCTTTGACGAGGCAATGGTCCACAACGAAGACCTGGAGTGGCTGATCCGCCTGGTTGGCGGTTGCGCGCGTGTGAGCGGAATTGACAGCCTGCATACCTACTACCGCACTTCCGTTGAAGGATTGTCGGCGGATCTTGAGGCAATGCGGGCAGGCCGTGAACAGGCAATTGCAACCGCCGCCGGTTTTGGCGTGGTTCCAAGCGCCGCCTCTCATGCCATTCACCACCGCTACCTTGCCCGTCGGGCGCTTCGTCTGAATGGGGCTCCGGCTTATGCGCTGAAACAAGCTGCGTCCGGCATTCTCAAAAGCCCGCGCGGATTTTTCTCCCCGTTCCGCAGGGGCGGCCTGACATTGGTCGGCTCACTGCTGGCACCGTTCCTGCCCCGGCCGCTGCGCCGGAACCTGTTTTCCCGTTAACTTTCTCGAGGTTCACAACCATGGCCTTCACATCAATTGTCGTTCCTGCTTTCAACGCCGAGACAACGCTCGCTGACACTCTTCTTTCCTTGCAGAGGCAAACCTGTACGGAGTTTGAGGTCATTGTGGTCAATGACGGCTCCACAGACTCAACAGCCGCAATTGCTGCGGGCTTCTGCAGCGACCCGCGCTTTCGCGTGATTCACCAGAAAAACCGCGGCCTTGCTGGAGCGCGCAACTCGGGTATTGCTGGCGCACAGGGCGATGTTGTGGCGTTTTGCGACGCAGATGACCTGTGGGAGCCGGAAAAGCTGGCCCGCCATATCAGCCATCTGGAGGCCAAGCCCCATGTAGGCATAAGCTATGCCGGATCTGCGTTCATCTCGGAAGATGGCACCCTTACGGGCCAGGCGCAGCGGCCGCGGCTGCAAAACATCGATGCCAAACACATTTTCAAGCGCAACCCGGTCGGAAACGGATCTGCGGCCGTGATCCGGCGGGCAGTGTTTGACGAAATCGCTTTCCGGCCCCGGTCCGAGTCTGAGCGCGACTGGTATTTCGACGAAACTTTCCGCCAATCCGAGGACATCGAATGCTGGCTGCGGATTGCCTTGACGACCAACTGGGCATTCGAAGGGATCCCGGGCCTGCTCACACGCTACCGGATCAATTCAGGCGGGCTTTCGGCGGCGACAAACCACCAGCTTGCCGCCTGGGAGCGGATGGTTCGCAAGCTGTCACAGATCAACCCCAAGCTTTTTGCGGAAGAAACAGGAGTGGCGCGGGCATATCAGCTCCGCTACCTCAACCGGCGCGCCATCAGCGATCTGGACAGCCGCCGCGCTGTGCATCTTGCCAGGGCGTGGCTTGCCTGTTCCCTGCGGCCGCTTTGGGAGGAGCCGTTGAAGTCCGGAGCAACCCTGGCGGCGACTGCGCTGCTTGCCGTGACCGGGCCGAAGGCTTTGCGGAAAACAATGGACCTGGCCGCACGGGCACACCGGACCGAGGCAATGTCATGACCGTTATCCGCGTAATCCACCTGGTTGATGACACCACCGCAGGCGGTGTGATGCGCGTCGTCGGCCACATGATGACAACGCCTGATCTTACGCGCGAGGCTGATCACAGTTTGCTGGAGGTGAAACGGAACAGGCTTTGCATAGGGCGGGTGGAAGCGGATGTGATCATTTCGCATCTTGCGATAAGCTGGCGCCTTCTACCCTTGCTGGCCGCATTACGTGTCTTGAACCCCGCAGCACGGTTTGTTCATGTCGAGCACAGTTACACCAAATGCTTCACAGTTCTGAATGTAAGACGGAAACGGCGGTTCGGCGCTCTCCTCAAGCTTTCATATGCCCTGTTCCACGATGTCGTTGCCGTCAGTGCCGCGCAGGGGAAGTGGCTGAGGGATGAGGGTTTCGTGCGGCCGGACGCTCTGCATGTCATTCCCTCCTGCGTTGATCTGTCTGCTTTCCGGAAACTGGCACCGCCAGAGGGCGCGGTGAAGACAATCGGTGCCATTGGACGGCTGGAACCGCAGAAGGGGTTTGATATACTAATCAAGGCTTTCCGCGAACTCAGCGACCCCAACCTAGCCCTTCATATCTTCGGGCAAGGGGCGGAGGAGAAGCCACTCCGTGACCTCGCCGCCGGTGATCCCCGCATACAATTCAAAGGCTTTTCTTCCAACCCGGTGATGGCTTTGGCCAGTCTTGACGCGGTAATAATGCCGTCGCGATGGGAGGCCTACGGACTGGTTGCGATTGAAACCCTGGCAGCGGGACGCAGGCTGCTTGTCAGCAACGTCGATGGACTTACGGATCACTTGCCCCATGGAGCCGCACTGGTTGACGGCGCAGGAATTAAACCCTGGAAGAGCGCACTAGAGGAGCTTTTTGCAGCACCGCCGCGCCCCCGCGGGCTAGGGCGCGCTCACAACTACGAAAGACATTTTTCCGACTGTTGGAGAACGCTGTTTTTGTCTCCTGGCATTGCTTCACAGTGAGGGGGTTCACCTGCGGGCTGTGTTTTTGAGTGCCGAGAGTTAACTGCACGAATCTGAGAACGCTTCGTTAGCTTCGATCCGGTCGGCGTGTTTTCTTGGTTCCCGAAGAGTGGAGCCTGCAGACCTACCGGCGGCGCCCCTGCCTGAACGGTGCTGCCCGCACCCAACGAATTGCTGAGCGGAACACCTCTGGCCGATGCATATTCTGTGTACATTTCCCACTTCTTAGAAGGCCCGCGCTGACGCTTCTGTTAAAGGCTGTCTATTCCTAGTCGCCTGATCTCAGTTTCAATCGTGCTCCGAAGTGGAGCAAGGTCGGGTTTTGCAGGCCGCCGTGCAACAGTTGCTGCGTTCCCTCAAAACCGGCTTTGTGTTGGCATAACTCGCGCAGTTCCGCTGCAACTGCAAATTGCTGCAACTGCTAGGTCGGTAATATGGGCTCAAACCGCGCGCCTAAGCACGCTGCAGTGGATGGGAAGAAAGCCCACGGCTTTCGAACTTGCTGCGGTGAGGGAAAGAGCTTAGCCAGCCTGCGGAAGTCACTTAGGCGTCGACAATGAAGCCACGTTCGATGTCGATCAGGCTGCTAACCGCAAACGCTCTGCGGTAACTTGACGGAAAGCGCGGGAAGGTAGCATCTTCAGCCTAGACACATGTGCAGCCTGGCATCGACGGCCTTTTGCTGATGGTCCTGACCTGATGCGGAAAGACATTGAAAACAACGGGCTGAGGGTCAATCGTGCGTGAAGTACAAGCACTCGTTGGCCCATCAGGAGAACTGAAATTGGCCAAGCTATCAAATGACCTCGAACTGCTTTCATCAAGAACCGGCCAGGAGTTCCTGCAAACTTTCGTCGATCTCTTACAGGA
Source organism: Leisingera sp. McT4-56 (assembly GCF_020514995.1). NCBI lineage: Bacteria > Pseudomonadati > Pseudomonadota > Alphaproteobacteria > Rhodobacterales > Roseobacteraceae > Leisingera > Leisingera sp. McT4-56. The sequence continues at coordinate 36,384 of NZ_JAJALF010000025.1, read as the reverse complement.
GGTTGCTCAGGTGGATTTTATCGCAGTCAGCGAGTTGAGAGTGACCGACAGGGAGCGCTTTCAAGTCCAGGCGGGTTGGATGGATGACGAGTCGCTTGAGAAGTTCGAATATGATGCCTGTTTCACACCTTGTCTGGAAGCAATCAAAAGCGCGAAGCTGGTATTGGTACACAAGGATGTGCAAACCGCATTTCCGAAGGATGACTTACTCCAGCAAAAGGGTCTGGAGAGCTTCATCGGTTATCCGGTCTCCAACATACATGGAGAAGTGATCGGTCTTATACAGCTTGGCTGGAGGCGTCAGACCTCCTCAGCGGAGTGCGACCAAATCCTCGACACGATCAGTGATTTTGCCAACCGGATTGCGGCCGAGTTGGAGAATCTGCGCATGATGCGGATCCTGAAAGCGTTGGCTCGCGGACCGGACATACATTCCTCAGGGGGAGTGTTTCACCTGATTACACAGCAGGTTCAAGCGCTATTAGGCGTTAACGCCGTGTTTGCGGCTGAATGCTCGCAAGCTGACAAAAGGCTTTTCAACATTCTTGCTTATTGCGAGGGCGGGCAATGGCTGCGGGAGATGGAAGGTAAATCTCTCACATATGAGGGCAGACCATGTGAACATCTGGAAACCCTTGAAGAGTTCCGGATCCAGAGCGGGTTGGCGGATGCCTATCCTAATCAAGAAAGATACCGCACCGCTCCGTTTGATGCATATCTTGGTGTTCGGGTAGACGATGCCTTAGGAAACACGGTTGGGCATTTCGTCGCCTTCCACAACGCGCCTATCACCACGCACAAGCTCGAAACAGAACTGCTTACCATCTTACGGGACAGGCTAGGTTTTGAGATCCTGAGACGCCGTTCGGCGCTTCACAAGTGTGCCTGAGATGGTGTTCAGATCCAATTCGCTTTCTTTCCCGATTTACCCGTACGATCAAAGGGCTCAAAGCACCTCTGATCATACAGGCCTGACGCTTACAGCTGCACTGCTCATGATGAGAGCGAGGCTTGTGACACAGTTTGCCCGCTCAGAAGTGCATTGTTGGACCGCTCCGGATGAAGGGCTGGCTGCGCCTCCAGGAGCGGAAGCTGTATAGCGAAGACCGATCCCTTCCCAGGCTGCGAGGTCAGCGAGATAGTTCCACCCATCAACTTTATGAGGCGCTGCGTGATCGATAGTCCGAGCCCGGTGCCATCAAAGCTTCGGGTATAGCCGTTTTCCACCTGTTCAAATGCCGCAAATACTGCCTCCTTCTTATCCTCGGGGATCCCAACACCTGTGTCCTGCACTTCAATTACGAGCTGCGAACCAAGAGCCGGACGGACCAGAATACGGACGTGGCCTTCCTCTGTGAATTTTAAAGCGTTGCCAGCCAGATTGATCAAGCACTGACGAAGACGGCCAGCATCTCCGTTTGCCCGCACCGGTACAGGCAGCTCGAAATCGGAATAGATCTCAAGTCCTTTCTCTTGAGCCAGCGGCGACAATAGCGCTGCAACATCTTCAACGACCGCGTTCAGTTCGAACGGTGCAGCCTCGATCCGGAGCTGGCCGGCTTCGATCTTTGAAAAATCTAGAATGTCGTTGATTACCAAGAGGAGAGCGTTGGACGAGCTGGAAATAGTGCTGGTGAGTTCGCGCTGCTCTTCGTCGAGATCGGTCTCGTTCAGAACTTCGGTCATGCCCAGGATGCCGTTCATTGGGGTCCGAAGCTCGTGGCTCATGTTTGCAAGGAATTCGCCCTTGGCATTGGACGCGGCCTCGGCTTCTGATCTGGCCTGGGCCAATGCATCCGTATAATCCTGCAGTTTCTCAGCCATAGAGTTCAACGCGGCAGCTAGGCTACCGAGTTCATTCCGGCTGCTGGCAACGATCCGCGTATCCAGATGTCCCTCGCCGATCCTCTGAGCAGCATGTATCAAACCCGATACTTGGTCAGAAATTCCCCTGACGGCCTGATATGCGATGAACATGGCGATGACAGTGAGGAGAGCGGAGACTGCAATTACTAGATCTCTGGCAAAAGCTGCGTTACGGCTTGCGCTGACTGCTACCTGATCCGCTGCTGCGTGCCAGTTTTCTTTCAGCTCTTCAATCAGCGGTGAGTACCGCTCATCAAACAATTCCTCGATGACATCTTCCTGGCGCGCGATTGCTTCATTTTTACGGCCGTCCGCTGCGAGCGAGAGCGTCACTGACACTTCTTGGCTGATTTCAGAATGCAAGGTTCCAAGTTCTCTGAGAAGCGTTCTGTTTTGTTCGGCCGCTTCTTTTCCAAGAACTTGATTTAGCTGGACTTCCTCTTCGGCCAGCTGCCCCAGCAGTGCGAATAACTCCTTTATCTCCCCACCAAATGCGCGGTGTTCATATAGGTCTTGTGTTTCGTCAGATAATAGAAAGTCGGCGATCTCTTTTAACTGTCTGACCGAAACTTCCGAGAGTACCAGTAAGGTATCCAGGTTCTCATGCGCCAACCTAGTTTTTCGAATCGATGTTTCGTCAGTCTTGTTTTGGAAAAATACCCCTCCTGCAATCACTGCCAGCTGAAGAAGGAATAGGCACAGGATAAGAAAAAGTTTTTTCCGGATACTCATTAAAATCCTCACACTATTTCAGCACAACTCCCGAAAGTGAAAGGGCTTCAGAGTTGCAGAATGCTCTCAGTCGCATCGTCGGTCACGCCGACCAACCTTTAATCAACGCTAAAAAAGTTAAGCTTCATGAAAAGCTCGAGTGGATTGCAATTTTTTACGATAGGTTTCTGCTTCCGCGAGCATTTGAGGCCTTCCGCCATGATGCTTGACCAAGGTCGATTGTAAGACCATCGTATCACGCTGCAAGAGCAACGTGGATGGGCCAACCTAGCGGCAGCTAAGGGCTCGTTTCGGCCCTTCGCTGACCTCCGCAGCCATGCGTCCAGAAACCGCCCGGAGGTACTATGGCAGATGCATTTTTGCTTGGGCGCAAGCCAACGAAGTTCCCTTCTTCGCCGTACTGATGGCGATCATCGGCACGCTCATAGCCTGGATGTTCGCCCTCGCTCTCGCTGCAGGCCTAACGATTCCCGCGCTTCGCACAGTCCGGCCACTGATCTGCCGCCACGACTGGCGGGTGACGCGACTTCAAGCGCTGGCGCCTGGCATCGGTCAGGAATGCACCAAGTGCGGCAAGCATCGCCGCGTCTACTAATTCAGAAACCGCCCCTAGCCGCACGGTTTGACGTTTAGCATAACAACTTTTGAAACTTAGAATTTTAACTGGACAATACCCGGCCCCCGCTCCTTCCCCCCGTCTTGCAGGGGAAGGCCCTTCGCTTCCTGGCTCGTATCCACGCGATGCCATTTGTCGGTGGCCAGCCGCTTCCCCGCAGGCTTCTCACCTGCCCCGCCCCGGTCACGCATGATCTTGGCGATCCCCGATCCATCAAGCCGCCTGAGGGCAGCTTCACCGGCCGGTGGGTTTTGTTGTCACGTTTCTGCGCCGGGCCAGAAGGAGCCACGTCGGCGCGGGATGGGGTAGTCCCCGAACCATAGCTCGTCTTTCGAGGCCGGCAGGCGAGCGCGCCGTGGTCACCGCTTTTCAAGGTCGTTCGCGAGGAAAAGCAACGAGTGTAAACCAGGCGCAACGGAGACGGGCTGAGCCCGGTCCCGGCCTGAAACCTCCGTATTCGCGGTTCTACTGTATAAGTGTATTGATTTGCGTTTTTGTTCCCCGCCACCCGAACCTGCCTTTGGCAGAACGAGAGCTGGCCCGAAGCGCCGTAGCCCTCACATAGCGCAGGCGGTTCGGGCCAGCGTGGTTGCCAGTATCTTCACCGGCCAAATTGTTCCCTTTCTGTTCTCATTCGAATGTGTAACGGTTTTGGGAATTGAGTCGCCTCGCATCTCATCGTTCCTGAAAATGTCCTGAAGTTATCCTTTTGGATGGGTTACAGGGGAAGAGAGCAACCGCGGCGCTTTGGCCAACGTGAGGGTAGCGATGCAGGAAGAAACCAAAGCCTCTAGACAAGCCAATGAAGTAGAAGCGTACGAGGCGGAGGATTATTCGATCTACCTGCATATGGACGGCGTGAAATGCTCTACAGCTTGGCGGCTTGGCAGCTACGGCGTGGATGGGGCGCTCACGGCTGATATGAAAACCAATCTATTGAACAGGTTTTCGTTATCAAATGAACTTGTGGAGCGGCTTTCGATTGAATTGGGACACTGCCTCAATAACGATAACGACGTCGCGATCAATCTGCTCGAGGTTAACCGGGCACAGGCCATTGAGAAGGGCAGGACGTTTCTCAGAAAGCTGGTCCGTCAGTTCAAGAACGGTGCTTGCACGCGACAAGAACTGTTGGCGGATCTTATAAAGCTATCTCCATATTTTGCGGCTAGCCCTGAGGACGCAACCTTGCTGCCGCAAGCCGTATCCGCCTTGGAAAACTCAGAAGCAATCACGCCGGACATCCATGCTGCCCTTGAGCGCCTTCGCAGAACACTTGGCGCAGCGGCAGATATGTCTCCACGCGATAAACGCCGGGCACACGACAAGCGGCGCCAGTACATCGTAGAGACTTGTTGCTACGCTTGGAAAGACGCCGGCCATCCGTTGACCTACACGACATTCTCAGATGGCCGAAGAGGTGGCCAGCGGCAGGGCCTCCTGATCGAGTTCATCCAAACTGTAGTCCGGATGGTCACCGTCCCGAGCCACAGGCTAAGCGGCGAAACGATCCGCAAGGACATTGACCGTTTTCGTGATGCGCTCACCCGCGAAGAGGAAGAATTCTGGGCTCCTCCAGAATTCGGCAATCAATACACTTAGAGTGGTCATAGCTGCGCGGTCATGGTCAGCCCATGACACGTGCTTCCTCCAAACGACAGCAAGGTACATCTGACCTAGACCAGGTCAGCGATGCTGCCCTCACCCTCGCCCGCCTGCTAGGCGATGCGGCTGCGAAAGACGCGCATGTCTCCGGCAACTGCCAAGAGGAGGCCAATCCCAATGCCCGCAAAGACAAAAGTTGCAAATAATCCAAGCGCCCGTTTGAAGACGGTCAAGGAAGTCGCGCTGGAAGACAACGTGTCAGAAAAAACCGTACGCCGCGCGATCTCCGCGGGACTGCTCGAGGTGATCCGGGTTGGCCCCGGCGGCCGTCTTGTTCGCATCCATCCGGAGGCTCACGTTGCCTACCGCCGCCGCTGCGCCTGGCAGGCACAGCGACCCTCTAAGTCCCTTTAAGTCAACAACTTACCCACCTTTCGGGAAGACCCCCTGCCCGTAAGTTGCGGACTATCTGTGCTAGAGTTCTCCCGAATCGGGCGGCCTGTCCCCAGCTGTCCACCCGAGACCAACTTTGACCAGTGTGAGGCCATCCCGATGACACAGCAGACGGCGATTTCTCTCGATCATGCGTTCGTTCCGGCAGGCGCACTCAGCTTCCAGGATCTGATCGACAGCATCTCCGCACAGGGCTCGCTGTTCCCTACCCGCCAGCGCGACATGATCTCTGGTCTCAAGCGTGTCGCACATGCGCTCGGGCTCCCACCCAGTGACATTCCCTGCGACGGCCGGTGGCTTCAACCCCGGCTTTCCAAGGTCAGCCCTGCGCTGATCGGCATCCAGCCAAAGACATGGCAGAACGCGGTGAGCAATGCCCGGGCGGCAATGGCCGAACACGGCATCCTTGAGCGGCGCCATCGCCGCATTGGCGATCTGAGCGAACCCTGGCGCCTTCTGTGGGAACAGGTCCGCGCGATGGACGACAAGACCCTGCAGACCGCACTTGTCCGCTTCGTGCATTTCCTGAACCGCATTGCGGTTGACCCTGGCGCAGTGAGAGAACAGCACGCTCTAGCCTATCGCGATGCCCTCGAACACAACGAGATCAGCAAGAACCCGGAAACGAGCTACAGAGCGGCGGTCAATGGATGGAACCTCGCCATTCGGCGGGTTCCGGGCTGGCCTGCAAATCCCATTGCGCTGCCCAACCGCCAAAAGAAAATCCGCATCTCGGAGGAGGCGTTCCCGGCCGCGTTCAAAGATGATGCCAATGTACTTATTGCCAGCCTGGGCAATGCAGATCCGCTGTCAGAAAGCGGCCGGAGCCGCGCTCTGCGCCCCGCAACCCTGAAGCAGTACCGCCGCCAGATCATGCACTTTGCCTCCGAGCTGGTGCATTCGGGCCTGGACGCCTCGGAGATCACCGGTGTTGCCTTCCTGCTCGATCCCGCGATTGCCGAACGCGGCCTGCGGCAGATGCTTGCCAGAAACGGGAACAAGACATCCCGCAGCATCAGTGAGATGGCAGCGCTGCTGCGCAACCTTGCCAAGGTCTTCGACGCTTCTCAGGAAACGCGCGAACAATTGACGATGCTTGCCTCCAAGGTGGCTGCCCGCCCGCAGAATGGCATGACGCCAAAGAACCGGGAACGCCTCCGTCTGCTACAGGAGCCGAAACACAGGCTCCGCCTTCTGCAGCTGCCGGAGCAGATCTTTGAGCGACCGCCGGGCAAGAAACAGCCGTACTTAACCGCCCTCGCCCATGAAGACGCGCTGGCCATCGCCATCCTGCTGGTGTGCCCCATCCGGGTGAAGAACCTCGCCGGTCTGGAATTTGATCGCCATATTCAGCGCCCCGGTGATGGGCGCGTCTTTCTTAGCCTCACTGAAGACGACACAAAAACCGGCCGCCCGATCGAATTTGAGCTTCCACCGGATTTAGTGCGTCTTGTCGATACCCACCTTGCGTCCAGAGTTCCTTACATGTGCCCGGCAGGCACACCCTACCTTTTTCCGCAGCGGTCGGGTGAAGGCGCCGTCGACCCCTCGGTTCTCGCAGGGCGCATAGCGCGGCGTGTGCGCAAGGAGACCGGTCTCACGGTCAATGCGCACCTCTTTCGCCATTTCGCGGTGATGAACTGGCTCGATGCCAATCCCGGCGGCTACGAGGCTGCGCGCCGCCTGCTTGGGCACGCGGAGCTGAGCCACACGATCAACATGTACTCGGGCATGGAAGCCAAATCCGCGACCCGCGCCTTTGCCGATCTGATTGCCGGGCTTAAGGAGGGGAACGTATGAGCCTCATCCTGCCTATCCCCGAATGGCCCGCCGCAGACCAGGCGATGTGGCACACCCTTTTCGCAGAAGGCGGCCCGCTCGACGGCCAGGGCCCGCTCGTCCATCTGCGCGAGACATCGCGCCATACGCTGGCACTGCGCTACGGGCAGTGGCTGAAGTGGCTGGCGATGGCAGAGCCCGCCGCGCTTACCTGCGCGCCCACAGACAGGGTGACACACGCACGGCTGGTGCATTGGCTAAGCAGTCTTGAGCGCCTGGCGGACATGACGCGCCTCATGCTCGTGGACGGGGTGCTGAGGGTCGCCATGACCGCAGATCCTGGCTGCTGCTGGTCCGAAGAGGCACGGCTACGCGCGCGCCTGAAGCGCCGCGCCGGGCGCGGCGCGCAAACCCGCAAGCAGGGCCGTATACTCTCAAGCGCCGTCCTGCTGGAAGCAGGGCTTGAATTGGTCGAAACTTCGGCGCAGCGCCTGAATCATTCGCTCTTCGCGGCAACTGAAATGCGGGACGGCGCGACGATCGCACTTCTAGCCTTAATGCCTATGCGCCTGCGCGCACTCGCAGGCTTGGAACTCGGTAGCTCGGTCACTGTCGGTCAGGATCTCATCCTGGTTTCCATTCCGGAAGACTTGAGCAAGACCGGCCAGCCCTGGGAGGCAGAGGTTCCTCCTCAGGCTGCGACAGCTTTGCGTGCCTATATTGACAAAGCCCGCCCCCTTTTGGCGCAGCGCGGCCAAAGCAACATCTCCAGCCTTTGGCTTAATCGCAAAGGGAACGGCTTGCGCTACGCAGGCATTGGGCGGTGCATCGCCCGGCAAACCCTACGCATGACCGGCGTTCGGGTTCCACCCCACTTCTTTCGCGATGCCGCAGCCACGACCCTGGCAAGAAGCTCGCCCGAAAGTGCGCGCCTCATTCGCGGCGTCCTCGGACACAAGGGGTTCAGAACAGCCGAACGGCACTACATCCATGCACAGACTATCGAGGCAGGACGCGACTATGCCTCCCTGATTGCCCGGCTGAAGGAGAATCGCCAATGACCCGAGCTGCCATTTACACCCGCTATTCCAGCCAGATGCAGCGCGAGGCGTCGATTGAGGACCAGCTGCGGCTCTGCCGGGAACGTGCCGCATCCGAAGGCTGGCGTGTCGCCGACAACTTCTCCGACCGCGCCATCTCCGGCGCTTCCATGCTGCGGCCCGGCCTGCAAGCGCTGTTCCAAGCCGCACAGGACGGCCAGTTCGATGTGGTGCTGTCGGAAGCCCTGGACCGGCTCAGCCGTGATCAGGCCGACATTGCGGCGATCTACAAACGCCTCTCCTTCACCGGAGTGCGTATCGTCACCTTGGCCGAGGGAGAGATCGGCGAACTGCACGTGGGCCTCAAGGGCACCATGAATCAGCTCTTCCTGAAAGACTTGGCTGAAAAGACACGCCGCGGTCTGCGCGGGCGCGTCGAAGCCGGGCGCTCCGGCGGTGGTAACAGCTATGGCTACGACGTGATCCGCCGCCTTGGCGCCGACAGGCTGCCGGTGACCGGTGAGCGGCGCATCAATGAAGCCGAGGCCGCCATCATCCGGCGCGTCTTCGCGGACTTCGCTGCCGGGCACTCTCCCAAGGCCATTGCCCGGCGCCTGAACAACGAGGCCATTCCCGGCCCCCGCGGCAAACTCTGGCGGGATACGGCAATACGCGGACACCGCGTGCGCGGCACCGGGCTCCTGAACAATGAACTCTATATCGGCCGCCTCGTCTGGAACCGGCTTCGCTACGTGAAAGATCCGCAAACCGGCAAGCGTGTCTCGCGCCTCAATGATCCGTCTGACTGGATTACCACAGAGGTGCCGGAGCTGCGCATCGTCGATGACAGCCTCTGGGAGGCCGTGAAAGCGCGCCAGGGGAAAATTGAGGCCGAGCCCCGGGTACAGGCCATGAAAGCTACCCGCTTCTGGGAGAAGCGGCGTAAGCTGCATCTCCTGACCGGGCTTGCATTCTGCGGCAGCTGTGGCGGGCCGCTGGCGGCTGCGGGCCGGGACTACCTTGCCTGCTCCGCCGCACGTAAGCTCGGAACCTGCAGCCACAAGGAATCCGTGCGCCGGCCGGTGTTGGAAGAGGCCGTGCTGAACTTGTTGCGCGCCAGGCTGATGCAGCCCGATGCCGTCGCCGCCTTCGTCAAGGCATTCACAAAGGCCGCCAACACCGAAGCTGACAGCCAGGAAGCGGCTCGCGCGCGGCTCAAGGCCGAACGCGCCACCACCAGCCGCAAACTTGACGGGCTTTACGATGCGATTGCCGAAGGCCTCCGCACATCCGGTCTTCAGGTCCGGCTGGAAGAACTGGAGGCGCGCATCTCAGAAATCGATACCGAGCTCACAGCTCCTGCCCCGGCGCAGGTTCGGTTCAATCCCATTCTCTCGGAACTTTACCGCAAGAAGGTTGCTGAACTGGCTGCCACCCTGGCAGACCCCGAGATCCGCACAGAGGCTCTTGAGACCGTGCGCGGGCTCATCGAACGCGTGGTGGTGAGTCATGAGAACGGCCAGGTCACGGTGGCTCTCGAAGGCGCGCTGGCAGCGATGATCGGTCTGGCCCAAGACGCAAAAAGCCCTTCCGGAGAAGGGCTTTACGGGAACACGCTTGAGTGTTCAGTAAAAGTGGTTGCGGGAGCAGGCAACCGCCGTATCCTACCTGCCCTCTCTACATTTGTGTAGCCGCCGCCCAACGAGACGAATTCCATGTCCGCCTGCAGGCTTGCCCCCCTTAAGCGTTCTCTCGCCCTTCCAACTTTCAGCATCGGCTTAACCTGCACTCCTACAGTCGGCTCAGGACATGATCCATCACTTCAAAAAGGTGGTCAGCATTTGTCTTGGAAAACGGCATCGGCGGACGGATCTTGAACAGGTTTTCCTTCCTTCCTAGAAGCCCCATGATCACTCCGTTTTCGCGCATCAGGTTCACCGCCTTCTTCGCGAGTTTCTTGTCCGCTGTGATTTGTTCACCTGGATGAACAATCTCTGCTCCGAAGAACAAGCCCGCCCCTCTGACGTCACCAAGAAAACCAAACTTCTCCGCCATCTTTTCCAGACGCTCTTTGGCGTAGGCCCCGACCTCCGCCGCGTTCGCGATCAGGTTTTCATTTTCGATCACATCTAGAACAGCCAGGCCGGCAGCGCAGGAGACCGGATTGCTGCCAAATGTGTTGAAGTAGACGTTCTTGGTCCGGAAGGCATGCATGATGTCATGAGTGGTTACCACGCCGCCAATGGGATGGCCGTTGCCCATGGGTTTGCCCATTGTCACGATGTCTGGGGTGAACCCGGAGTACTGATGGCCCCACATCGCCGCACCGGTCCGCCCGAAACCCGGCTGCACCTCATCGGCAATTACAACACCGCCTGCCTTGCGCACACGTTTGGCTACGCGGTCCAGAAAACCCGGGGGCAAATCCGGGAAGCCTTCATTGGCAAAAATCGGGCACAACATGATTGCGGACACCCCGTGCCCCGCCTCTTCCAAGGAGGAAATTGCCGCATCCAGGTGCGCCAGCACCCGGGCGGCCATATCGGTTTCATCCTTCTCACCCGGCTCAAGGTGATAACTGTCCGGCGCCGGGATGGTCCGCAGATGCGTGCTGAACCCGTCCTCGCGCGGGATCAGCGTGGCCAGTTCCATGACTGCACTGGTGTTTCCGTGATAGGTGAAGTCGGTGACGATCACCCCGTGCTTGCCGGTTATAGCCCGCGCCATGCGCAGCGCCACGTCATTGGCTTCACTGCCGGTGCAGGTCAGCAGGACCGTTGACAGGCTGCGGTGGAAAGTGGCTGTCAGGCGTTCGGCATAGTCCAGGACATTGTCATGCAGATACCGGCTGTGAGTGTTCAACAGGCCGGCCTGCCGCGAGATCGCCTCGACCACATGCGGGTGGCAGTGCCCCACATGGGGCACATTGTTGTAGGCATCCAGATAGCGTCGGCCGTCCGCGTCGAACAGCCAGACACCTTCACCGCGCACAAAATGCACCGGATCATCGTAGAAGGTCGGATTATTCGGCCCCAGGAGCCGTTCCCTTCTGGCCATCATCAACCGCGCCCTCGCCGACATCTTTGGCTTGTCAAAAGCATTTTTCATGCAAACCCCCTGTTCAGAGAAGTCTCGGCTCTCACGAGAACACGACCTGGATATCGGTGTATTCTTCAAGGCCTTCCTTGGCGAATTCGACACCGATCCCCGAGGCTTTCACGCCGCCAAACGGGGCATTAGGCTGAATGGCGCCGTGCTTGTTGATCCAGACAGACCCGCACTCCAACTGGCAGGCTACCTCCTTGGCCTTGCTGCTGTCGCGGCTCCAGACGGACCCGCCCAGACCGTTCGGGTTGTCATTAGCCCGCTTGATGACCTCATCCACGTCGCTGTAGCGAATAATCGGCAGCACCGGGCCAAACTGTTCTTCGTCAACAAGCCGAGTGCCATTGTCCAGATCCGCAATAAGAGTCAGCGGATAGAAATGCCCCGGTCCCTTGTGCTGTGCCTTTCCGCCCAGCAGCACTTTGCCGCCAACCTTCTTGGCATCCTCAACCAGTTCGGACACCTTGTCGTACTGCACCTTGTTCTGAACCGGACCGATGATGCTCTCTTCGAGCATCCCGTCACCAACTTCGATGTTCCTGGCGAACTCGGCAAGTTCCTTGCAGACATCATCATAAACGCTGTCATGCACATAAAGACGCTTCAGGGCTGCACAGGTCTGGCCACCATTGATGAACGCCCCCCAGAAAAGCCCCTCGGCGATCTGTTTGGGATCCACGTCCGGCAGCACGATACCAGCATCGTTACCGCCAAGCTCCAGTGTCAGGCGTTTCATGGTCTCCGCCGCGCTGCGCATGATCTTTTGGCCGGTGGCACAGGAGCCGGTGAACACGATCTTGCGGATCTTGGGGTGCGACGACATTTCGGCGCCAAGGAAATCCTCGCCGGTGATGCAATTAACGACACCTTGCGGCAGAACTTCATTCATCAGCTCCACCAGCCGGATCGTGGCCAAGGGTGTGAAGGGCGACGGCTTGATGACAACCGTGTTGCCTGCGCGGATTGCCGGGATGATATGCCAGATTGCAATCATGACCGGGAAATTCCACGGGGTGATCGAACCGACAACACCCAACGGCTTGCGGTACATCTCCACCTTGCCTTCATTGGTGTCCTGCAGCACTTCGACGGGGGTATCCAGCGTGGCGGTATAGCCAGTCCAGGCCACGGCGCCGCCAACTTCCCAGCGGGATCCGAGGCCATTGAGCGGCTTACCCTGCTCGCGGGTGATCAGCTGCGCCAGCTCCTCGGCGTTTTCTTGAATTTTCTGGGCAATCTTCTCACAGGCCGCAGCGCGGTCCTTGCTCGACCTTCTGCGCCATTTCTCAAAGGCTTTTTCAGCGGCATCGACCGCCTGGTCCAGCTGCTCCTTGGTGGCACAGGGCGCGCTTCCGACCACACCGCCGTTTGCCGGGTTGCGGACTTCGAAATGCTTGGGTGTGGGGACGGATTTCCCGCCGATGATCAGGGAGTAAGTTTTCATTATGCGCCTCCGGCATTGTCTGTTCAGGCTCATGCGGCCAGACAGGCAATGCCGGACGGGCCACGGTGTTAAGCGGTTCGGTCGGGGCTGCGCGCCAGACCGGCGGCAAGGGCTTCCAGCCCGGCGAGCAGCGATTTCTTTTTGCGCGGCGCGTCGCTCACGATCTTTGCGGCCTCACGCATGGCACCAACCAGCAGCTCCGCAAAAACGGTGGCGTCCGCAGCACTGTCTTTGTTGCGCAGCGCCTGGACATCCTCAGCCACCATGACGGTGAACTCACTCGAGGCCTGGCCCAGAACCGGTGCAAGAACCGGCCGCAGCGTTGGACTGAGCAAACTGTAGAACCGCCCAGTTTCCGGCTGCGCACACAACTCCAAAAGAGCTGCGGCCAAGGCCATTATGCGTTTCACTGGATCTGATTCAGCATCGCGCGCGTTACATCCGGCATTCAGGATCTTTTTGCTCAGGTCGGCGTAAATCTCGCGGTAGATGTCGTTGAGCCCATCGGGAAAATAGACGTAAATAGTCCCTTTCGATGTGCCCGCCGTCTTCGCGATCTTGTCAACCGAACTGCCTGCGAAGCCTTCCTCCTGGAACACCTCCAGCGCCGCAGCGTGGATTTCCCTGCGTGTCCGCAGCTTGTTGCGCTCGCGCAGAGAAAGTTGTTTTTCTCCTTCGGCCATGCGTCGGGCCTCCTTCCGAATTTGTCGGATTTGAGTTTAACCGCGCGTTTCAATAACTAACAGGCATTCAATCACTGAACACCAAGTTTAAGATCTGCCGGACGGCAGTGCCTTGCCGCTGGCAGTCCCTGGCTGATCAAACTTCTGCGAGGAAGGCGCCAAAGCCCGCGCCGCTGGTCCGCTTCTGGATGTTGCTCCAGTTCTGCGTCATGAAACCCGCATAGTCGTAGTCGTCATTCATGTCGGCCACCGCGAGGGCTGTGGCAAACAGCGCGAACTGGCAATAATCCGATGCGATGGCAAACATCTCGACACGCGCCCGCATCCGTCTATCGAAGGTGCCAAAGTAGCTTTCGGTTAGGCGGCTGACCTGATCGGGGTCCAAGTCTTCAAATGTGGCCATGAGACCCAGATCATAGCAGCGGTCGCTGTTGCCGGAGAGGTCATAGTCGATCAGCCGGATTGTCCCGTCCAGCTGCTCCAGCAGGTTGGCACTGTACAGATCATTGTGGCTGGGCACGAAATCGCGCGGCCGTAAGTCCAGCGCGTGCTCGATCCTCTGCAAGACAGGCAGGATTTCGTTGTAGTCGTAAGGCAAGGCGACATCGGCGCGCTGAGCCGATGCCAGGATCACACGCGCCTCGGCAAACGGGTTGAAATCGCGGCGGAAGTTGAGGCCGCTTTCATGCAGCTGGCGCGCCTTTGCTGCGACGCGGGGTAGAACGTCAGGATCCTTGAGATTCACAGGCTTGCCGGGCAGGAACTCAATCATCAGGGCCAGCGGATCGTCGACAATGGCGATGACCGGCGCGCCGATGCCCGCCCGCCCGGCATCAACGGTATTCAGCATCGGCACCGCACTGGGCGGCACAATTCCAAGCGATTCCCAGTCCCGGTTCCACAACTTGACGACGGACTGTGCGGTCCCGTCCCCGTTGTTCACCAGGAAATTCTTATGAGCCCCGCCACCTGAAAGCCACTTCCATGTGGCCTTGCCATCGTCCCATCCGGGAACCTGAGCCACGATGCGGGCAATGCGCTCATCGAATTCGGCGGTGTCCTGAACAACTGCTGATTCGGTCAAACTCTCTCTCCCATTTGGCTGTTTTCCGCGCCTCCCCGCGCAGAAATCAGACGGCCCCAGAACCCTGCCTCAGGACTTTAGTGCGATTCCGGCGTTTTAGCCTGAATTTGCACTGTTGGACGCCAAGCCAGGCAAGAAGCGTTTACAGATTAGGAATTTTATGTCAGAAAATATCCTTACAGTCAATAATCGAACTAATAGTTCTATTTTTGAACGAACCGGCTCAGCCGGGAGGCAAAACGCAAACCTCAGCGTCCTTAAGGGAGGAGACCAATGAAATTTGCGAAGATGACCGCAGTGACCGTGGCGGCAGCCATGGCAACAATCACAGCTGTGCCCGGCTGGGCGGAGTATCCGGAGAAGCCGGTGCAATTTGTGGTGCCTTGGCCGCCGGGCGACATGGAAGATGTCCTGACCCGCATGATCGCCGAGGACTTTCAGGCCGAATACGGCGTGCCTGCCGCGGTGGTGAACAAGCCCGGTGGCGGCGGCGGCCCGTTCCCCGGCGCGGTGGAAGTCGCCTCAGCGCCGGCTGACGGATATACAATCGGCTCCTTTGTAATCGGCGTTCCGGTGGTTGGCCCTTCACTGGGGATCCCCGAGCTATCGCCGGACCCGTTTGATCCCCTGGGCATTTTCCTGACCTACCCGTTTGTCATCGTGACTTCGAAGGACAAGCCCTACAGCACGATGCAGGAACTGGCCGCTCACGCGCAGGACAACCCGGTGACTCTGGCCCATTTCGGCGCACCCTTGACCCCGACCAAGGTGACCCTGTCGCTGGCGCAGGAACTGGGGTTTGAATATGCCTCTGACGCAGCATTTGACCTGGTCGATTGCAACACATTCGCCTCTGGCGACGCGGATGTCGGCAACACCACGATCCAGCTGATGCTGCCCTGCCTCGACGATATTCAGGTCCTGGCCGCAATCACACCCGAGCGCCTGCCGCACGCACCGGATGCGCCGATCGTTGCAGAAATCGTTCCCGAGCTGGACCTGACCCTGTGGAACGGCCTGTTCGTGCATAAGGACACCCCGGCAGATGTGCGCGAGAAAATCGCGGCCGTGGCAGAGAAGACCATCGCCAGCGAACGCGCCCGCAAATTCGGCGAAGAGACCGGCGCCCAGCTCTATTGGCTGGATGCCGACGGATCGAAAGACCTGATCGGCAAGAACATCGGTGCAATCGCCAAGATCAATGCAAGCCTGGGCCTTTGATCCCTTTGGCAGGGCCTCTCCCAAGGCCCTGCCGCTGCAAGCAGGGAGGCAGCCATGCCGCAAGAACCGGAACATCAAGATGCCATCGGCATTATCGAACCGCCGCATGTGCGTGCTGAACTGGCCTTCTCGGCGGCCGCCTTCCTGTTTGCAGTTTTTCTTTGGTTCAACACCGGCGCTGAACTGAAAACGGTAAAGGGTGCAAGCGCGCTCAACCAGCCCGGCTTCTGGTCGCTTCTGTCGATTTACGGAATGCTGGGGTTTGGCGTGATGAACCTGGGCATCTGCATCCGCCGCAACCTGTCCACACGCCAGGGAGCGCCAATGGGGCCGGAACTGTTGTTTTGGCTGCGCTCGGCAGAGTTTACCGGCTGGTTTCTGGCCTACGTGCTGATCGTGCCCCGCCTTGGCTACCTGCCGTCCACCTTGCTGTTCAGCACCGCGCTCACACTGCGGCTGGGCTACCGCAGCGCCAGGTTCATATGGGTGTCCGTGGGCCTGTCACTGGCTGTGGTGCTGTTCTTCCGCAGCTTTCTGCAGGTGAAGATCCCTGCCGGCGCCGCCTATGAGCTGCTGCCCGCCGGTCTCCGCAACCTGTTCCTGATCTATCTGTAAGAGGCTGTCATGGATCTGCTTTTATCCGCGCTCGAGATGCTGGCCCGCTGGGACATCCTGATTGCTCTGGTTGCCGGATCACTGGGCGGCATCATTATTGGCGCCATCCCCGGCGTGGGACCGGCGGTTGCCATCGCCATCCTGCTTCCCGCGACCTACGCCATGGAGCCGCTTACCGGCCTGACCCTGCTTTTGGGCATCTACGGCTCCTCGATGTTCGGCGGCGCGCTGCCTGCGATTCTGCTGAACACCCCCGGCACCGCGGTCAACGCCCTGACAACCTATGATGGCTACCCGATGACCCGACGGGGTGAAGCCACCCGTGCCATTTCGCTTGCCTATGGCGCGTCCTTCTGCGGCGGGGTCATTTCGGTTCTGGCCCTGATTGCCCTGTCGCCGCTTCTGGCCAGCATCGCTCCGAACTTCGGCGCCAAGGAGATCTTTCTTGCCGCCCTCCTGGGCATGGTTCTGGTCGTCATTGTCCACCGCGGCCAGAACATGGCCGCCGGGGCGCTGCTGTGCTTTGGCATCTTCATTAACACCATCGGGCTGGAACCGATCCGCTATTCGAAACGCTTCACCTTCGATCAGACCTGGCTGGCCTCAGGCATAGACGTCATCGTCGTGGTGCTGGGGCTTTTCGCCCTCAGCCAGGCCTTTGTCCTGCTGCTTGGCGAGGATCAGGATGCGGCAGAGCCGAAAATCGGCCGCGGAGTGTTTCAGCACCTGTTCGAAGTGCTGCGGTTTCCCAAGACCGTGCTGTCCTCCTCCGGCTTTGGGGTGATCTTCGGCATCATTCCCGGTGTCGGAGAGTTCCTGGCCCAGTTCTTCTCGTACTCTCTGGCGCAGAAAACCTCGAAGACACCTGAAGAATTCGGCAATGGCTCTCCCGAAGGGATCATTGCCTCGGAGGCCGCCAACAATGCGGTGCCCGCCGCCGCAATGATCCCGCTGCTGGCCCTCGGCATCCCGGGCGAAGCCCTGACCGCGATGATGCTGACCGTGTTCTACGTCCACAACGTGATCCCTGGCCCGGGCCTGTTCGAGCAGCGGCCGGAGTTCATTCTCGGCCTCTACCTGTGCCTGCTGGCGCTGAACGTGCTGGCGCTGGTTTTCCTGATTCTGTTCTCGCGCCAGCTGACCCGGGTCATCATCATTCCCAACCGGTACCTCGGCATGATCATCCTCACGCTTTCTTTCGTCGGCGTCTACGCGCTGCGAAACTCGGTGACGGACTGCGCCATCGCTGCCGGTTTTGGTGTGCTGGGCATGGTGCTGAAACGGCTGAACCTGCCGATCGTGCCGATCATCCTCGGCATGGTTCTGGGCGGCATCATGGAAGTGAAGCTGCGCATCGCACTCGCCAATGTGCAAACGCCGCTGGACATGATCAACCGCCCCATCGCCGCCACCATTTTCGGCCTGATCGTGCTGGCGGTCACCCTGCACCTGATTTCGGTCTTCCGGCTCCGCAAGGCGCTGTCAAACCCCGTCTAACCCCTTCAATCCCGGCGCGCGCCCCTCCGCATGCCGCCGGCCAACCATCTGCAAAGGAATGAAAAATGGCAAATCAAGTCCCGGACCGTGCTCAGGTCGTCATCATCGGCGGCGGCGTGCATGGCTGCTCTGTCGCTTATCACTTGGCCAAACAGGGCTGGACCGACGTGGTGTTGCTGGAACGCAAGCAGCTCACCTGCGGAACCACCTGGCACGCCGCCGGCCTGGTCGGGCGGCTGCGCGGCGACACGCTGTCGACCGAGTTCGCCTCCTACGGCACCGAGATCATCGAGGAGCTTGAAGCCGAAACCGGCCAGACCACCGGCTTCCGCCAAACTGGTTCCGTCACGGTGGCCCGCTACCCCGACCGGATGCGCCAGCTGCGCCGCCAGATTGACTTTGCGCGGCTGTTCGATATCGAAGCGCGTGAAATCGGCCACAACGAGATCAAGGAACGCTACCCGCTGGTCAATCTGGACGGTGTTGCAGGCGGCGTCTGGATCCCCAGCAACGGCTCGATCAACCCGGTGGACCTGACCACAGCCTTGATCAAGGGCGCCCGCGGGCGCGGCGTCCAGGTGTTCGAAGACACCAAGGTCGAGGAAGTCGTGGTGGAAAACGGCCGTGTGACAGGGGTCCGCACCGACAAGGGCTACATTCAGGCCGACGTCGTGGTGAACACCGCCGGCATGTGGGCGCGCGAACTTGGCCGCCAGAACGGTGTCGAAATCCCGCTGCACGCCTGCGCGCATTACTACCTGGTCACCGAAGCGATCCCGGACCTGCCCAAGGACCTGCCGGTTCTGCGGTCCTATGACGATGCCACCTATTTCAAGGAAGACGCAGGCAAGCTCCTGGTCGGCTTTGGCCACCGTATCGTGGTTCCCTACGGCGAAGACGGCATCCCAGAGGACTTCAGCTTCGACTCGCTGCCCTTTGTCGAGGAACACGTCATGGATGTGATGGAGGAGGCGCTGGAAAGGGTTCCGGTGCTTCAGGAAACCGGCATCCGGACCTTCTTCAACGGCCCCGAAAGCTTCACCCACGACGGCCGCGCCACCATTGGCGAAGCGCCGGACATCAAAGGGTACTTCATTCTCGCAGGCGTCAACTCCACTGGCATCCAATGCGGTGCAGGCGCGGGCCGCGCTCTGGCGGAATGGATCGTCAACGGCAAGCCGATGCGCGATCTCAGCGGTGTCGACCCGGCCCGTCTGGAGAGCTTCCAGGCAGGCGATGCCTATCTGCAGCAGCGCGCGCCTGAAACGCTCGCCCTGTCCTATGCCCTGCACTATCCGCATCACCAGCGGCACACCGCGCGCGGCATCCGCAAGACGCCGTTCCATCACCTGCTCAAGGACCGCGGCGCATATTTCGGTGAATCCATGGGCTGGGAGCGCCCGGCCTGGTACGCGCCTGCCGGGGCCGAGGCGAAGGCCGAATACTCCTTTGGCCGCACCAGCTGGTTCGAATACGCCCAGGCCGAACAGCAGGCGGCGCGTGAGGCCGTGGCCATCATCGACTACTCCCCGATGGGAAAGACCGAAGTCGAAGGTAAAGACGCCGAAAGCTTCTTGCAGCGCATGTGTACCAACAACATGGCAATTGCCCCAGGACGCCTGGCCTACACCTTGATGCTGAACGAAGACGGAGGAATCGAGACCGACATGACGGTCGCCCGCCATGCCGAAGACCGCTTCATCGTCACCAGCTCAACCGGACGCCGCCGCCGCGACCTGAACCGGCTACGCGATCATGTCAATCCCGGCGAGGACGTGCGTATCCGCGACGTGACTACCGCCTATGCCGCCTTGTCGGTGATGGGGCCGAAAAGCCGGGAACTACTGTCTTCGCTGACAGATGCCGATCTGTCGAATGAGGCCTTCCCCTTCAACTCCGGCAAGACCATCCGCATTGGCTATGCCGAGGTTTGGGCCCAGCGCCTGTCCTACAGCGGCGAACTTGGTTTCGAACTCTACATGACCCCGGATCTGGCCGAGCATGTGTTCGATACCATCATGGCGAAACAGAACGAATACGGCATCCGCCTGCTGGGCACGGATGCACTCAACGCTCTGCGTATCGACAAGGGATACCTGCATTGGGGCACCGACATGGCCTATATGGAAGCCCCGCATCAGCTGGGTGTCGAGTTCCTATGCAAAACCAAAAAGGACATCCCCTTCATCGGGCGCGATGCCTATTTGGCCCGCAAGGAAAAGGCACAAGGGCCTTTCCTGTGCGCGATCAAGCTGAACAATGCCGAACCGCTATTGTTCGGGCGCGAGCCTGTTCTTCGCAATGGCGAGGTGCTCGGCTCCATCAACAGTGCGGCCTACAGCTACATTCAAGGCACCGCCACCGGCCTGTGCCTTCTTGACCTGCCGGAAGGCGCGTCAGGCAAGGCTGACCTTGAAGACGGCCACTATCAGGTTCTGATCGAAGGCGAGGCCGTGGATGCCACTGTCAGCTTGCGCGGATTCTACGACCCCCAAAGCAAGAAGCTTCTGTCGTAGTAAGAGCGCATGCGCCGGTTTTTGTCCCCCCTTGGCCGGCGCATGCCACCCACCTTGTTCAAAACAAGAATTCTGCCATGATCCCTGAACACCCAGTTTCTGCAGATGCAACAACCTTGGCTCTGCTTCTGGTTCCTGGGTTCGACCTGTTATCCCTCGGTGCGGTGACCGAACCGCTTAGAGAAGCCAACCTTCTGGCTGGAAACGAGCTGTACCGTTGGACACTGCACAGCCCGGACGGAAAGCCAGTCACAGACACAAACAGGGCAGCACTCGGCGTGGCATCCGGGTTTGATGATTTTCGCAGTGCAGACATCATGCTGGTGTTCGGCCCTGCTGCGGACCACCCGGTTTCCAAACAGCTGGGAGGCGATCTGCGCGCCGCTTGGCGGCGCGGCGCACGTATTGGCGCGGTTGGCACCGCGGTGCAGCTTCTTGCCAATGCCGGTATTCTCGCAGAGAGGGAGTTCACCCTGCACTGGCAATCCCGCGCGTCATTCTTTGAAAGCCATTGGCATCTCTGCCCTTCCGATCACAGGTTCTGCATCGACCAGCGGATTTTAACATGCGGCGGCGGCATCTCGGCGAGCGACCTGATCCTGCAAGTGATTGAACGCGATCATGGGTTCAATTTTGCCCAGGAGATTGCCGACCTTTGCCTGCACAACGGCCCGCGCAACAGCGGCGTAGCGCAGAAGATGCCTCTGAACCAGCGGTTTGCAACCCGGAACAAAACGCTACTTTCGGTTCTCAACGACATACGCGCCAACCTCAGCAGCGACATTTCCATCGAAACCCTGTGCCTGCGCCACAGCATTTCAAGACGCCAGCTTGAGAGGCTCTTCTCCAGTGAACTCGGGATGACGCCTGCCCGGTTCGTTAAGGATGCCCGCCTCTGCCGTGGCCGACTTCTGCTTATGCAGACCGATTTGACCGTAGGCGAGGTCGCAGCCTGTGTCGGATTTTATTCGGCTTCCAACTTCCGCAATTCCTTCCGGCAAAAATACGGAATTTCTCCATTCCAGTTTGCACTGCGAGCCGAAAGCGATCCTGCCGCCTGACCATTCATGCCTTAGCGTTTGCTCGCGCTGGCTCCGGTTTGCGGATCAAACGAGTCTCAAGCAGCTGTCCTTCGCGCTGCAAGATCGGGTGAGCTACTGTAACGATCCACGAATGGAATTCTTTAAAAGAATAAGCGGTCTCCAAATGAAGGTCGCTTGTGCGAAAGCTGTTTAGCTCTCCCTCTGCCAATCTCTTGAGATGCTCTTTGCGGCTGTTCCTTTCTATGCGGGCTATTTCGGCCTTCTCTTCAAGCAAAAGGCGCGCGCCCTCCAAGTCAGATCCAATAAGAACATTAGTAGCTTTGTCTAAGTTAGACATTGCCTTTGCATGAAGCGTAAGCAGCTCGGAAAAACCAGCCGGACTGAACTCCAAGCTGCTGCGGTGTTTTTCCTGTGTCAAAGGAACCAGCCGTTTAACCACGATATCCCCCGCAGCCTCCAGTGCGATTGCGTAGTCTACCAGAGCTCGCAATTCCGCGCGAAGTTCCCGACCAATCACAGTTTGATCAATCTCGGCGGAATAGTTGCGCACCTCATTCAAGGCAGAATTAAGCGCGTCCTCGCACCCCCGCTGCCGTTCCAGTGTGTCTTCATCAGCCCGCCTGTACAAATCCATAACAGGGGCAGTCATCTCCTCCACCAACCCTGCCATGCGCAATACTTCCCTCCTCAGCCCGGCCAATGCTAGCGAAGGACTGGCCAAGTCTGCGCGGTTTAAAACCGACCGGTAGCGCGATGAAAGTTCCTCACCCCGTACTTCGTTTTTGGGGAAGATGGCCGCAACTGGTGCTTCCAGTTGAACAGCAATAGGCACAGTCAATAGCAGTGCTGCATTGAAGGCGATGTGAACAATAATCACGGTTTGGGCCGGATCTCCACTCGCCAGGAACACATCAGAACCAGCACTGCTGTTTAAAAGAGAAACAACCAAGATAGCGCCGCTTCCGCGCAGCAGCATGTTTGCCACTGGCACGCGCCGCGCTACTGGCTCCATACCGCGAGACAACCAGACAGGTATCAAAGCAGAGCCCGCATTGGCGCCTAGCACTAGGGACAGGCCAGTCGCTAGCGAAATTGCCCCGATATCGACGACCGCAACGATCATGAGTATGGCGGCCACAGATGAGTGCATGACAAATGCCAAAATCACCCCAACTAGGAATGCCGTCACAAAGTCTTGTGCCAGGTATCCTGCGACAGCTGGCAGAAACGCACTTTCGCGGAACGGTTCCATTGTTTGCCGGAGGTAGCTCAGCGAGACCAGAATGAAGGCAATACCGAGTAGAATCCGGCCGGCTTGTTTCAAACTGCGCTGGTCGGTCTTTAGGAACAGGAAACCACCCGTGGTGAGAAGCACAGGTATGAGCCAGTCCAACCGAAGCGACAAGACCTGGATCAGCATGGCTGAGCCCAGATCTCCACCCAGGACAATTGCAATGCCAGGCACAAAGGAAAGTGCCCCAGCCCCTGAGAAGCCCGCCACTAGGAGTGTAACTGCGGCCGAGCTTTGCAGGACACAGGCCAGCAATATCCCAAGCGGTGCCAGCATCAGCGGATTTCGCGGCGCAGTCAGCAATCTCTGGAATGCCGAACCAAAGGCCCGTTCAATGCCGGTTCGTACCATACGGACTGCGAACAAAAGCATCATGACCGACCCGGCCAATTGAAAGATAAAACTCAGGATCTGCACAGAGTAACCTTTCCCTGAATTTTCAACGATGGCGAGCATAGACAGGTTGGCCCGTCGCCGGTGGTGAAACTCAGCGCGTCCGCCAGGCTTGCGACCGCTTCAGGACAACGCGGGACACCCAAAGATGGAACAGCCGCGCCGCCAGGTTGGTGTAGAAAATCATCATGCCCATGGCAGCTGCTGGGGCGATATCGCCCGCATCATCCATGTTCAGGATCGCGATCGAAGCAAGGGGCGTATTGTGTGAATACAGGAACACCACCACCGACACTGTGGTCATCGCATTGACGAACAGGTAGATACCGATTTCCAGCAAGGCCGGCGCGCACATCGGCACCGTCACCGTCGAAAACAGCCGGAACACCGGTTGCTTCAGTGACGCGGCCACCGGTTCAAACTCTGCATCAACCTGTTTCAGGGCCGTGGCCGATGTCAGGTAGGCAACCGTGAAAAAGTGAGTCACCGTACTGACCACAAGAATGGCCATGGTTCCATACAGCCAGTGGAAAGGGTTGGCAGCATCGTTGAAGAAGAAGATGTAGGCCAGTCCCAGCACCATGCCTGGAATTGCCATCGGCAGCATGGCGATCCCCTGCAGCAGCCCCCGCCCCGCCGAAAAGGCATTGCCCTTCTCCACGAAGTAGGCGGCCAGGAACACCACGGCGGTTCCGAAGACGGCCGACAGAAGCGCTAGCTTGATCGAGTTGAAATAGGACGCCCAGCCGCCGTCCAGCAGGTCGAAGCGGTAGTTGCTCAGGCTGAGGCTCAGGTCATAGGGGTAGAATTTGACTAGCGCCGCGTACTGGCAGACGCCGATGATCCCCAGCAAAAAGACGCACATGGCTGCACAGAAGGCAAAGCACAGCTTGTCCGTTAGAGGCCGCGGTGCGGGCTCATATGGCACGGAGCGCGCAGACAGCAAAGACTGCTGTTTGCCCTGCACCAGCCGGTCCACGGTAAACGCCATAAGCGCCGGGATGATCAGCAGGAAGGATACAACCGCACCCATCTCAAAGTTCTGCTGCCCGATCACCTGCTGATAGATGTCGACCGCCAGCATGGAGTACTGCCCGCCGATCACCTTGGGCAGGCCGAAGTCTGTCATCACCAGGCTGAAAACCACAAAGCTTGCGGAAATCAGGCCGAATCGCGCGCCGGGAAGCGTCACCGTCATGAAAGTCTTGAACGGGCTGCTGCGCAGCGAGGCGGCGGCCTCATACAAACGCGCGTCCGAAAGGGTCAGCGCTGTGGCGATGATGATGAACGCATGGGGAAAGGAAAAGAAAACCGATCCCAGCAAGATCCCGATAGGTCCGTAAATAGTCTCCCCCATCAGCATCCATTTCAGCATGCCCTGATTGCCGAACAGATAGACCAGCGCAATGCCGGGCAGCAGCGACGGCACCAGGATCGGTGCCATGGCCGCCAGGCGGAACGTGCCCTTGAAGGCCATGCAGGACCGGTGCAGCGCATAGGCAAAGGCAAAAGCCAGCGAAACCGTGACCGCAGTGCTGATCACCGAGATCAGCAAAGAATTACGGATGGACTTGAACAGTACCGGCGTCGAGAAATATGTCGTGAAGTTACCAAACCCGTAGCTGCGCGACGGTTTCAGCAGCACCTGACGAAACTCGTTGGAGCTCATCTCAACCCACTCCGGGCCGGAATGGAGCTGGGCGCCCTTCAAGAAAGCCGCATCTTCAGACGCGGTCCGGATCCGGTAGAGCTCCGGGCTGCGGAAGCTGAACTCAGGAAAAAACGCCGTGGCCGAAATGCTGCTGGTCGACTTTGCTGTCAGCTTTTCCTGCGGAAGCGTCTCATTTGCGGCATTCAAGACTGCAGCCGTATGGACCGTATCATCAAATGTGCCGGCTTCATCGCTGACCTGGAATTCGTACTGCTCCAGCTGGAATGCATAGGTCGAGAACGCCTTTGCCAGCATGGCCCCCATCGGGAAGACCAAGGCGACCAGCAAATACAGGAAAATGGCGACGATACCGCCGCGTATGACCAGGTCGTCGCGGGACATCCTGGCCTTCACGCTGGTTTTGGGCAGCGGGTGCGCGGCATCAGTCATTGTGCAGCCTCCCGCAGCGGCTCAAACGCCATCAGGCGGTCCGCCGGCAGTTCAACCGTCAGGTTTGCCCCCTGCGCCAGCCCTAGCCGGCGCACTGCATTGATTGAGAAATCCGCATAGAAATGCGCGCCTCCAAAGGCCGCACTGTCAAGGTCGCAGCGCCAGAAGGAGCCGAGAAATTCCATCTCCCGGATCATCACCTCAATCCGGCTGGCGCCTTGCGACGGTGCCGCGCCGGCTTCAACCGGCACAACATCCTCCGGCCGGATAACCGCCACCAGATCCTTGCCTGCGGCATGGCCGTGATTGCGGCAGCGGAACGTCGAAATGCCGTTCGATACTGAATCAGGACCCACAGACGCGACGGGCAGCTGGTTGGTATCCCCCACAAAATCGGCCACAAACAGGCTTTCCGGTTCCCGGTAGACTGCGGTTGGAGTCCCGATCTGCTCGATCACACCGTGGTTCATCACCACGATCCGGTCCGCCATCGACAGGGCTTCCTCCTGGTCGTGCGTCACCAGAATTGTCGTGACACCGGTGTCCCGCTGCAGTTCCTTGATCTCGTGGCGCAGGTGGGTCCGCACCTTGGCATCCAGGGCCGACAGCGGCTCATCCAGCAGCAGCAGGCCCGGCGAAACCGCCATGGCCCGGGCCAGGGCCACGCGCTGCTGCTGCCCGCCGGAAAGCTGAGACGGGTATTTCCCGCCCTGGTCAGGCAGGCCGACTAGCGCCAGCAATTCGTTAACACGGGCCTGAATCTCGGACTTTCCAAGCCCCCGGTTTTCAAGCCCGAACCCGATGTTTCGGGAGATGGTGAGATTAGGGAACAGCGCGTAGGACTGGAACACGATCCCGTAGTCACGGGACGAGGCCGGCAGGCTGGTGATGTCGTCCCCGCCCTGCCGGATCTGCCCGGAACTGGGCAGATCGAGCCCGGCAATCGCACGCAGCAATGTGGTTTTGCCGCACCCCGACGGGCCAAGAAAACAGACGAGTTCGGATTCCAGAATGGTCAGCGACACGCCCTTCAGAGCGCAGAAACTGCCATAAAATTTTTCGAGATCGGAGATCTCAACATATGGGTTTGCCATGGGATTTCTCCGCTGCCGGACGACCGGGGCTGGTTCATTGCGCGATCATTTGCCGCCGCACTTTTGGTGAAGAAAGAAAAAACCCCGGGCCAGGGAGCAGCAGCCCGGGGTGAATGCCGCCCCTCAGTTCTGAGGGTCGGACTTATGGCCGAAACGGCTTTGCCAATCGCTCAGAATGGTGTCGCGGTTCTTGGCAATGTTCGCAAAGTCGCTGGGGATCATCGCGTCCACGACATTGGACGGGTAGTGCTCGTTCGGATTGGACACGCCAGGTTTGGCAACGACGGCATATACTTTTGCATAAACCTCATTGGCGTCCTCTGTCGCCGTCCAGTCCATCAGCGCCTGGGCGGCCTCCAGCTTCGGCGTGCCCGCGACGATGGCGGTTGCCTCCATATCCCAGCCAACACCTTCCGTCGGGATAATGATGTCGATCGGTGCGCCGCTGCCCTTCAGCTTGGTTGCCGCCAGCGCATAGGAGATGCCGATAAGGTTTTCACCCGAAGCGGCCAACTTGCAGGGCTTCGACCCGGAGTGCGTGTAGCGCGCGATATTTTCATGCAATCCGGCCATGTAACCCCAGCCTTCCTCGCTCCCTTTCAGCGACAGCCAGCTAGTGACGTTCAGCAGCCCCGCACCCGAAGAGTTGGGGTTCGGCATCACAATATGGCCTGCATATTCTGGTTTCAGCAGGTCATCCCAAGATTGCGGCGCTGCGATGCCCAGTTTCTCGCCTTCGACGGTGTTGAAGCAGATCGCGGAAAACAGGGCATTCATGCCAACCCAGCTAGGGGCATCACCATTGTCCACGAACTGGGCATTCAGCGTATCGGCGCCTAAGGGGGTGTAGGGCTCCAGCATGCCTTCCAGCTTCAGGGCCATCACTGAGTTGACAGACAGCCCCAGCACCGCATCTGCCTGCGGGTTGTTTTTCTCGGCCAGCAGCTTCGCTGTGATGATCCCAGTGGAATCCCTGACCCAGTTAATCTTGATGTCCGGGTTAGTTTCATTGAAGGACGCAGCATAGCGGTCCAGATCATCTGCGTTCAGAGCAGTATAAACCGTCAGTTCAGTCTCGGCCGACGCGGTTGCTGCGGCACATGCCAGAGCAACTGCCTGAACCAGGGTGAAAAATTTCGACACCATAATCTCCTCCCTATGGGTCTGAGGGTGCGACCGAGCCATCCAAAAGCTGTTTGACCAGACTTTCGAACTGTAAAAACAGCAATTTCTGTCGCGCCTCCCTCCTCCGGTTGATGTTGCGACTAGCAACCTCCACGCGGCAGTTTTGACCTTTCGTCAAAAACTGAACGCTAAGTACGATTTATGATCATGACGTCATAGAGTCAATGAAAACTTCACTATGACAACACTCCAAACGGCAAGCAGCCGAGGCCAGTACCGGTAGCAAACGCCCGCAATCTGTGAGCTTGCAATACTGCTATTAGAGTATCATTGGCATCGTTCAGCTTCAGTTCGACCCGTCAGCCGCAGGCCTGAAGCATCTAGGCGCATGATCACTTTGCGTAAGGAAGAAGCGGCCCAAATCAGCCATTGGCGGACATGTTCGAGGTCGCAGCGCAGCGTCCCCAGATCGGACATTTGTGCTTAGTGCAGCATTGTTGACCTGCCAATGACAGGGCTCGGGACCTTCCATATATTCGCTGCGGGTCCAAGAATTTGGCGCCAAGCGAGCATCTATCGGTCGCGAAGGGTGGACAGCGCGAGTTCGCTGACCTGCCCGCCTATGGCGGCTTTGGGACTAAAGGTTTAGTCTTTCTGTGTCTCTATCACCGGAACACCGCTTCCGAGCCATGACACGAAGCTGTCAGCTGCTGTTCCCTCACGTGTGCTGTTTGGCGAAGCGACCGTATACCAGACGCATTCGATCTGCCGCGGATCGAGCTTTACCAGCGCTCCGGACTGCAAGGCCTTGGCGCATAGAACCTCGTCCGCGAGAACCACTCCCTCACCGTCTACAGCCGCTTCGATAGCGAGTGACAAGTCAGAGTAGACCCGCCCTTCCTGCCAGCACAGGGATGACGGCTGATGCGCGGAAAACCACTTGTGCCAGATCTCCCTGCCATTGTCGTGGACCAGCGGCACGCTGTTCCAGTCACAAGGCCCGTCAGCCAGCAGCCGGTTGTGCAGTTCGGGAGTGCAAGCTGGAAAGCCGATGATTGGAAACAACCTTTGCTGTTGCCCCTCGCCAGCCGATTGCCGTGTCTCGAAATGGATCACAACATCGGCGTGTCCTTCACCCAGCTGCGGGGGCTGCCACGCCGGGCGCAGATCAATGTCGATCTTGGGATACTCCTCGCAGAATTCCGTGATCCGCTTGCGCAGCCAGAGTGAGGCCAACGCCGGTTCCGCACTGACTACCAGCGTGCCGCTCTGTGTCATGCGCAGCAGCCCGTCGCAGGCGTCATTCAGCACCTGAAACCCGTTGGAGACCTGCGGCAGCAAGGCGCGGCCGTCCTCACTCAATTCCACCCGGTTGCCGAGGCGGCGGAACAACTCCGTGCCCAGCCACTGCTCCAAGGTCTTGATATGCTGACTGATTACACTGTGGCTCACGTTCAGCTCCGCGGCCGCCCTGGCAAAACTGCTGTGGCGGGCGGCGGCCTCAAAGGCGCGCAGAGCGTTCAAGTGGCGGAGCGAACCAAGCATGGATCACCGTAGAAAAAACCGACGCTGAGGGCAAGATTTACCCGTTTTTCGAATTTACCGCCCACCGCTACCGTTTTGGAACACAAGGCACACAGAGGAAAACGGAGGGCCGCATGGCCGATCAGCAAGCAAAACCGGATACCGGCCTATCGCTTCGGGTGACGGACCTCCACAAGTCCTACGGTGCGCTGGAAGTTCTGAAAGGCGTCTCGCTGGAGGCACGCGAGGGCGACGTGATTTCCATGCTGGGCTCGTCCGGGTCGGGCAAAAGCACTTTCCTGCGTTGCATCAACCTTTTGGAAACTCCCAATGCCGGCACGATCACCGTGCATGGCGAGGACATCAGGATGGGCACTGACCGGCACGGCGTGTTCAAGCCTACGGACGCCAAGCAGGTAGAGCGCATCCGGTCGCGCCTGGCCATGGTGTTCCAATCCTTCAACCTGTGGTCGCACATGACCATCCTGGAAAATGTCATCGCTGCCCCGATCCACGTCCTGAAACAGCCTCGTGCCGAAGCCATCGAAAAGGCCGAAGCCATGCTGCAGCGCGTCGGCATGTACGAGCGGCGAGACTACTACCCCTCGCATATTTCCGGTGGCCAGCAGCAGCGCGCGGCAATTGCCCGCGCACTGGCGATGGAGCCCGAGGTGATGCTCTTCGACGAGCCGACCTCAGCCCTTGACCCTGAGCTGGTGGGAGAGGTGCTGAAGGTGATCCGCTCGCTGGCCGAAGAGGGGCGCACCATGGTCGTGGTGACGCATGAGATGGGGTTTGCCCGGGATGTGTCCAACAAGGTGATCTTCCTGCACCAGGGCTTGATCGAGGAGCAGGGCCACCCCTCTCAGATGTTCAGTAACCCGAATTCGGAACGGTTCAGCGACTTCCTCTCCAATACCCGGCAATGACCGCGCCGGACATGCAGTTTCACAACAAGCAACAGGGAACCATCCGCATGACTTTCAAGAAAACTATCCTTGCCGCTACTGCGGCAGCTATGACCCTGATGGGCAGCACTGCAATGGCCGAGGCGCTGCGCGTTGGCGTCGAAGGCGCCTACGCACCGTTCTCCAAGAAAGAGGCAGATGGGACTCTCTCCGGCTTCGACATCGACATGGCCTATGCGCTGTGTGAACAGCTGGAGCGCGAATGCGTGCTGGTTGAGCAGGAATGGGATGGCATGATCCCGGCGCTGATCGCCAACAAGTACGACGCCATCATCGCCTCCATGTCGATCACCGAGGACCGCAAGAAGAAGGTCAGCTTCTCGGAGAAGTATTACCACACCCCGTCGCGTTTCATCGCCAAGGACGGTGCGTCCTTCGAGCTCACCGCCGAAGGCACCAAGGGCGTGAAGATCGGTGTGCTGCGCGGCACCACGCTGCAGTGCTATGTCGAGAAGCATTTCCCCGATGCCGACATCAAGCTCTACAACACTCAGGAAGATGTCTTTGCCGACCTTACCGCCGGGCGTCTGGACTTGCAGCTCAACAACACGCTGGGCGCACTGGACGGGTTTTTGAACACACCGCAAGGCGAAGGCTTTTCCTTCTACGGTGAGGACCTGGATGATCCGGCCTGCCTCGGCGAGGGGGTGGGCATTGCCGTGCGCAAGGATGATCCGCTGGCGGCAGAGCTGAGCGCGGCAATCAAGGAAATCCGTGCAGACGGCACCTACAAGACCATCAACGACAAGTACTTCCCCGTCGACATCTACGGGAACTGATCCCGCCGGATGCGCCTTGGCGGCGGGGGTCCGCGTCCCCGCCGCCCTTTCATTCTCCAACTGACACCGCAAGGGGCAGAGGCACATGCAGCTGATTTACGAATACCGGCAGATCCTTCTGGAAGGCGCCGGCGTCACCGTCTCGCTTGCTATTCTGTCGCTGATCCTATCGGTGATCTGCGGGCTGGCAGGCGCCTTTGCCAAGCTGTCCCAGTCCCCCGGCATCCGCCGGGCCGGCAATGCCTACACCACCTTCGTGCGCAGCGTGCCGGACCTGGTGCTGATGATGCTGATTTTCTACGGCGGCCAGGTGATGCTGAACGATATCGGACGCATCACCGGCCTCTGGGGCTATGTGGACGTCAACCAGTTCATTGCGGGCGTACTGACACTGGGCTTCATCTTCGGCGCCTATATGGCCGAGACCTTCCGCGGCGCGATCCTTGCTATCCCGCGCGGGCAGATCGAAGCGGCGATGTCGGTGGGCATGAGCCCGCGCCAGATCTTCCGGCTGGTCACCTGGCCGCAGATGGTGCGCTATGCTCTGCCGAGCTTCACCAACAACTGGCTGGTGCTTATCAAATCCACCGCGCTGGTGTCGGTGATCGGGCTGCACGATCTGGTCTGGAACGCTTTTGCTGCGGGCCGTTCCACACACAAGCTGTTCACTTTCATGATTGCGGTGCTGGTCATCTACCTGGTGATCACCGGCATCTCCGATCTCCTGCTGCGCTGGGTCGACCGCCGCTACAGCGCTGGCGTGAAAAGGGCCTGACGATATGGAAACCGAACGCACTTTCCTTGAGTACCTCCGCCACATCAGCGAGAACCTCTCGCCGCTGGATTTCCTGCTGATCTATGACAACGCCGGTAAATTCTTCGAGGGCGCGCTGCTCACCCTGCAACTGACATTCCTGGCGCTGTTCCTGGGCGGCCTCCTGGCAATTCCCATGGCCATTGCGCGCGCGTACCGCAAGCCGGGGTGGAGCCAGGCGATCTGGGGCTATACCTACGCTTTCCGCGGCACGCCGCTGCTGGTACAGACCTATCTTTTCTACTTCGGCCTTGGCCAGTTTGAAGCAGTGCGCAACTCCTTCCTTTGGGGTCCCGTCCTGAGCGACCCATGGTGGTGCGTGCTGATAGCCTTCACTCTGAACACCGCCGCCTACACGACAGAGTTTCTGAAAGGCGCGATTGAAACCACCCCCGAGGGCGAGATCGAAGCTTCCAAGGCTTGCGGCATGTCCCCCTTTACAAGGATGCGGCTGGTGGTGCTGCCGAGCGCCTTCCGCCGAGCGCTGCCGGCCTATTCCAACGAAGTGATCTTCACCCTGCATGGATCGGTCATCGCCAGCACCGTGACCCTTCAGGATCTTCTGGGTGTGGGCCGATGGCTGAACGGGCGCTACTATCTGGCTTACGAGGGCTTCATCACCGCGATGGTCTTCTACATGGGTATCGTCTTCCTGATCTCCATTGCCTTCCGCATGGCCGAGAAACGCTACCTGCGCCACTTGCGTCCGCGTGAGACCACCCCCTCAGATCAGGCCAAAGCCACCGCTTGAATTTCCCTTCTCGTGCCGGACCCTCCCGCGCTGGCACATCCCAAAACAAATGTCGAAAGGTACACCGATGACCAATGCAAATCCTAAGAAACGCGAGCTGATCGAAGGCCGTGCTGCAGTGATCGTCATTGATATCCAGAAATCAACCTTTGCTCCGATCCCCGACGACGAACGTTCCATTGCTCATATGCCTGACTATGCGGAACGCATGGCGCGCACCAAAGTGGTGATCGACAAGGCCCGCGAAAAGGGCATCCCCGTTGTTTTCATCCAGGAGATCCACCGCGCCAATCAGATCGACTTCGGCCGCGAGCTGGACGGGGACGAGGAGATCCACTGTCTTGACAGCAATCCGCTCACGGATTTTGCCGAAGAGGAACTGGGCATGCGCCCCGACGATTACCGTATCTCCAAGCGGCGTTACTCTGCGTTCTACGGCACCGATCTGGAGATCCTGCTGCGCGGCCTTAAAGCCGAAACCCTGATCCTGACCGGCGGGCTGACCGACGTCTGCGTGCATTACACTTTCGTTGACGGCCACCAGGGCGACTACTTCTGCCGTGTGGTCGAAGACTGCGTTGCCGGGTCCAGCATCGAAGCTCACAATGCTTCTCTGAAGGCGATGGAATACCTCCAGCACGGTGCGATCCGGTCGATTGATGAGGTTCTGGGCGCCATGGATCAAACGGGCGGCTGACCCCCGGCCAAGGACGACGACAATGCAGACCAACAGCAACCTTGCAGCCGCAGGGCTGGCGATGGCGGCCTCCGCCATCCTCAGCTTCATCGACAACTTCGTTTTTGCGGTTTCTCAGGAGGCAGGGCTCTGGCAGTTCCAGCTGTTCCGCACGCTCTTTGCGGTGCCCATGCTGCTGCTCGGCGCGCATCTGCTGCGCCAGCCCCTGAAGGCGGTGAACCTGCCGCGGCTGTCCTTGCGCAGCGCGGCAGTATCCATTGGCCTGCTGATCTACTTTGCCGCCCTTGGCACGCTGCCAGTTGCGCAGGCCGGTGCGGGACTGTTCAGCGCGCCGATCTGGGTGCTGCTGCTGTCAGCGCTCCTGTTCGGCACGCGGCTGAGCGGCCTGCAGCTGCTGGCGATTCTGACGGGTTTCGGCGGCGCGCTGATGCTGCTTCAGCCCGATTTCGCGGCGCTGACGCCTGCCTCGCTGATGCCGCTGGCCGCGGGTCTTTTTTACGGGCTCGGCATGCTGCTGACGCGCCACATCTGCGCAACCGAAAGCGCCCCGGCACTGGCAATGGGGATCTTCCTTTTCATCGGCACGGCAGGCATTGTCATGCTGGCCGTCGTCAGCCTGATGCCCGGTGCCGACACTGCCGGGCCCTTCCTGACCCGCGCCTGGGTCTCGCCCAGCCCGCGCTTCCTGTGGCTGACCCTGTTCCAGGCCGCCGGGGCCGTGGTGGCCGTCTCGCTCATCGCGCAGGCATACCGGATCGGCACGCCGGCTTTTGTATCGGTCTTCGAATACTCCTTCCTCATCTTCGCCTGCCTCTGGGGCTTTCTGCTCTGGGGCACGGCGGCCACCAACCTCGTTTGGGCCGGGATCGTGGTGATCATCGCCTCCGGCCTGGCTATGTCCCTCCTGCAGAAAAGAGATGCCTGATGCCCCCGCTTCCTTCCAATCTTGCCATGGTGCCTTTTGTCTCTGTCGAACACATGATGGGCCTTGTCCACCACATTGGCATCGAACGGCTGCTGCAGGATCTGGCCGCCGAGATCGAGAGCGATTTCAAACGCTGGGAGAGCTTCGACAAGACCCCGCGGGTGGCCTCCCACTCGCCTGTCGGTGTGATCGAGTTGATGCCCACCTCGGACGGCGAGATGTACGGCTTCAAATACGTGAACGGCCACCCCAAGAACACTAAGGAGGGGCTGCAAACCGTCACCGCCTTCGGCCTTCTGTCAGATGTCGACACCGGCTATCCGAAACTGCTGACCGAGATGACGCTGCTGACCGCGCTGCGCACCGCGGCGACCTCGGCCATGGCGGCGAAACACCTGGCCCCAGAGGGCGCGAACTGCATGGCGATGATTGGCAACGGCGCGCAGGCGGAGTTCCAATGCCTCGCCTTCAAGGCCGTCTGCGGCATCGGCACCGTGCGGCTTTACGACATCGACCCGGTCGCCACAGAAAAGGCGGCCCGCAACCTCGCGGACCGCGGCCTCACCGTGGTTTCCTGCAAGAGCAGTGAAGAGGCGATGGAAGGCGCGGAGATCATCACCACCTGCACCGCTGACAAGCAGTATGCGACGATCCTTACCGACAACATGGTCGGCCCCGGCGTCCACATCAACGCCATCGGCGGCGACTGCCCCGGCAAGACCGAGCTGCACCGCGACATCCTGCTGCGTTCGGACATTTTCGTCGAATACCCGCCGCAGACCTTGATCGAAGGCGAGATCCAGCAACTGGAGAAGGGCCACCCCACCACCGAGTTGTGGCAGGTGATCACCGGTCGGCAGGAGGGCCGCAAGGACGCCCGCCAGATCACCCTGTTCGACAGCGTGGGCTTCGCAATCGAGGATTTCAGCGCGCTGCGCTACATCCACCGCGCAATTCAAGGCACCGGGTTCTACGCGGATCTGGACCTTCTGGCCGACCCGGATGATCCCCGCGATCTGTTCGGCATGCTGACCCGAGCGAAAGGCTGACCTCTATGGAACTCAATTCACGCCAGATTCTCGACCGTCTTGTGTCCTTCCCTACCGTCAGTTGTGAAAGCAACCTCGCGCTGGTGGATTTCGTCGAGGGTTACCTGCGGTCGCATGGGGTGACGCCTGTCCGCGTGCCGTCCCCCTGCGGCACCAAGGCGTCCATCTTTGCCCATATCGGACCTGAGGTTGAGGGCGGCGTGGTGCTATCGGGACATACCGACGTGGTGCCTGTCGAAGGCCAGGACTGGAGCAGCGATCCATTCACGATGACGGAGCGGAACGGCAAGCTCTATGGCCGCGGCACCTGCGACATGAAGGGTTTCGATGCACTGGCGCTGGCCGCAGTGCCGTTGGCGCGGAAAAGCCCGCTGAAGCGCCCGATCCAGATCGCGCTGAGCTATGATGAAGAGGTCGGTATGACCGGCGCGCCGCCGATGATCGACCGCATGCTTCAAAGCAGGTTTCCTAAGGCGAAGGCAGTGATCGTGGGCGAACCTTCGATGATGCAGGTGGTTTCGGGCCACAAGGGCGGCTTCGGCTACATCGTTGATGTGCGCGGACATGAGGTGCATTCCTCGATCATGCACGAAGGCGTCAGCGCGGTGATGATGGCGGCAGAGCTGGTCAGCTGGGCCAACCGGGTGAACGCGGCAAACGCCGCCCGCACTCCCGGGCCGCTGGATGCGGGTTTCGTGCCTCCCTACACCACCGTCCACGTGGGCACCATCAAGGGCGGCACCGCCCATAACATAACCGCCGGCAATTGCCGCTTTGAGATCGACTTCCGCGTAGTCCCGGGCGAGGATCAGGGCCAGTGGGAATCCCGTTTCGAGGCTGAGGCCGCCCGGCTGGACGCGCAAATGAAAGCAGTTCATCCGGAGGCCGGGATCACCTTTTTGCAAGACTTTAACGCGCCGGGATTGGCCCCTGAACCAAATGCTGCTGCCGAGGAGTTGGCCCGTCGACTCACCGGCGACAATTCCGCCCGTGTTGTGAGCTACGCCACCGAAGGCGGCCTGTTCCAGCGGAGCGGCTATTCCACGGTCATCTGCGGCCCCGGCGATATTGCCCAGGCGCACCAGCCGGACGAATATATTCTAATGGACCAGTTCCAAGAGGGATGGTGGTTTATGGAGAATTTGATCAACGATTGCTGCCGGTGATAGGGCAAAGCACATCCGCCTCAACAGGAAAGTTTCATTCACAAAGCTGACTTACCTCGATCATCAACTGGATGTCCGCAGTGCGTCTTTCGTGGCATGCAGCACACGCGAGGGTTCTCTTGGAGGTCGATAACCGAGAAGGGCTCAAACCGGCCGATCTCTGCGTCGCAGCGGCCATGGGCGCGTCCTTCAGACCCTGGCGGACGAGGCCGGCCCAAACCGGCCTTTGGCGGACAGGTCCGAGGCCGCAGCGCAGCGTTCCCAGATCGGGCGTTTGCGCTCAGTGCAGCATTTTGACCTGCCAATGATTGGGCTCAATATTGCCTGGCGCGACTTGCATCCGCAGAGCCACAGACAGGCGTCACTCAGCATTTTTTCAGTTTTAGTGTGCCCGCATTCCAGATACGT
>NZ_JAJALF010000024.1:0-71049 GCF_020514995.1 Leisingera sp. McT4-56 | reverse complement strand
CGATGCCCCCCGCATCAAGGCCGCGCTGGCCTTCCAGGGCGGTTCCGGCGATATCGACCCGGTCTCCCTCGCCGCCTTCCAAAGCTTCATGCAGCCCGGAGACGCGGCGGCACAGGGCGATCCCCTGCGCGATGGCGTCTCCGGCATCCTCTCTGCCGTGCCCTGTTCCCGCCTGCAGGTGGCCTTTGTCCCGGAAACCGCCACGCTGGAGGTCCGCGGACACTTGCCCGAGGACGGTATGCGCTCTCCTGTTCTGGCGGCGCTGCAGGCGCAGATGGGCGGTGACATCACCGTCTCTGACCAGATGCGCCTGCTGCCGCGCCCTCAATGCGGCGCGCTGGCGGGCATCTCAAACGTCGGCCTGCCGCAAAGCACCGACCAGATCACCAACCCGCTGCTGGTCGGCAGCGACGCCCACGCCCGGGTGCTCGACTATTCCGGCGGCGAGCGGCTGTTCTTCGATCTCACCGCCCCGGACTACCCGGCCTTTGTCTATGTGGACTATTTCGATGCCGGCGGCGCGGTGCTGCACCTGTCCCCGAACGAATTGGTGCCGCTGGCTGAAGCCGCCCCCAAAACCGCCCTGCGTGTCGGCGCCAAGGAGGCCGGGGACCCCGGCCTGCAAATCACCGTCGGCCCGCCGTACGGCCAGGAGATCGCGGTGGCCTTCGCCGCCTCGCACCCGCTCTACGGCGGCACCCGCCCGCTCAGCGAACCCGCCGCCCCGTATCTGGAGTTTCTGCGCACCAGGGTCACAGCCGCCCGCGCCGAACACCCGGATTTCAAGGGCGAATGGGTCTATTTCCTGATCACCACCCACGCCCCGTAACCGCCAGCTTGCACAGGCAGTACTCCCGCGCCCGCAGGCCCGCGGCTGCCGCCGCCGGGCCTTGGCGGCCTTGGGCCCGGCGCTGCGCGCACGCGCAGCGCCCCATCCCGCCCTTTTGCGGGAAAAGGGCTGCGCCAGCCGCCGCGCAGGCTGCGCGGTTCACCCTTGAGGCGGAAAGGGGCGGAGTATCATGGGGGTGGCGCCTTAAGGGCAAAGCTGCCCTTAAGCGCTTCTCAGCAAGAATTTTTTCAGAGTCTGTGCGGCAGCCGGCCCGCCGCGCCGAAGGTGCCCCCCCGCGCTGTGCGCAGCACAGCGCCGCGCCCAACCGGGCAGGCGCATTTCGCAAATGCGCCCGCGCGGGCGGGAGCCCTCCCCTGCCCTGCGCAGGCAGGCCGCTGGCGGCCTACTGGCAGCCGCCCGCGGCCCAGCTCTTCAGCGCCTGTTTCAGGGCGCCGCCAAACGGATGCTGCTTGCCCAATGAACGCTGCATGTTGAGGCTCAGGTAAGTGTTTCCTTGCGTGCACAGCCGCTCCCGCGTCCACTGGTGGCAGCTGCCGCAGGACTGCCCCTTCCAATAGCTGTCTGGCAGGCCATCGACGGGCGGAAAGGACGGCGCGCGGGTCACGACCTCGGCAATTGTCAGACCGGAAATCTCCGCAATGTCGCTGTACAGCGGGCTGGCATAGGTCACCGGGCCGGCCTCCGCCAGTTTCGCAGGCTCAGCTTGGGGTTTCTCTGCAATGTCCGGCGCAGCCTCGCCCGCCGCCGGGTCCTGCCCGGCCCCGGCTTTCAGCGCTGCCGCCTCCGCCGCCGCAATTTCCGCGAACTTCCCCTCCGGATAGGCCATCAGATAGGCCTCATAGGCGGCCTTGCTGCCATCCGCCTGCGCCGCCTGGAACATCGCGGTTTCCGCATCCGGCGCCGCAACGGGCGCAGGCGCGGGCGCGGGTGCCGCTGCCACATCCGCCCCGGCACCGCCGTGCAGTTCCTCTTCCATCAGCTCCGCCAGCAGCGCGCGGGCCGCATCGGCGTATTTGCCGCCACCGTAGCCGCGCAAGAACAGCATGATCTGCACCGCATCCCGCGACGCCTGGACAGAGGCCCAGATCTGCGCCTCCTCGATCTCCGCCGCGCTCAGCACCGGCTCCGGCGCCGCCTCGGCAAAGACAAAATCGCTCACCAGGGACGACGTGTCCCAGGGCGTCTGCTTGCCGCCGCTCTGCTCCAGCACTGCCCGGCGCACTTGTTTCAGCACCTGTTCGACCGGCGCCCCCGGCACCATGATCTCGCGCGCCAGCGCTTCGGTGAACGGGCTGTTTTCCCCCTCCCCGTCCAGCGCCACGTCGCCCGGCGCGGTGGCATAGGCAAGGAAGGTTCCGGTCGGCGCCTTCATTTCCGCCAGGCCGCTCTCATTCAGATCCGCCACCGTCTTGAACGGGTTGTTGCGGCAGGCGTCCAGGATCACGATATTGGTGCGGTTCCGGGCCGAGGCCATCTGCCGCAGCACCGACTGCGCCTCCACCGCCATCAGGTCCAGGTCCGCCGCGTCCTCCAGCGCCACATCCACCGGCAGCAGGTAGTTGCTGCCAAAGCTCTGCACCCCGTGGCCCGCATAGTAGAACAATCCGGTGGCATCCGGCCCGGCGCCGCGCAGCTTGTGCCCGAACTGGGCAATCGCGCGCTTCATCTCGATCTGCCTGGCATCGGCGGCAAGCGTCACCTCGAACCCCAGCCCCTCCAGCGTCTCGGCGATCAGCCGCGCATCGCGCACCGGGTTGTCCAGCGACGACACCGCGCCATAGGCCGAGTTGCCGATCACCAGCGCCAGCCGCTCCTCCGCCTGGGCCATCGCGCCCCACAAGGCCGCAACAGCCGCCAGCAGCATCAGCCGGACCCGGATCATCAAAATTCGCACGCACCTGCTCCAATTCTTGCCTGCGGGTTCCGTCCCGCCGGGCAGCTTCCCAATTCTTAAGGGTATTTGGTTACCAAACTATCGCGTCCCTTGCACCCGGCAGCAAGACTGCTGTTAGTCTGGGCGCATCGTTTCCCGCCCGGCATTTGCGCCGGGATATCCTTTTCGGCAACCTGACTGGATTCCGCATGTTCCGCTTAACCCTCTCAATCATAACAGTTTTCCTGCTTCTCATCCGCCCGGCC
Source organism: Leisingera sp. McT4-56 (assembly GCF_020514995.1). Taxonomy (NCBI): domain Bacteria; kingdom Pseudomonadati; phylum Pseudomonadota; class Alphaproteobacteria; order Rhodobacterales; family Roseobacteraceae; genus Leisingera; species Leisingera sp. McT4-56. Next base: position 68,060 of record NZ_JAJALF010000024.1, on the reverse strand, counting down.
CTGGCCGCCGGCCCGTTTGAGGGCGGCTGGCAGCTCAACGCCGAATCCTCCGCCATCCGCTTCATATCGATCAAAAAGGGCAGCATTGCGGAATCCAGCCGCTTTGCCGCCTTTTCCGGCAGCATTTCGGAGGCCGGCGAGGCGAAGATCCACATCGCACTCGACTCCGTCGACACTTCCATCGACCTGCGCAACGTGCGGATGCGGTTCCTGTTCTTTGAAACCTTCACCTACCCCGAGGCCGTGGTGACAGCCCGTATCGATCCGGCTCAGATCGCGGATCTTGCCGCAGTGCAGCGCAAGCAGATCGACCTGCCCGTCACCCTGTCGCTGCACGGGGTCGAGGCCGCGCTGACCATTCCGGTAGCGGTAACACTGCTAAACGGAAACCGCGTTGCCATCGCCACCGTGCAGCCGGTGATCCTCAAGCTGGAAGACTTCAACCTGACCGCGGGCCGCGAAAAGCTGGAGGAAGCGGCAGGTGTCACCATCACCCCCGTCGGCCTTGTCAGCATGGACCTGCTGTTTGACCGCAACGGCGCCGCCACCGCCTCTGCCCCCGCGGGGACAGCCGCCTCAGGCGCCGCCACCGCGCTGGAGGCCAGCGGCGATTTCAGCCGCGAGGCCTGCACCGGCCGGTTTGAGATCCTGTCGCAGGGCCGCAGCGTCAACTTCGCCCCCTCCACCGCGCGTCTGGATGCCAACTCGCGCGACTTCCTCAACAGCCTCTCGGACATCATCCGCCGCTGCCCCGGCATGGTGGTTGAGATCGGCGGCCACACCGACAGCCAGGGCAAGGCCGCCTGGAACATGGCACTGAGCGAGAAGCGCGCCGCGGCAGTGAACCAGTATCTGCGGCAGAAGGGCATTCCGGCAGAGCGCCTGGTTGCGGTTGGTTACGGCGAGACCACGCCGCTGGTCCCCAACGACACGGTGCAGAACCGGGCCAAGAACCGCCGGATCGAGTTCAAGGTTCTGAACTGACCCGCCGCTGACCCGGCAGAATTCACCGCTGTCCCCGCGGGGACAGCAGCAGAAATCGCAGCAAGACCCGGCCCGGCGCCGGGTCTTGCTTTTGCCAGGAGGTCCGCTCCGGCAGGTGCTTTTCCCCTCCTGTCCCGACGGGGACAGCCGTGGCTTTCCTCCTCTGCCCTGCCCGTTTTAGTCCTTTGTCCCCGCGGGGACACGCCCTGGCGCGGGCGGTGAACGCCGGACAAACTGCCGCCCGACAGGACCGCTGCCATTCCCACGGGCAGCTGTTTCGGCCCTCCGCCGCCGGAAAGTTCACAGGTGCCCCCGCGGGGACAAGGCGGAAAACTGCAAGTGCTGCGGCCTGTTTCCCCGGAGTGTCCCCGCGGGGACAGGTTGCGTTCCGGGCGGCATATGGCGGGCCGTTGGGCATCCTCCGGGATCGCCGCCGGTCATCAGGCTGTCTGTTTCCGCCCTTTGCCCCGCAGAACCACACGTCTGTCCCCGCGGGGACAGACAGAGATTTTCGAGCACCCTGCCCTCCATTTGCCACCCGCTTCTGCGGCTGCAGGCCAGAAGGCCTCTGGTTCGAATGCCTGTCTGCTTCACCTGTCCCCGCGGGGACAGGTGAAGCAGACAGGCCCGAACAGCCGGATTAGACACCAGATCACCGGGCAGTTTCGGCCCTGCCCGCTGTTTTGTCCCCGCGGGGACAGCGGTGAAAAACACCGCGGCAGGCTGACATGAGACATAAAAAAAGCCCGGCATCACTGCCGGGCCTTTGCGGTTTCCTGGTTCTGTCCCCGCGGGGACAGTTGCGTCAGCCGTCGTCTTCCAAGGCGGCAAAGAACGCGGCGATGGCGTCCTCCAGCTTGTGCCGGTCGATCCCGGAGAAGTCGCGCTCCATCGCCATCTCGATCTTGCCGTCGCGCGCCTGGCAGCGGACTGTCCCCGCGGGGACAGTGCAGCGCAGGGTTGTCTTGGCGACGCCGGGGCGCGGCGCGGCAGGGCTGCGGGGGGCATTCTTGCGCTTGCCTTCGACAAAGCTGCGCAGCACCTCCAACTCCGCCTCCTCGGTGGAGGGCTGCACCCGCGCCAGCGCATCGCGCAGCACCTGGGCGTTCATCGCGTCGGCTTCCAGCCGTTTCTTCAGCTCCAGCCCCAGCGCCCGCGGGATCGCCTCCGGGTATTTCAGCGCATCGCCCACCGCCTTCAGCACCTGGGCGAAATGGCGGATATAGATCTTCTTCTGACGGCCTGCAGAGGCATAGAGGTCGTTGACCGCATCCTCGAGAGTCTTCGCTCTGGTGCCCTCGTCCTCGGCATAGCGCAGCGCCAGCTGGGCCATCTCTGCAAAGGAGATGTCGCGGCGCACCAGGTTCTCGTCTACCATCCGGCGGTAGAGGCTCTGCAGCGTGTCGCCCTTGGCCACCAGACCTGCGGGGATATGCTCATAGGCTTCATCCTCTGTCTCCCGCAGCAGCTCCAGATAGGCCCGCAGCCGGCGGTAGCCTTGGATCAGCTCATAGCTTCCGTCCTCGTTCTCCTCGACCCGGATCGGATTTGACAGGCCGATGGATTTGATCGAGGCCTTCAGTTCGTCCAGGTCCGGGTCGCGGCCTTCCCTGCGGTCCCGGATCAGCTTGGTCGCGCCAATCCGGCCAATTGGGATCCGGTCAACCATCAGGCCCAGCTTTTTCAGCCGCACAAACTCATGCGCCAGCCGGTCGTTCTCGGCGCGGATCTTCTCTTCCGCCTCGGCGCGGGTGCGCAATGCGTCGGCGTTCTCGGAGATCGCGGTGGCCATCGGCCCGCGGCGGGAAACGGCAGGTTTCTCAGCCGGTGCTTCCGGGACTGTCCCCGCGGGGACAGCGGCGGTGTCAGGAGTGAAGTCGATGTCGAAGACTCTGCGTTTGCTCATGCCTCATCCTCCAGTTTTTCCCAGGCTTCCAGCGCGTAGGCCTTGAATTCGTCATAGGCCTGATCAAACGACGCCCGCGCACGGCGCCAGGTTTCGCGTGTCATGTCCCGGTAATCGATTTCGTAGATGGAACTCAGGAAGCGGCCCGATTGTTCGACTGCGCGGGTCATCTCGATCGGGTGCTCGGTCATTCTACCCTCAAAAACCTTCATAAATGCCGAACGCATCGCACGGTGCAAATCGTTACCGCTTTCGTAACGGGTGAGGAGGAAGCGGACGTCCTGGAACACCTTGGGCAGGGCAAATGTCCCCGCGGGGACAACCCCGTTGAAGGCCGAGAGATCTTCCAGCGCCTCGGACAGCTGGCCGATGAAGGAGGTGGTGGAGTCATATTCCCAGTAGCCGGGGCCGGAGGGGATATAGAGCATGTCGGCGGCAAAGACCGCGTTCATCGACTGGTAGCCGATCGCGGGCGGGCAGTCGAAGATCATCAGGTCGTAATCCTCGGCCGGCAGCTGGTCGAGGTAGCGGGAGACCGCGGCGAAGAACGACCATTCCGGGTTCAGGTGGCGGTACTGGGCGGAGGCGAATTCCACAAACGCCGCATTGGCGCAGGAGGGGATGATGTCGATGGTCGGCCAGCTGGTCGGTTTGACGAAGTCGCTGGTGCGAAGGTCCTGCAGCCCCATGCCGGTGATTGCGTCGGGCAGCTGGCGCTGGGGCAGGGAAGTGCCGGATTCCGCACCCTGCAGCGAGGCGTTCATCCGCTCGGTCTCGCGCACCAGATCTCGGGCCATGATGCCCCAGACGGTGTAATCCTCGGTGACGTCGCTGAGGCCCATGGAATGCGACAGAGTGGCCTGCGGGTCGAAGTCGACGCAGAGCACCCGGTAGCCGTCCAGCGCCGCGGCGTGGGCGAAGTGCAATGCCACGGTGGATTTGCCGGCGCCGCCTTTGAAGTTGGAGATTGCCACCCGCAGCGCCCGTTTCCCCGCGGGGCGCTTGGGCAGCAGCGATTTGCGGTTGATCTTGATGCGGCGTCGCAGCTCGTTGATCTCCTCCAGCGAATACCAGCGCTGGCGGCCGTCCTCCTCGACATGGCCCTGCGGCAGCGAGGGGTCGGTGGCGAGCCGTCCCCGCAGGGTCGACTGGTTGACGCGGAAGATCAGCTCCGCCACTTCCCAGGAAGAGAACCGGCGCAGGGTCTTTTCCATCTCGGGGGAGAAGGTCTGCTGGCGGATCCAGCTTTGCATCTTGAGGGATTGGGCCTGCATTTTGGACAGGTCTTCGTGCGTAAACATCGCTGCTCCTTGGCCTTGCACGTTGTTGTTATTTGGCGGCGTCCATTTTCTTGCGGACGCTAATTCAGCCTCAATATTCATTTACGCCGAATTTGCAAAAAACGCAAAAGCTAATATGGTTGGAAAGAGCGTCCTGTCCCCGCGGGGACACATCTGCAAAAGGCCCAGTGAAATAAGGCGCAGGGCGATTCGGAAGGCTGAGGCCAAACGATTCGTTTCATTGGGTTTTTCTGGTGGTTGCCTCCCAGATTTAGGGGGGCACTCTGGACCGGGATACAGCAGATTGGGGGACATTTTGGCGCAAATAGGGGTCACCCAGGATGTCCCCCAATACCATTGATACCAATTTTTCTTTCGAAAAAGGGATTGGGGCTGAATTGAATTCCCGCCGGCGCTTGACAGAATCGGAATTCCGGACGCAAATCGGATACAACAAACGAATAGCGTTGAGTTCGGAGCAAAACCGGCCAGCGTAATTCCCGGCAGACTCTCCGGGAGCACTTGAGGCAGCATATCCCGGCCCAGGAGGGCAGGGAGGGAGAAACGGGGGCAGCAATGCTTGCCAAACGGCCTGCGGGGCGCAACGCCTCTGCGCTGAAATATGATATCCTCACGGCGATGGGGGCTTATGCGCTTGGCCAGGGCAAGGGGGCGCAGAAGCTGGTTCTGCGTTTCATGACACTGATGACCGCCCGCTACAACTGGCAGCGCGATGAACTGGCCGTCGGCCAGCGGGAGATTGCCCGGCTGTGGGATGTGGACGAGCGCACTGTGAAGCGCGAGATGGCCAAGCTGCGGGGCTGGGGCTGGCTGGTGGTGAAACGCCAGGGCGCCCGCGGGCGGGTCACCGAATACGGGATTGATCTGGAGCGGCTGCTGGCAGACACGCAAGAGCGCTGGGGGGCTGTTGGTCCGGACTTCGAGCACCGGATGCAAGGTGCGGATGAGCCTGCGCCGAATGTGGTGCCCCTGCGCCCCGGTGCGGTGCCGCCGGCGCCGGATGTGTCTGACGGCAGCGAGTGGAGCCTGGCCAAAGCGGTGCTGCACGCGGAGGATCCCGCCAACTATGCTTCCTGGGTGCAGGGGCTGGAGCGTGCGGGCAGGGCAGGGGGGCGGCTGGTGCTGAAGGCGCCGAGCCGGTTCCATGCCAATTACGTGATGTCGCATTTGATGCCGCGGCTGCTGGCGGCCTGCCGCGATGTCGATGGCGAGGTCTCCGCCATTGTTGTGGAGGCGTGAGGCGGAAACTGCAGGCCTGCGGTTGAACCCCGATGCACGGCGGCATTATGTGGGCGGGCAGGGGGCCTGGTTGAGAGGCCCCGCGGAACAAGGAGCAGCCGGACATGAGCGGCGTGCAGGAAAAGATCTGTGTCATTGGCCTCGGATATGTCGGGCTGCCGCTGGCGGCGGCGTTCGGGCAGCAGCGGGAGGTCGTGGGGTTTGACATCGACCCCTCGCGCATTGCCGAACTGCGCAAGGGCGAGGACCGCACCCGGGAGCTGGAGCCGGAGGAGCTGGCCGCGGCGGAATTCCTGCGCTTTACCTCCGACCCGGCGGAGATTGCGGACTGCTCCATCTACATCGTCACCGTGCCGACGCCGGTGGATGCCAGCCACCGCCCGGACCTGAGCCCGCTCTTGGCGGCCTCGGCCATTGTGGGCGGGGTGCTGAAACCCGGTGATCTGGTGATCTATGAATCCACCGTCTATCCAGGCGCCACCGAGGAAGACTGCGTGCCGGTGCTGGAGGCGCGCTCCGGCCTGGCGTTCAACCGGGATTTCTTTGCGGGCTACAGCCCGGAGCGGATCAACCCTGGCGACAAGGCGCGCAGGCTGAAGGATATCGTCAAGGTCACCTCAGGCTCGACGCCCGAAGTGGCGGAGCGGGTGGATGCGCTTTACCGCGAGGTGGTGGCGGCGGGCACCCACAAGGCCGCCAGCATAAAGGTGGCGGAGGCCGCCAAGGTGATCGAGAACAGCCAGCGGGATATCAACATCGCGCTGGTGAATGAGCTGGCGAAGATCTTCAACAAGATGGGGATCGACACGCAGGCCGTGCTGGAAGCCGCTGGCACCAAATGGAATTTCCTGCCGTTCCGCCCCGGTCTGGTGGGCGGGCACTGCATCGGCGTGGACCCCTATTACCTGACCCACAAGGCGGAGCAGCTGGGCTATCACCCGGAGATCCTGCTGGCGGGCCGCCGTCTGAACGACGGTATGGGCGCCTATGCTGCGGGCGAGATGGTCAAGGCGATGCTGAAGCGCGGCCTGCCGGTGGCTGGCGCGCGGGTGCTGGTCATGGGGCTGACGTTCAAGGAGAACTGCCCGGACCTGCGCAACACGCGGGTGATCGACGTGGTGCGCAGCCTGGAGGAATACGGCGCGGTGGTGAATGTGCACGACCCCCATGCCGACCCGGAAGAGGCGCAGGAGGAATACGGCATCTCGCTGGTGCCGGAGCCGGGGCAGGGGGCCTATGCCGGGGTGGTGCTGGCGGTGGCGCATTCCGAGTTCCGCGCCATGGGGGCAGAGGCGGTCCGGGCCCTGGGATCCGAGGGCGCGCTGGTCTATGACCTGAAATACGTGCTGGCGCCGGAGGAGGCGGACCTGCGGCTCTGATCCGGGCGCGATCTCCCGCTTTGTTCTAGATTGCTGTATCCTTGCCGGTGACGGCGAGGAGGTCTGTGATGAGTGATATTCTGGAAGGCCGCTGCCTGTGCGGCGCTGTGAAAATCCGTGTTGAAGGGGCGCATGATCCGCGCGCCGGGGCTTGCCATTGCCGCATGTGCCAGCGCTGGACCGGCGGGCTTTTCCTGTGTTTCGAGGCGGCTGCGGAAGCGGTGACGGTTGAGGGGCCGGCGGTGCGGTATCAATCCACCGCCTTTGCCGAGCGCGCGTTTTGCGCGACTTGCGGCTCGCACCTGTGGATGCGGGATGTGGATGAGGACGGCGCGCCCTACGACCTGATGCCGGGGCTGTTTGATGCTGCCCTGGGCTGGCCGCTCAGGTCGGAGATCTATGCCGACCGGGCAATGGCGGCGGTGCGGCTGGAAGGGGACCACCAGCGGACAACACGGGACGCGTATGAGGCGCAGAACCCGTTCATTGACGGCGACGTCTGAGCGGCAGGGGCCGCCTTAGCGGTCTGTGCGGGCCAGTGCCAGGCCGAGGCCGGAGGTGATGAACAGCGCGCCGGTCAGGCGGTGGCGCAGGCGGCCGAGCCTCAGGATTGCGGGCCGGGCCGATTGCGCGGAGGCCGCCCAGATCATGTCGCCTGCGAAAATCACCGCCAGGTAGATCGCCGCTGCGGTGAGCAGGGCGGATGATCCTGCGCCGGGAGCGATGAACTGCGGCAGGAAGGCGGCGTTGAACAGCAGGGTTTTCGGGTTGATCAGGGCCAGCAGCAGGCCTTGCCAGAAGATGGTGCGGCGCGGTTTGCGGCTGGCTTTGGCCTCTTCCATGCCGGCAACGCCCTGCCGCCAGGAGTGCACGCCGAGATAGAGCAGATAGGCGACGCCGGCCCATTTCAGCCAAAGGAAGGCGGAGGCGGCGAATTCCAGCACCGCGGCAAGACCCAGAACCACCGCGGCAAGCTGCAGGGCCACGCCCGCGGTAGTGCCAAGCACGGTGACCGCCCCAAGGCGGAAGCCGCGGGCCAGCGTATTGGCGATGATCAGCGCCACATTCGGCCCCGGAACTGCAACCAGAACCGCTGTTGCGCCCGCAAGCGCCAGTGCCATCGTCAATTCCATGGGAATGCCCTCCGCCTGTTCTGCAGGCATAAGACTCGCGGACATGGAGGCTTGCAACTCTTTTTCACGCGGCTGCCGGGGAGCTACCGCCCAATCCGCGGCAGTTTCGGGCCGCTCCAATAGGCGCCGCTGTCCTGGCGCAGGGCGTCATAAGCTTCAATCCGGCGCCGGGCGTCTTCGCCGCCGGCGTCTATCAGATGGGTGAGCAGGCATTCCAGCACTGCCATGGCGCCGCCGATGGCGCCGAACGGGTGCAGCGAGTTTGCGGCCACTGCCAGCACATGGTCGGTGCGGATGCCGGGGGCGATGACCTCGCTGTCGGAGATCAGGATCACCGATGCGCCGCGTTCGCCTGCCAGCCGCAGCGCCTGGATGGTGCCGGCGGAGTAGGGGGCGAAGGTGATGGCGATCAGGCAGTCCTCGGGGCCAATGTCCACGAGGTCGTCAAGCGCCGCACCCATGTGGCGGGGGACGAGGTCCAGCGCCGGCAGCGCCATGCGGCCGACGTAGTGGAAGTAATAGGCCAGCGCATAAGACGACCGGGTGGCGGTGACATAGCTGCGGCGGGCGGCGGTGAGGGTGTCCACGATGGCCTGGGTGCGCTCTGCCGTCATCAGCCGCAAGGAGCGCGAGGTGATGTTGAGCTGGTTGCGCGCGGCGGCTGCCTGCAGTGCGCCTGCAGGGCCTTCGTCCTGCATCCGGTCAAGCCAGTCCTGGCCGAGGTCTGCCTCATGCGCAGTGGTCAACGCGGCGCGGAAGGGGGCGCGGAAGGCCTCAAACGTGTCATAGCCCAGGTGCTGGGCAAGGCGGACAAAGCCGTTGGCGCTGACGCCGGTTTTCTCAGCCGAAGTGCGCACGGTATCGAGGCCGAAGTCGCCGGGGTTGTCGATCACGTATTTCGCCGCCGCCTTGAGCTTGGGCGGGAGTTCCTCCATCCGGTCCTTGAGGTGCTGGATCAGCCGGGCGGTTTTCCTGGGGTCGAGATGCGGGTCCATGCACCGTATCAGAGCAGATGTGCTGAAAATGGCAAGGGTGGAACGGGTGTTATTCCGAGAGGAATGCCATCAGGTCCTGGCGGGCGTGCAGGATGCGGATGATCTCTGGGCGGCCGTTCTGCAGGCGGTAGATCACCAGATGCGCGCCTGTGGGGTGGATGCGGACCGGCGGGGTGAACTCATCCCGTTCGCGGGCCATTTCGGGGAAATCTGCCAGCAGGTCGAAGAGGGCAAACAGGCTGTCGGTATAGGCATCGGCCTGTGTTTCGCCCCAGGTTTCCAGCCCGTAGCGCCAGATCGCGGCAAGGTCGGTGCGGGCTGCGGGGCGGATCCGCCAGCGCGGCTCAGCCATTGCGGCGCATGGCGGCCTTGAAATCTTCGGCGCTCAGCGCCTCCGCCGGGCCGCTGGCGAGGCCTGTGTCGATGGCGGATTGCAGTTCTGCTATGGCGGCGGCGCGGGCCTGGTCGCGGCGGATCAGGTCGCGGACATAGTCGCTGGAATTGGCATAGGTGCCGGCGCGGGCCTGTTCCTCGACCCAAGTTTTCATCTGGTCCGGCAGGGAGACGTTCATTGTGGCCATTGGCAGGCTCCTTTCGCTGGAATAGGATATGGCAATCTTTGCCACACTTGCAAGAGGAGCGGAATGGTGGGCGGAATCGCCCACCCTACGTAAAAAAAGCCCGCAACGACTGGTTGCGGGCTTTTCTAACTTGTCCGGGTGGATCAGGCGGAAACCACCTTGAGGCCCTTTTCTTCCAGCGGCTGGATCGAGCCGTCTTCGCTGACGGTCACCCGCTCGCCGTGATCGAGGCTGTCGAGGCCCTTGCAGGCGACCAGCATCAGCACGTCCTTTTCGCGGGCGACGATGGCCATGTGGCTGAGCCAGCCGCCGACCTCGCTGAGTACCGCGCCGGAGCGCTGGACCCACGGCAGCCAGGCCGGGTTGACCATGCGGCAGACCAGAATGTCGCCGTCCTGGAAGTCTGCAAAGGCGGCGGGGTCGATGCAGCTGTCGTCCTCCATCCAGAACACCCGGGCGGTGGCGCTGCCGCTGCCCGCGACGCAGGTGCCGCCCATGGTGCCGTCGCCCGCCTGGGCCTGGGCGCCGAGCGACAACAGCTCGCAGTCGCGCAGGGTGAGGGTGACATCTGTCGGTGCGGATTTCTTGCGCAGCGCTTCCTTCTCTGCCCGCGCCTCTGCCAGATCGCGCAGAGGGGCCGGGTTGGACCAGTTGCTGTCCAGAACTTCGGTGAAGGTCAGGCTGAACACCAGATCCTCCAGCCCGCTGGTTTTCCCGAGCGCCAGTAGGGCGCGGCGCAGTTCGGCGACGACGCGCAGCGCTTCGTGTTTGGCCTGTTCCTTGAGGTCCTGATAGGCGATGGCGATGCCGATGGTATCGTCCAGCTCATCCGGCAGGTTGGCCGGGACCGGCACCGCGCCGATCGGCTCCACCGCGCTGTCGAGCAGGGAGTGGAGCAGCGCCGGCGCCTCGGCGTAGCGGGGCGAGGACAGCTCGTAGTCGAAGATCGAGCGGTGGCCCATCAGCTGCATGGCGCGCGCCTGGGCATCCTTGCCGGTGCAGGAGGCGAGCAGGCTGGAGGGCGCGTTGGGCAGTTCCGCGTGCATGAGATGCGCGCGCAGGGCCGGGTCGCCGGCCGCCGCCGAACCTGCCTCGCCCATGGTGAAGCCTGCCAGGATGTTGATCTTCTCGGCCTCCAGATAGACCTCGCGGATGAACATGTCCTTGAGTGTGGAGATCGCCTCCAGCAGCTTGTCCTGGGGCAGCGCGGCGTAATCCACGGCCTGCCAGATCGCCAGCTTGTCGCGCAAGGAAGGCATCACGTCGCTGCGGAAGCGGGTGATCATCGGATGCGCCTGCTTGCGCAGCTGCTTGGCCTTGGCGGCGGTGAGTTTGAGCGTCATGCCCTGTTTCAGCGCCACATCGACATAGGTCTTGCCGAACAGGTTCACCAGATGGCCGTCGCGCCCCTCGGGCAGGCCATAGGGCACGCCCAGCTCGCGGCAGGCCAGGTCGACGCTGCCGCCCGGCGCCCACAGCTCGCTCATCAGCGAGAAGGAGAGCGGGGTGGGGCGGGGCAGGACTTCGGACATCTCGTCCTGCTCCAGGATGGTCTGATCCGGGGCGGCGTCCGCATAGCGGTCCAGCAGATCGCGCCATTCTCCCAGACGGACCTGTTCCTGCTCGGTGCCGAGGCTCAGGGTGGTGATGTCGCGGCTTTGGACGATCTGGAACTGGCCGTTTGCATAGGCCCATTCGACGTCCTGCGGGCAGCCGAAGGTGTCCTCGATCTGTTTCCCAAGCGCCAGCAGCGGCGCCATGTTCAGGGTCTGGTCCTGATCGGCATCCGCCGGGAGGCCGGTGTAGCGGCCAAAGCGCAAGGAGGTCGGGGTGACGCGGCCGGACACCAGATCCTCGCCGCAGCCCTCGACCCATTCGATCATGCACATGCCGGGGGCCATCGGGTCCTGGGTGAAGAGGACGCCGGCGTATTCCGCCTGCACCATTTCCTGCACCACGATATTGCCCTGGTCGGTGCTGTCGCCCTCGCCGGAGTAGCTGGCGGCGCGTTCCGAGGAGAAGCTGGTCACGACTTCATCCAGCGCGGCGCGCATGGTGTCTGCAGTCACGTCGAGCACCGATTCAAAGACGCCGGCAAAGCTTTGGTCGTGGCCGTCCTCATTGCTGGCGGAGGAGCGCACGGCGACCGGTTTGCCGCCTGCAAGGGCAAAGACCTGTGCCGCAAAGGCGTCCTTTTTGGCGTCGGACATTTCGCGGTAATCGTGGATTGCGTCGGAGCGGACGATCACGCCGCCCGGCACCGGCAGGCCCGCGTTGCGCAGGATCGACAGGCGCAGCGCCTTGTTGCCGGCATGCTCCAGCTCCTCGGTGTAGCCCATCGGGATCACGCCGCGCGGCAGCTTGGCAAGGCGGCGCTTGTGGGCGCGCAAGGCAATGGCTTCGCCCAGCTGGCGGTGCATGCCGGTGACATAGGCGCGCTGCACCAGCAAGAGCGTCAGGCTGAAGCAGAGATAGGCATTGGCGGCGCCCGACAGGCTGAGGACCATGGCAAAGAGCGCAGGCATGCCCAGCACCATCCACAGGGTTTTCTGGCGCGGTGTCTTAGCCACGGCCCACAAGAGGTAGACAGCGGCGAGCGCGCAGAACAGCACCGGCATGATGAACAGCGGATCGGGCAGGCCGAGGTCAGCCATCCACAGGAACGGGGTTTGCAGGCTGGCGCTGGCCTCCTGCGCGGCAGAGACGCCCAGCATCATCACCGGCAGGAACAACAGCGCGGTGAGGTTCTTCATCGGGGTCAGGCCCTTGTCCTTGTAGAACGCCTGCACCGCGCGCGCCTTGCGCACCGGGTCATGGGCCAGTTTCGCCTTCAGCGCCTTCATCTCATCCGCGGTCTCGGCGGTGATGATCTGGTCGCGCTCGGACTTCAGCGCCACCGGCAGCACCAGGATACGGGTCGCGATGGACAGCGCCAGCAGGCCCAGCAGGATATGGCTGCGCTCATGCACCCACAGCAGCGCTGTGGCCAGCGCCGAGATCGCCTTGTCCCAGAGGCCGGTTTGCTGATCTGCCAGCCAGGCCTGCACATGCGGTTTCGGCTTGGGCGCGACGAAGTATTCCCACGGCAGAGTGTAACGGCCGCGGAAGTCGATGCCCTGCTGCGACAGCTCCAGCCCCAGCACCTGGCTCATGAAGCAGCTGCGGCGGTCGTAGCAGGCGGCGATGGTGGGCTTGTTCGGGTCCAGCTCCGCGATGCGCGCCATCAGGTCCGCGGTGGTCATCTTGCGGATCGGGATGTTGATCGCGCCGGGCAGGTGGCCGGTTTCAAAGTCGCCGGGATAGCGGGTGTCGACGATCTGCAGGTCCTCGGTGGTCAGCAGCTGCTCAAAATCGGCGGTGCTGAGCAGCACGTCCTTGCCCGGGTATTCCGGGATCGCGCGCAAGTCGGAGAGGGATTGCACGTCCTTGTCGGAGAACTCGCGCCCCTCGACGATCCATTTCTCGATGCCGCCCGCGATGAAGCTGCAGTCGATGCCCATCGCCGCCAGCTTGGCGCAGGTTTCCGAAGAGCGGTTGCCGTTGTGGCAGAACAGAACGACCTTCTGGCCGGGCTGCACTGGCTGGCTCTGGACGAAGTCCGGGAAACGGATATGGGTGGCGCCGGGCAGGGTGCCCATGGCGTTCTCGCCGGTTTCGCGGATGTCGTAGAACAGGGTCGAGCCGTCCTCCAGCGCCGCCGCCGCGTCCGCCGTGCTCATCGCCAGCGGATGGTCCTCCTGCTTGGAGAAGCTGGTCTCCTTGAGCGACGCGTCCTTGATGGTGGTGCCGTCAAACTGCGCCGGCCGCGTCAAAGTGGCCTGCAGCCTTGCCAGCTCGGCCTGCGCATGCGAGGAATATTGCCAATAGTTCCCGGCCGCCAGTGCCATGGCCGCCAGGACCAGCACGGATATCAGCTTGACCGGGTAGCGGCGCGGCGTGTTGCCCGGCTTAGGGGTAAAACCCAGTTTCGCCGCAATGACAGCGCCCAGGCCGGAAATCATGGCAATACCAACGGCCAGGACCTGCGACAGTGAAGAGACCGAACCGATGACAAGTTCTGGAGATGGGATGGCCAGCGCCGCAACCGGGAGGACCGCAAATAGCGGCGTGAGCACAAGGAGTTGTGCTGAGCGGCGGAGGGACCGGGCGGTCCGGGCATGCAATAGGGTTGTCTTCACGGTGGTTCCTGTCGGGCCAGCTGAGTGCTTGTCTTAATTTATGGCGAATTTGCCTAAAAGATTACGAAAACCTTTCAGAAGGGTTAATATAGAGGCCGAAGAATAAAAGAACCGCAAAATTTTTCCGAGAATTGCAGGTGCGTTAACATTGTATTTTCAACTATGTGCCATGTAACCAAGGGGTGCGGCGTGTCTGCCGTGCCTGCCGAAGTCAGTCAGGAGGCTAGACTCGTGAAACTGTTTGAGTGCACCTTTGGTATCATTGAGCTTTTCCGGAAGCGGCTGCGGCCGGCAATTTCCGGTGCGCTGCTGGCTGCCTGGCTTGCGGCATTGCTTCCCGGTGCCGCCCTGGCAGGGACGGACCTGGTTTTCGGAACTTATGCGGCGGATAAACCAACCGCAACGGTCAAACAATACCAGCCGTTCCTCTCTTACCTGTCCGGGCGGATGAGCGAGGAGCTGGGCGAGCCGGTGACAATCCGGCTGAAGATCGCCAAGGAATACGAGGAAGGCATCCGCCAGCTGGCCAGCGGCGAAGTGGATTTCGCCCGTTTCGGCCCCGCCTCCTATGTGCATGTGATGAAGGAAAACCCGGGCATCCGGATTATCGCGATGGAATCCAAGAACGGCCAGAAGCGGTTCAAGGGGGTCATCGTGGTCCACCACGACAGCAGCGTGCAGTCGGTCGAGGAACTGGCCGGGCTGACCTTTGCCTTCGGGGATGAACTGTCGACGATCGGGCGCTACCTGGCGCAGGAATACCTTCTGGAAGCTGGAATCAGCAGTGCGGACCTGCATGAGTTCGCCTATCTCGGCCGCCACGACCTGGTGGGGGAAGCGGTGGGCGCAGGCCGGTACACGGCCGGCGCGCTGAAAGAGAGCACCTATAAGAAGCTGGTTGCCAAGGGGGTGCCGATCCGGGTGCTGGCCTCCTTCGACAATGTCACCAAGCCCTGGCTGGCTTCGGCGGACATGCCGGAGAATGTGCTGGAAGCGATGCGCAGGGTGATGCTGTCCTCCGAGCATGAGGAGATCGTGCGCAGGATTTCACGGAACGGCTTCCTGCTGGGCGAAGACCAGGATTATGACATCATCCGCCGGGCGATGGAGCGCAGCCTGGCCTTCTGAGGCGCCGCGTGACACCATGAAACGTACAAGCATCCTGTTTCAGATTGTGCTGTCGCTGCTGCTGGCAGCCTCGGCGGTCGGTTTCGCGGTCGGCGACCTGGCGCAGCGCCAGGAGGTGCAGCGGCTGGAAGAGCAGCTGGCGGAGCAGGCCGACCTGACAGTGTCCCTGCTGAGCGGGCTGATGCTGGAATCGATCATCGTCGAAGACGTGCCGGTGCTGGAAACCGGCCTGATCGAAGCGGTCAGCCGCAAACCGCAGATCGTGTCGATCCAGATCCGCAACCCGGCGGGCAAGCTGCTGGCCTCGGCGGAGGCGCCGGCGGCGCAGCCGGACGGTGGCCGGGTGATGTATGAGCGGCCGATCGAGCTGGAGGGCGCGGCCTTCGGCACCATGGTGGTGGAATGGTCGACCCGGGACGGCGAGGTGCTGGTGGCCGCCAAGGTGCGCCAGATCATCATCTGGACGGTGGTGCCGGTGCTGGCGCTGTCGCTGCTGGTGCTCCTGCTGGTGCATGGGCTGGCGCTGCGCCCGCTGCAGATGATCCACAAGCGGATGTCGGACGCGATCTCCGGCCTGCGCAGCCCGGCGCAGCGGCTGCCCTGGTATGCCTCGCGCGAATTCCGGGCGCTGGATTTCTCGGTCGGGGTGCTTGAGGAAACCTTTGCCGAGCGCGACGAGCGCGAATTTGCGATGGAGCAGGCCCGCGAGGCGGCGGATATCGCCAACCGGGCGAAGTCGGAATTCCTCGCCAATATGAGCCACGAGATCCGCACCCCGATGAACGGGGTGATCGGCATGGCGGAGCTGCTGCAGGACACCGACCTGGATGAAGACCAGAAGATGTATGCGGAAACCATCGCCAAATCCGGCTCGGCGCTGCTGACCATCATCAACGACATCCTGAACTTCTCCAAGATCGAGGCGGGCAAGGTCGAGTTCAGCATCGCCCCGTTCAACCTCCAGACCGCGGTCGAGGACGTGGTGACGCTGCTGTCGCCGAAAGCGGCGGAGAAGGGGGTCGAGATCACCATGCGCTACGACCCGGCCCTGCCGGAAGTGTTCGAGGGCGATGCAGGCCGGATCCGCCAGGTGATCACCAATGTGGCCGGCAATGCGGTCAAGTTCACCCGCGAAGGCTATGTCTATATCGAGGTGACGGGAGAGCGCCAGGACACCGGCAAGCATCTTCTGCGGCTGCGGGTGCGCGATACCGGGGTCGGCATCGCGCCGGACCGGATCGGCAAGATCTTCCGCGCCTTCGAGCAGGCCGACAATGCCGCCACCCGCAATTTCGAGGGCACCGGCCTGGGGCTGGCGATCTCCTCCCGGCTGCTGTCGCTGATGGGGGGATCGGTGCAGGTGGAATCGGAGCCGGGCAAGGGATCTGTCTTCACCATCGAGATTCCGCTGCAGGCGGGCGGGCCGGTGGCGGCGCAGCCGGCTGGCGGCCGGCACAGTTTTGCCGGGCTGAACGGCCTGCTGGTGGATGACCTGGAATTGAACCGGGTGATCCTGTCGGAACGGCTGAGCGCCTGGGGCGTGTCCTGCACTCTGGCGGCCTCGGCGCATGAGGGGCTGGAGATCCTGGCGGATGCGCAGCTGGACGGGCGCAGATTCGACTTCGTCATCCTCGATTTCCAGATGCCGGCGATGGACGGGCGCGCCCTGGCCGGGCGGATCCGGGCGATGCCGGGGTTCGAAGCCGTGCCGCTGATCATCCTGTCGTCGGTGGAGCACGCGCTGAGCCGGGCGGATTGCGAGGCCATCGGCGCCTGCGAGTTCGCGCTCAAGCCGGTGCGGGCGGTGCAGCTGCGGCAGGTGCTCGACCGGGTGCTGAGCCTGCCTGCGCCAAAGGCGGTGTCCGCGGACGGCGCCGATGCCGGGGATCAGCCGGCGAGCCGGCTGCTGCAAGTCCTGCTGGCAGAGGACAACCGCACCAACCAGCTGGTGGTCACCAAGATGCTGAAGGATGCGCCGCTGGAGATCAGCATCGCCAAGAACGGCATGGAAGCGGTGGCGCAGTTCCGGTCGGCGCGGCCGGATATCGTGCTGATGGACATGATGATGCCGGAGATGGACGGCATCGAGGCGACTGCCGAGATGCGCCGCATCGAAGCCGAGAGCGGCAGCCGCAAAACCCCGATCGTGGCGCTCACCGCCAATGCGCTGCAGACCCATCGGGAGAAATGCCTGCAGGCCGGGATGGATGATTTCCTGAGCAAGCCGATCAACAAGAAGGCGCTGACCGAAGCGATCAGCAAGTGGACGGGCACCGAAGACCTGCAGCGCACCGGCAGCTGAGCGGCCGGCCCGGGCCGGGCCTTCGGGGCTGAGGTGAAGCGCAAGCCCGGCGCGGCGGCGGTCAGCCGCGGCGGCGCTGGAGCAGCAGCCCGGCCAGGCTGGAGACGGCGAACAGCGCCGCTGCCAGGCAGACAATGCTGGGGCCTGCCGGGGTGTCCAGCGCAAAAGCCAGCTGCAGGCCGCCAACGGCCGCCAGCATGCCCAGCAGCGCCGCGATCGCGGCCATCCGCTCCGGGGTGGCGGCAAAGGGGCGGGCGGCAGCGGCCGGGATCAGCAGCATCGCCGCGATCAGCAGCACCCCCACCACCTTGATCGCCACCGCCACCACCAGCGCCAGCGCAATGGTCAGCACCATCTGCTCGCGCCTGGGGTCGATGCCGGCGGCATGGGCCAGATCCGGGTTCAGCGTGGCGGTCAGCAATGCGGACCAGCGCCACCACAAGAGTGCCAGCACCAAAACCGCACCGCCCCAGATCACTGCCAGGTCGGCGCGCCCCACCGCCAGGATGTCGCCGAACAGATAGGCCATCAGGTCGATCCGCACCCCCTGCAGGAAGGAGACGGCAACCAGGCCGAAGGCGAGCGAGGAATGCGCCAGCACGCCGAGGAGCGTGTCCATCGCATAGCCGCGGCCTGCAAGCGCCGAAACCGTGGTGGCCATCGCCAGCGCGGTCGCCAGCACGCCGGCAAAGACCGACACATCAAAGCTGAGCGCCAGCGCCACGCCGAGAATCGAGGCATGGGCGGTGGCATCGCCGAAATAGGCCATCCGGCGCCAGACCACGAAACAGCCCAAAGGGGCCGCAGCCAGCGCCACGCCGATGCCGGCCAGGGCGGCGCGGATCAGGAAATCGTCAAGCAGGGTCATTCCGCCGCCTCATGGTGGTGATCGTGTTTGCAGTCGTGATCATGGCTGTGATTGTGCTCATGCCGGTACAGCGCCAGCGCACCTTGCGTGCCGGTGCCAAACAGCGCCCGGTATTCCGGGGCGGAAGCAACATGCTCCGGCGCGCCCTCGCAGCAGACATGGCCGTTGAGGCAGATCACCCGGTCGGAGGCCGCCATCACCACATGCAGCTCATGGCTGACCATCAGCACCGCGCAGCCCAGCTCCTGGCGGACCTTCTCGATGCGCTGGTAAAAGGCGGCGGATCCGGGCTGGTCCAGGCCCTGGGTGGCCTCGTCCAGGATCAGCAGCTGCGGATTGCTGAGCAGGGCCCGGGCCAGCAGCACCCGCTGGAACTGGCCGCCGGACAGGCCCGACATCTGCCGCGCCGCCAGATCGCCGGCGCCGGCCTGCTGCAATGCCTCCGCGGCGCGGGCGTCGGACACCCGCTGCGGCAGGCTGAGGAAGCGGCACACCGTCAGCGGCAGGGTGGGGTCGATGTGCAGCTTTTGCGGCACATAGCCGATCCGCAGCCCCGGCGCCCGGGTGACGGTCCCGCGTGCCGGTTTCTGCGCGCCGATCACGCTGCGCAGCAGGGTGGACTTGCCTGAGCCGTTGGGGCCGACCACGGTGACGATCTCACCGGGGGCAATCGACAGGCTGACACCGGACAGAACCGTGTTGCCGCCATGCGCGACGGTGAGGCCGTCCAGGGCAATCAGGCTGGTCATGCGGCCGGTTTCCCCTGGCATTTGGGGCAAAGGCCCTCGGCCTCGATCACCGCGCGCTCAATCACGAAGCCGGCGTCGCGGGCGGCCTGGCCGAGCTGGCCCTGGGTGGGTTCGCGCTGCGCTTCGGCCACGGCGTCGCAGGCGCGGCAGATCAGGAAGACCGGCGCGTGGCTCTCGCCCGGATGGGTGCACGCGATGAAGGCGTTAAGCCGCTCAATCTTGTGGGCAAAGCCGTTTTTCACCAGGAAGTCCAAGGCCCTGTAGGCGACGGGCGGCTGCGAGCCGAGCCCCTCTTCGCGCAGCCGGTCGAGGATTTCATAGGCCCCCAGCGCGCGGTGCTCCTGCAGGAGGATCTCCAGCACCCGGCGCCGGACCGGCGTGAATTGCAGGCCTTCTGCCCGGCACTGGGCATCCACGGCGGCGATGCCGTCCTGGATGCAGCTGCTGTGGTCGTGCGGGGCGAAGCCGATGGAATCCATATGCGGGGGTCCTCCTAGGCGGCGGATTTGCCTCTTGATATGTTATGTTATGACGTTTATCAAGCGGCGTGATGTTATAAGATTACATGGGGCGTGAAATGCGGAGAGCTGGCATGTGGAAGAGCGGTGCAGCGGCGGCGGGTTTGCTGGCCGGGGCAGGGGCGGCCGTGGCGGAGGTGCCGCAGGTGGCGGCGGATATCGCGCCGGTGCACGGGCTGGTGGCGCGGGTGATGCAGGGGCTGGGCGAACCGGCGCTGGTGATGCCGCCGGGTGCGTCGCCGCATGGCTATGCGATGCGCCCTTCCGAAGCGCGGGCGCTGGATCAGGCGGATCTGGTGTTCTGGCTGGGCGAACCGCTGACCCCCTGGCTGGCAGGCCCGCTGGAGGAACTGGCCGGAGATGCGCACCGGGTGGAATTGCTGGCGGCAGAGGGCACAGTGGTGCTGCCGTTCCGCGAAGGGGCCCGGTTCGAGGCGCATGTGCATGATGAGGAGCATGAAGACCACGGCGATCACGATGATCACGCAGGTCACGAAGACCATGCTCAGCATGGCGATGGACATGACGATCATGCGGATCATGACGGCCTCGAGGGTCATGATCACGAAGACCATGCCGGAGAGGAAGGCCACGAGGGCCACGAAGACCACGCCGATGCCCATGGGCATGACCATGAAGGCGCTGATCCGCATGCCTGGCTGCTGCCCGCAAATGCGCAAGTGTGGCTGGACGTGATCGCAGAAGAGCTGGCGGAGCACGACCCGGACAATGCGGCGGCCTACCGGGCCAATGCCGAAGCCGGCAAGCAGGAGATCGCGGAAACCGTGGCAAGCGTCTCGGCGGTGCTGGAGCCGTTCCGGACCAAGCCGTTCATCGTCTTCCACGATGCCTACCAGTATTTCGAGCAGGGCTTCGGCCTGAGGGCAGCCGGGGCGATTTCCCTGAGTGATGCGGTGAAGCCCAGCCCGGCGCGGGTTGCTGAAATCCGGGATGTAGTGGCGGATCTGAAAGTGGCCTGCGTGTTCTCCGAGCCGCAGTTCAATCCGGGGCTGGTTGCCACCGTGCTGGACGGCACCGCGGCTGGCACCGCTGTGCTGGATCCGCTGGGGGCGGGGCTGGAGCCGGGGCCGCAGTTTTATCCGGCGCTGCTGCAGGAGATCGGCGCCGCGATTGCCGGCTGCAAGTGAAGCAAGCCGCGTATTGACGGCGCGCGCGGTGGCGATCCCGGCGGTTGTGTCTGGCAGTTTATGCCGGCCAAATCCGTAGAACCTGCCGGCGAAACGCCTGGCTCAGCCAAATCGCCGCCGCGTGGGCGCGCGCCGGCGATGCGCGGCGGCCTTCGGCCTTGTTCCGCGCATGGAGTTGCCCTTTATCTGTCGCTGATCAGATGGGTGAGGGTGGCGCCGGTTTCATAGTAGGCGCTGCGCAGTCCGGCAAAGGGCAGGCTGTGGCCCTGGGCGGGCGGCACCGGCAGGCAGTTGCTGTCTCCGGTCAGAAGCGCCTCGGCCATGGCGGCGCCGAACAGGGTGCCGGGGCCGATGCCGCGGCCGGAGTAGCCGAAACAGGCATAGCCGCCCTGCAGGTCCAGGATCTTGGGCAGGTGTTCGGAGGTCATGGCGATGCGGCCGTGCCAGTGGCTGCGGAGCCGCGCATCTTTCAATTCCGGGTACAGCACCGCCAGTTTGCGCGGCAGCCAGCTGCGGTGCAGGGCGCTGCCGAAGTGATTGAGCGCGCCCATGCCGCCGATCACCAGCCGCCCGGATTGATCCAGGCGCCACGACGACATCACCAGCGCAGTGTCCCAGCAGCCTTCCTTGTTTGGCAGGATTCTGTCCAGGAGCGGGCCAGGCAGCGGGTCGGTGGCGGCCTGGAAGTAATGCACCGGAATGACCTGCGGCGCGCTGTAGCCGGTGATGTCGCGGGCATAGGCGTTGGTGGCCATGATCAGGTGCTTGGCGCGGATGCTGCCCTTGGGCGTCGTCACATGCCAGCTGCTGCCTTCGCGGCTGATGGCCGTGGCGGGGGAACGCTCATGCAGCTGCGCGCCACCCGCGGCGGCAGCGCGGGCGAGGCCGCGGACGTAGGCCAGCGGCTGGATGGTGCCCGCGCGCGGGTCGAACAGGGCGCCGTGCACGGCCTCGGATCCGGTGCGCTGAATGGCGTCTTCGCGCGACAGCAGTTCCACCGGCGCGCCGATGGCGGTGAGCTGGGCGTGGCGGCGCTGCAGGTCCTTCAGGCCCGAAGGCGCATGGGCGCAGTGCAGGGTGCCGTTGTTTTCCGGCTCGCATTGAATGGCGTTTTTGGCGATCAGCGAAAACACCATTGCCGGTGCTCCGGCCAGAAGCTGGGAAAGGCGGCTGCCGGTCCCTGCGCCCAGTGCGGCGTTGATGTCCTCGGGCGGCAGCCAGAGGCCGGCATTGGCCAGCCCCACGTTGCGCCCCGAACCGCCGCTGCCGGTTTCATCGGCCTCGACCAGGCGGACCGAGGCGCCCAGTTCCGCGGCTTTCAAGGCCGCGGAGCAGCCGGTGTAGCCGCCGCCGATCACCACCAGATCGGCCTCTGCCTCCCCGGAAAGCTCCGGGAAGGCGGGGTTTTCCTGGCAGGTTTGGTGCCAGAGGCAGGACGCCAGATCAGATGTCAAACTTGATCCCCTGAGCAAGCGGCAGCTCGCGTGAGTAGTTCACGGTGTTGGTCTGCCGGCGCATGTACCCTTTCCAGGCGTCAGAGCCGCTTTCGCGGCCGCCGCCCGTCTCCTTCTCGCCCCCGAAAGCGCCGCCGATTTCCGCGCCGGAGGGGCCGATGTTCACATTGGCAATACCGCAGTCGGAGCCCGCTGCCGAGAGGAAATATTCGGTTTCGCGCACGTCGGTGGAGAAGATGCAGGAGGAGAGGCCCTGGGGCACTTCGTTCTGCATTTCAATGGCTTGGTCCAGGCCGGAGTATTTCACCACGTAAAGGATCGGGGCAAAGGTTTCGGTGTGCATGATGGCGGTCTGGGCGGGCATTTCGACGATGGCCGGGTGCACATAAGCCGCATCCCCGTGACTGTCCGCCAGCGCGCGGGTGCCGCCGTGCACGGTGCCGCCTTCGGATTGCGCCTTTTCCAGCGCCCGCAGCATCGCGTCCATCGCATGGCGGTCGATCAGCGGGCCGACCAGCGTGCCGTCGGCCAGCGGGTCGCCGATGGGCAGGCCCTCGTAGGCCTTGATCAGGCGCGGGATCAGCTGGTCATAGATGTCCTCATGCACGATCAGGCGGCGGAGCGACGTGCAGCGCTGGCCGGCGGTGCCGACGGCAGAGAACACGATGGCGCGCAGGGCCATTTCCAGATCGGCGGAGGGCGCCACGATCATTGCGTTGTTGCCGCCCAGTTCCAGAATGGTGCGGCCAAGGCGTTTCGACATATCGGCGGAGACCGCCTTGCCCATCGGGACAGAGCCGGTGGCGGAGATGATGGCGACGTCCTTGGAGGCGGTCAGCGCCTCGCCCAGATCACGCTCGCCGATCAGCACCTGGATCAGGCCCTCGGGTGCGTCATCGCCAAAGGCCGCCATGGCGCGCTCGCAGATTTTCTGCACGGCAAGGGCGGTCAGCGGGGTTTTCTCCGACGGTTTCCAGATCACCGGATCGCCGCAGACCAGCGCCAGCGCCGCGTTCCAGCACCAGGGGGCGACGGGGAAGTTGAAGGCGGTGATGATGCCGCAGGTGCCCATCGGGTGCCAGCTCTCGCGCATCGCGTGGCCGGGGCGCTCAGACGCGATGGTGAGGCCGTAGAGCTGGCGTGAAAGACCCACCGCGAAGTCGCAGATGTCGATCATCTCCTGCACTTCGCCCAGCCCCTCCTGGTAGATCTTGCCGCATTCCAGGGTGACAAGGCGGCCCAGGTTTTCCTTTTCCTTGCGCAGTTCGTCCCCCAGCAGGCGCACCAGCTCGCCGCGGCGCGGAGCCGGCACCAGGCGCCAGGATTTGAAGGCAGCCTTGGCAGCGGCGATCTGCGCTTCGGCCTCTGCCGCGGTGTGGGTTTTCAGGCGGGCAATTTCGCTGCCGTCCACCGGCGTGGTGACAGTCAGGCTGCCGCCGGTCAGTTCGGCCTCGGTCAGGCCTGCAGCGGCGAGGATGTCGGAATGGGGCATGTCGGAGTCCTTATGATGCGAGGGCAGGTCATGAGCAAAACTTTAGCCCGCTTTGCATCAATGTCCTGCCGGGCGTCGGTCTGATATAGAAATTGCACCGGTGGGCGCGGATTGCTATTGAAACTAAATCCTGAAGCTATGAGCAAAGATCATATGATTGCCCCGCGCCGCTTTCTACCCTCAATCCCGTCGCTGCTGGCGCTGGAGGCCGTGGACCGGCTGGGCAGCGCCTCGGCGGCGGCGGAGGACCTGTCGCTGACGCAAAGCGCCATCAGCCGCCAGCTGAAGCAGCTGGAGGAGCAGATGGGGGTGGACCTGATCGCCCGCGACCAGATGCGGATGCAGCTGACGCCGGCGGGCGCAGGGTTTGCCAAGGAGGCGCGCGCGATCCTGACCCGGCTGGCGCAAGCCTCGGTCAAGCTGCGCGCCAACCCGGATGGCGGCAGTTTCACCCTGTCGATCCTGCCGTCCTTTGGCCTGCATTGGCTGGCGCCGCGGCTGAAGGGGTTTGCCGCGTCGCATCCCGGCATCACCGTGAACCTGCACACCCACAATCTGCCGTTCAGCTTTGACGGGGGCACGGCGCAGGCCGCGATCCACTATGGCACCCGGGACTGGCCGGGGGTGGAGTATCTGCCCCTGATGCCGAAACATGTGTTGCCGGTCTGCGCGCCGGGGCTGATAGCGGGGCCGGTGTCCCGTCCGGCGCAACTGCTGGACTATCCGCTGTTGCATCTGGAGACGCATCCCGACTGCTGGGAGCAATGGTTTCACCTGCATGATGTGCCTGCGGCCAAGCTTCGGGGGATGCTGTTTGACCAGTCGTCTGCGATGACGCAGGGGGCGGTGCATGGGCTGGGGGTGGCGCTGCTGCCGGACTTCCTGGCGGAGAACGAGATTGCGCAAGGACGGCTGGCGCTGGCGATGGAGGGTGATGCGGTGAGTCTGGGTGAATATTTCCTGGTCTGGCCTGCGGATCAGGCGGAGGACTATCCGCTGATAAAGTTCCGCGAGTGGCTGATGGCTCAGCTGGAGGAGAGCTGACATGCGGTTGCCAAGCCTGACCCATCTGCGCTGTTTCGAAAGCGCCGCGCGGCATCAAAGCTTCACTGCCGCGGGGGAGGAGCTGGGGCTGACCCAGAGCGCGGTCAGCAAGAAGGTGAAGGAGCTGGAGGCCGATCTGGGGTTCGACCTGTTCCAGCGGGCGGGCCGCGGCGTGGTGCTGACGCCGGCGGGGCAGGGGCTGGCCGCCGATCTGGAGCTGGATCTGGCCGGCTTGCGCGCCACCTTGCAAAAGGCTGCCGCTGCCGGGGCCGGGCGGTCGGCCCTGCGCATTGCGGTGCTGCCCGCTTTTGCCAACCTCTGGCTGATCCCGCGGCTGCCGGATTTCTTTGCCCGCCACCCGGAGGTGGAGCTGAGCTTTTCCACCCGGCTGGAGCCGTTTGATTTTTCCCGCGAGAACTTTGACCTGGCGGTGCACTACGGGCTGGATAATTGGCCCGGCACCCATATGGCCCCGCTGTTCGGCGAGGAAATGGTGCCGGTCTGCGCGCCCGGATTCTTTGCCGCTCATCAGCTGGAGCAGGCGGGCAATCTGGCGCAGGCGCCGCTGCTGCACCTGGAAAGCCGCGCGGGCACCTGGGCGGAGTGGTTCGAGCGCGCAGGGCTGGCGGGCGCGCCGCGGCAGGACGGGCGCTATTTCGATCAGCACTCGATGGTGATTGCAGCTGCCACGGCGGGCCTGGGTGCGGCGATCGTGCCTTATGACATGGTGGCGCGGGAGATTGCGGCAGGCGATCTGATACGCATCCCGGGGCCGGAGCTGGTGTCGCGCAAGCGCTATTACCTGGTACGTCCGCACGGGGTGGTGCCGGAGGCGGTGCAGAAATTCGAAAGGTGGCTAAAGAAGCAATTGCGTTCGAAGTGAGATTGAGATGTTTTGCCCGGCCGACAGGCCGGGCTGCACCTGCCTGCCCGTCAAACCGGAGGTTTGCCTCCGGCAAAACAGACAGGTGCATTCGCACCTACCCAGGCAGGTGCAGCCCTAAGTGGCTTATGCATGTACCATGACAATCTGGAATTAGTCGTGTCGTAATGGGCTGGTATTTCAAGACCGGCTTTCGTTTCATTCTGGCTTTGCCAAAACCAGCAGGGAGCCTTTGCCATGGCCCAGTTCCGCCGCGCCAGCCGTCTCGACCCTATTGAAGTCTCGGAAATCCTCACCATCGGCGCCAAGGCCGCGGAGATGAAGCGGCAGGGCGCACCGGTGATCATCCTCGGCGCGGGGGAGCCGGATTTCGACACGCCGGACCACATCAAGGAAGCCGCGGCTGCCGCGATGCGGGCGGGGGAGACCAAATACACTCCGCTCGGCGGCACGCTGGCGTTGCGGCAGGCCATCCAGGCGAAGTTCAAGCGCGACAATGGGTTGGACTATGCGCTGGACGAGATCATCGCCGGCACCGGCGCCAAGGAGATCCTGTTTGATGCCTTCATGGCCAGCCTCAACCCCGGTGATGAGGTGATTGTGCCGACGCCTTACTGGACCTCATATTCCGACATCATCCGCATCGCTGGCGGGGAGCCGGTGCTGGTGCCCTGCGGCGATGATACCGGCTTCCGGCTGACGGCGGAGCAGCTGGAGGCGGCGATCACCCCGCGCACCCGCTGGCTGCTGCTGAATTCGCCATCGAACCCGGCTGGCGCGGGCTACAGCGCCAGCGATTACCAGCCGCTGCTGGAGGTGCTGCTGCGGCACCCGGATGTCTGGCTGATGGCCGATGGCATGTATGAACACATCACCTATGGCGGCTTTGAGTTTGCAGCGCCCGCGCAGCTGGAACCGCGGCTGAAAGACCGGGTGCTGACGGTCAACGGCGTCTCCAAGGCCTATGCGATGACCGGCTGGCGGCTGGGCTATGCGGGCGGGCCGAAGGCGCTGATCGACGCGATGAAGGTGGTGCAGTCGCAATCGACCTCGCATCCCTCGTCCATTTCGCAGGCGGCGGCTGCGGCGGCGCTCAATGGCCCGCAGGAAGTGCTGGCAGAGCGGCGGGCCAGTTTCCAGGCGCGCCGCGATCTGGTGGTGGAGGCACTGAATGCCATGGAGGGGATTGCGTGCCCGGTGCCGGAGGGGGCGTTCTACACATTCGCCAATTGCGCAGGCGTGCTGGGCAAGAGGACGCCAGAGGGCGCGGTGCTGGAGACAGATGCGGATTTCTGCGCCTATCTGCTGGACCAGCACCATGTGGCGGTGGTGCCGGGCCGCGCCTTTGGCATCTCGCCTTATTTCCGGATTTCCTATGCCACCTCCGAGGCGGAACTGCGCGAGGCGTTGAGCCGGATCGGCAGGGCGGTGTCGGCGCTGGTTTAAGCGGTTCAAAATGTTCCGCCTGGCCGAAAGGCCGGGAACTGCCGTCAGCGTCTTAGGCCTGCGCCATTTCCAGCTGGCGGCGGTTGCGGGCGTTGGACCAGGCCTGCACCAGCTGGCGCTGAAGCGCGGCAGCGGCGAGGCCCAGGGCGATGCCGCCGAAGATCGCCAGCGCATCGTTCAGCGGGCTGCGGCCCTCCAGCCCGATCATCGGCATCAGCAGCTCCGGCACGAAGCGGTGCAGCAGGTAGATGGGGAAGGCCGCCTGCGCCAGCCGCATCACCGGGCGGGCGGCAAACCGCGGCACCGGCAGGCGGGTGATGAACAGCAATCCGGCAATCAGCGCAAGGAGCCACATGTACTTGATCCAGCCGCCGTACCAGTTGCCGCCGAGATAGGCGGCTGAGGGCATGATCACGCAGGCCGCCCCCAGCACCATCAGCCGCTGCCCCAGCGTATCGGCGGCGGTGATGCACCAGCCGAGGGCAAAGAGGTAGAAGACCCAGGGCACGGTGAACTGCGCCCGCCCGCCGATCTGCCAGATTTCCGGTGCGGCCAGACGGATGGCAACGGCAAATGCCAGGAAGCAGAGCCCGGTGCGGAAAGCGCCCTGCTGCACCAGCCAGCGCCGCACCGGCGGCAGCGCAAACGGCAGCGCCACCAGCAGGGTCACCTGCAGATAGGCCTCGATGAACCAGTAGAGATACGGCAGCATCAGATGGGTTTCAGGGGTGGTCAGGGCAAAGTTCCCCGCCAGGAAGACCGAGACCCAGGGCACCTGCTCCCACGCCGCGGCATAGCCCGCCAGGATCAGGTAATAGGGGATCAGCACCGCCGCCACCGGCTTGAAGAAGCTGCCCATACTGCCGGATTTCAGCGCCTCCCAGCGGAAGCCTGCGACGCTCATCCCCATCAGGATCACCATTGCGGCAGCACCGCCGTAGACCGGCCAGAAGGTCTGGTGCGCAGTGACCACCGCCAGGATGGCAATCACCCGGGCAATCAGATCGAAGGGCAGGCTGGCGGAGGGCGCCGGGGCGGCCTGCTCCAGATCCTTGACCGGCATCTCTTCCCAGCCCGCGGGGGCGCCGCCCAGGGCCTCGTCCAGCGCCAGCGACAGCTCCACATGGCGCAGCGAGTCGCCGCCGAGCGAGGCGAAGCTGTCGTTGCGGCCCACGGTCTGCGGTGCAAAGGCGGCCTGATAGGCGGCCAGCACGCCCTTGGCCGGTTGCGGCTTGGCGGACTGCGACTTGAGCGCCGGATAGTCGACCTTGCCGTTGGCGCGCCGCGGCAGCGAGCTGCGCGGGAGCACCGTGAAATGCTGCTGGCCGACGCCGGTGAGCCGGGCCGCCAGCGCGGCGATGCCGTCCTGCGGCCCGCAGATGGCGATGGAGATGCGGGCATCATCGCCCCAGACCGCGGCCTCGTGCCCCTGGGCGGCCAGGGCGCGCTCGATGGCGTCATGGCCGATGCGCAGGCCCGCGATCTTGGACATGCGCGACAGCCGCCCGGTGATGTGGTAGAGGCCGCCGGCATCGCGCCGGGCCAGGTCGCCGGTGGCCAGTTCGCTGAGTTCCGCGTCCTTGGCGAGATCGGCGCTGTCCTCAGCATAGCCCATCATCACATTCGAACCCTGATAGCAGAGTTCGCCCTCGCTTTCGGGCTTGGTGATTTCCCTGCCGCCCGCATCGCGCAGCAGCAGGCGGCCGCCGGGGATGGCGCGGCCGGCCGCGCCGGGGGTATCCAGCGCCTGTTCCGGCGGCAGGTAGCTGATCCGGGCTGTGGCCTCGGTCTGGCCGTACATGACGAAGAAACGCCCGGCGCGGGCCTGCATCCGGGTGGCCCAGGCGCGGACCTGATCCGGTTCCATGGCGCCGCCGGCAACAGTGAGGGTCTTGATGCTTTCGGGCAGCGTGTGCGACAGGCCTGCGCTTTCCAGCAGCCGGAAATGATGCGGAACGCCGGCCAGGCTGGTGGCGCCGGAGGCCGCCAGCGCAGCGGCGAAACCGGCATCCAGCACCGAGCCGGGGGCAAGCCAGAGGCTGGCGCCGGCCGCCAGATGCGAATGCAGCACCGACAGGCCGTAGGAATAGTGCAGCGGCAGGATCAGCGCGGCGCGGTCCTGGCGGCGGATCTGCAAATAATCCGCAATGGCGCGGGCGTTGCTGTCCACCGCAGTGCCGGACAGGCGCACGCCGCGGCCGTGGCCGGTGCTGCCGGAGGTTTGCAGCAGCAGGGCCAGGTCCGGATGCACCGCGGCGGGATCGTGGGAATGCGACAGCAGCTGCCAGCTGCCGCCTGCGCGCCGGAAGCTGGCGGCGGGGCGGAAGCGTTCTTCCAGCCGTGCCGCGGTTGCCTCATCCCCGGCCGGCAGCGGCATCACCGCATGGCCGGCGGCCAGGGCGCTGAGATAGGCGGTGATGGCGTCCGGATCGGCTGCGGCCTCGACTGCAATCAGCCGCCGGTCCAGCGGCAGCTGGCGGGCAAACTGTTCGGCAGCATCCGCCAGCGCGGCATATGACAATGTGGTTCCGTCCGCCGCGATCAGGCAGGGACGGGCGCCGAATGCGCGCAAATTGGCCAGCTCGTAAAACATCCGCAACTCCTTCGAGCGCGGCGGGTATTATAATTTACTAATTTTGTCAATTATTGCCGGATGGTCTTTTTGACCCGGCTTTGCGCTGCGCGGGATCGCTGCAGGCCCGGCAGCTGTGCGCGGCAGGTTTTCGCTGATATCCGGGGAATCCGCCCGCTGTCTGCCGGCCGCGGCCGGTGTCACTGGCCAGCCGCCGTCAGCAGCGCCCACAGGCTGGCGGCCACCGGCCCGGGCGCCTGGTCGCGGCGGCGCAGGGCAAAAAGCTCCGACCGGCGCGGCGGGAAGCCCTCCACCTGCAGCGGCACCAGCGTGCCGGCTTCGAGCTCGCGGCGGATCAGATGTTCCGGCATGCCGCCCCAGCCCTGCCCGGCGAGGATCACTTGCCGTTTGGCGGCGAAGTCGGAGACGGTCCATTTGCGCCCGCCGGGCAGCAGGTCGCGGCTTTGGCTGCTGTCCGGGCCGCCGGTGCCGGCCACCACGATCTGCGGCAGGGCCTGCATCTCCTGCAGGGGGTGCGGACCCGGGCCCAGCTGTTCGGCAAGCCCGCGGGCGGCGACGGGGCGGATTACCACCTCGGCGATCTTGCGGGTCTCCACCTCCTCCAGCGGGACACCGTCCAGGGTTGCAATTGCGATGCCGGCGGCGCCCTCCATCAGCCGGGCGATCGGGCCGCCCATCATTTCGGTGCTGAGGCGGATGTGGGTGGCGGGGTAGGCCTGGCCGGTCCGCTCCAGCACCGGCAGCAGAATGTCCAGCGGCAGCGTTGCGGTGACGGCAAGGCACAGCTCCGCCTCCTCCCGTGCCCGCAGCCGGGCGGCGGTTGCCTGCAGCGCCCGCATCTGGCCGAGAACGCGGGTGGCTTCGCGGTAGAACACCTCCCCCTCCGCGGTCAGCCGGGGCCGGTATTCGTCCCGCGAGAACAGGGTCAGCTCCAGCTCCTCCTCCAGCAGGCGGATGGCATGGCTGACGGCGCTTTGCGATTTGTGCAGCCGTTCGGCGGCTTGCCGGAAGGTGCCGGTAAGCACGATGGCCTCAAAGGCGAGGAGCTGGTCGTGTTTCATAATGATACGATTTTTCGATCATGTTGGTGAGAACTCAATATTATCAATAGATGAGAGTGCGGGGTAGCAAAAGCCATCATGTCAACAGGAGAACTGACCATGAAGCTTTACTACAAACCCGGAGCCTGCCCGCTGGCCAGCCATATTGCCCTGTATGAGACCGGTGCCGCCTTTGAGATTGAGGCCGTCGATACGGACAAGGGGCGCACAGAAAGCGGCCGCGACTTTGCCGAGATCAACCCCAACGGCTATGTGCCGGCGCTGGAGCTGGAGGATGGCGCGGTGCTGACCGAAGGCGCAGCGATCCTGCAGTATATCGCCGACCGCCACCCGGAAGCCGGGCTGGCGCCGGAGCCGGGCACCCTGGCGCGCACCCGCCTGCACGAGGCGCTGAACTGGATTTCGGCGGAAATGCACAAGGCGTTCGGGCCGCTGTTCCGCGCAGGCAGCACGGAGGCGGAACAGGCCGCTGCCAAGCTGGCGGTCGCCGCGCGCTTCGACCGGGCCGAGGCAATGCTGTCGGACGGCCGCGACTGGCTGGTGGACGGGCGGTTCTCGGTTGCGGATGCCTATTTCTTTGCCGTTGCCAACTGGGCCAATTTCACCGGCATCGGCCTCAGCCGCTGGCCCGCCGTTGCGGCGCTGGCGGCGCGGGTTGCCGAGCGGCCGGCCGCGCGGAAGGCGATGAAGGCGGAAGGGCTGATCCAATGACCGCCGCGGATCATGCCCAGGTGGTTGCGCTGATGGAGGCCTATTTCGAGGGGCTCCATCAGGCCGACAGCACCATGCTGCGCCGCGTCTTCCACCCGCAGCTCTCCTATGTCTGCGCGACCGAAGGGGATGAGCTGTACCTGGATCTGGATACTTACATGGCGCGGGTCGACGGCCGCGAGCCGCCCGCCGGGCGCGGCGACCCGCGCGACGAGGCGATCCTGGAGATCGCCTTTGGCAGCCCCCGCATCGCCCGCGTCACCGCGCGGATGAGCATGATGGGGCGCGACTACCTCGATTTCCTGACCCTGGTGCGCCATGCCGGCGAATGGCGGATCGTCACCAAGGCCTTCACCTATCTGCCGCGAAAGGACTGAGCCATGCCCTATGTGAACATCAAGGTGACACGGGAGGGCGGGCCGGACGGCACCGGACCCTCGGCCGAGGAAAAGGCGCGGCTGATCGGCGGCGTGACCAGCCTGCTGCAGGAGGTGCTGGGCAAGAGCCCGGCGACGACCTTTGTGGTGATCGACGAGGTGGCGCTTGCGGATTGGGGCATCGGCGGCCTCCCGGTGGAGCAGTACAGGGCGCAAACCTAGGCGCCGCCTGGCGGTGCCGCGAGGGCGGGCGGCGGCAGGGGTGCCGCGGCCTGCCTACTTGGCGATCTCATCCATGGCGCGGCCGACGGTGAAGCCATGCAGCATGGTCGACAGCAGGATGGTCAGCCCGATCAGCGACCACAGCTCCGGCTCGTTCACGAACTCGATGTGAGCGCCGGCATAGCACAGGTAGTAGATCGAGCCGATGCCGCGCACCCCGAAGACGGAGACCACCAGACGGTCGCGGCGGGTGATGCGCGAGCCGGCCAGTGACAGCCAGCCGGCCAGCGGGCGGATCACCACGATCAGCAGCACCGCGATCAGCACCAGGGCCGGTGACAGGTCGCCCAGAATGACCGGCAGCACATTGCCGAGCGCCACCAGCAGCAGCGCCGTCAGGGCGTGCTCGATGGTCTCGCAGAAGTCGTGCAGGCGGCGGTGGAAACGGTGCTCGTTCTCGATCCGGCGCAGGGTCAGCCCCATCGCCGCCACCGCGATGAAGCCGTAGCCTTCGACCAGTTCGGTGGAGCCGTAGCACAGCAGCACGCCGGCCAGCGCCACCACGCCGGAGCCGGTGTTGGCGAGCGCAGCATGGGCGGGATAGACAAACAGCACCTGCCCCAGCACCCAGCCGCCGCAGATCCCCATCGCGGCGCCTGCGGCAATCCGGTAAACAACGTCGATTGCCAGCCAGTCCAGCAGCCAGCCCTGCGGGTCGAGCCCCTGCAAGGCCACGATCAGGCCCAGGTAGACAAAGGGAAATGCCAGCCCGTCGTTCAGCGCCGCCTCGGTTGTCAGGGTGAAGCGCACCGGGTGCTCGTCGCCCTCCATCGGCGGGCCGACCTGCACGTCGCCGGCAAGCACCGGGTCGGTCGGGGCCAGCACGGCGCCCAGCAGGATTGCCCCCGCCGCGGTCATGCCGCCGATCCCCCACCCCAGCAGGGCAACCGCGGCAATGGTCAGCGGCATGCCGATCAGCAGCAGCCGCAGGGTTGCGCCCCACCGCTTCCAGGGCCGCAGGCTGTCCAGCCGCAGCCCGGCTGCAAACAGTGCCACGATCACCGTCAGCTCGCTGACCACCTCCCAGGGTTTCGGGTGCAGGCGCGGGTCCGGCGCAGCCGGGCTTTCCGGCACCAGCCAGTAGGCTGCCATCCCCAGCAGGATCAGCAGCGGCGGCGCGGCCGGCTCCCGCGTGGAGACCAGTCTGGGCATCCAATGGGCCAGGATGATCACGCCGCCCGCCGCAGCCAGCATGACGTGATACGGGGCAAACTCAAAAAAATGCGAAATGTCCATGGATGCAACTGTACAGGATTTTCACCGGGTCGCAGCGACAAGGCCCTGCAGTGCCGGAAGTGTCCGGCGGCTGCCGGCCTTTGCGTTTGGCACGCCGCCGCGCCGGCTTTAGCAATCCTTGCAGAGGCGCCAGCGGATTTCCTTCGCGCGTTCCACGAGGCCGGCAATCGCTGACGCATTGTCTGCGCCCTTGGCAGAGCCGATCTTTGCCGCGTCGTCCGACCAGCTGGCAATATCAGCGGCCACTGCTTCCAGCTCATGCGTGGCGGACTCCTCGCGTGATGGCGCGGTGCGGGCCATCTCGCCCTGGCGTTCGGCCAGAAGCGCGCAGAGTTCCGCGTGTATCTCTTCCAGTTTCTCAACTTTCAGTGCCATCTTGTCCTCGCTTGCTGTGGTACCGGAACCCCGGACCTCCCCGCCAAAACGCGGGGCAGGGCTTGGCGCTGCCTGGCCGTTTCGGCCTTGGCTGCTTCTCGCCTCATGTACTCAACGCAGAAGGGGCGGCTTGGGTTTCAAAGCAAAAGGCCCGGCGGCTGTTCAGTCCGCCGGGCCTGAGTGGTTCTGACTGCCGGTGCCGGTGCGGGTGTTTGCGCGATTTCCACAGCTGTGCGGCGGAGTCTGCACCGCTGCCAGCTCTGCCGGCAATGTCAGATACTGTCCAGAATGCGGTCGACAGCCTGCCGGACCTCATCCTTGGTCTTGCCCAGGCGCTGCTGCAGCAGGCCTTCCAGCTGCTCGCGCTCGCCCCGGGTCTGTTCCAGTTCGTCGTCGGTCAGATCGCCGTAGGCCACGCGCAGGCGGCCCTTCAGCTCTGTCCATTTGCCGGTGATGCGGTTGTTGTCCATGTGGTGTCCTCCTTGGTGTCTGAAACATTGCGCCGCACTGCGGCGTCATAAGGAGAACGCGGCAGCCGCCGCAGAGTTCCTTGGCCGCGTGGCGGCGGCAGCCTCAGCGGCGCCGTGCGTTCAGCTCTGCGTCCAGGGCTGCGCCCAGCAGCACGGAATAGGCGGACAGCCACAGCCAGGTGAGCAGGATGATGACGCCGCCCAGGGCGCCGAAGACCTGGTTGTAGGAGCCGAAGGAGCCGGCATAGATGGTGAAACCCGCGCTGGCGCCAAACCACAGCAGGCAGGCGGCAATCGCCCCCTTGGTGAGCCAGGGGCGGTCGCCGGCAGGGCGGTCGGGGCCAAATCGGTAAAGGACGCTGACACCGAAGGCGCCGGTCAGCAGCATCACCGGCCAGCGGGCGACCAGCATGATCTGTTCCAGAAGGCTGCTGCCGGTCCAGTGGGCAATTGCCGGCAGCACGCCGGAAACGGCGATGGCGGCGATCAGCAGCAGGATGGCGAACAGCGTCAGCCCCACCTTCAGCGCGTTGACGGTCACGAAGCCGCGGCTTTCCTCCAGATCCAGCACCGCGTTCAGCCCGACAATCGCCTGGCTTGTCGCCTTGGACGCGGAATAAAGCGCGAGGCCCAGGGTGGCGATGGCGGCGATGCTGAGCGAGGTGCTGTCAGCGGCCAGCACCTCGCGCAGCTCGCCCAGGATGATGCCGCCGGCCTCTTCCGGCAATATGAGGGTCAGCGCCTCGGAGTTCTCGGTCACAACGCGGGGCGGCAGCGCAATCCCGGCCAGCGCCGCGCCTGCGGTGATGGCCGGAAACAGCGACAGGAGACCGTAGAAAGCGATGCCCGCAGCCAGAAGCCCGGCGTCGGTGTCAGCCTGCCGGGACCACACCCCGCGGGCCAGGCCGAACAGGCCGGATTTCGGGGCGGAATACGACTGCTGGTGGTTTTCTGGTGCTGTCATCGCGGACTCCGGTTTGCGGGTCATGATAGCTCAACGCGCGTCAGGGGGCGCCGCAGGCTATGTCCCTGCGGCGTCCAGCCGACCGGCGGCCTCGCGGTGCAGCCGGTCCATCTCCTCGCGCAGGGCGGCTTCGGCCTTGGCGGCCAGCGCATCGCGGTGCGCGCCCAGAAGCTCGTCCTCGCGGCGGGTGGCGGGCAGCAGCGCCCCGATCAGGGCGCCGAGGCCAAGCGCGATGGCGCCTGCAGCCAGCGGGTTGTCGTCATAGAAGCTGCGGCCGCGCGCCGCGGCCTTGGCGGCATGGGCCTCGACCTTTTCCTGCGCCTGCAGCGCGGCGGTGCGTGCCGCCAGCACCCGCTTGCGGGCCGCGTCTGGCAGCGCATCGAGGCCGGCGTTCAGGGTCTCGCGCATCTTGCTGGTGCGGAAGCTTTCGTCACTCATTCCTGTCATCTCCTTCCTGATGGCGGCATCCGCCGCCGCAACGCGGGCGTCAAAACCGCCCATGGCGGCCGCGGGCGGCACCGCGGCGGCGGGCTCCGCGCGGCGCGGGCGGCGGCCGGTGCCGGTGAACATCAAGGCCAGCCCGGCGCCTGCCAGAACCAGGCCTGCGGGGTTGCGCCGGGCGGCGGCCATGGCCTGGCGGCCCAATGCGCCGCCATAACCGTTGGCGGCGGCGGCCAGCTGCTGCGCTGCGGCCTGCGGCGCCACCGCGCCGGTCAGGCCGGACAGCGACGCGGCGAGGCGGCGGCGGTCGGCTTCGACCTGCTGTTCGAGGGTGTCAGTGCTGGGCATCGGCGGCCTCCTTGATGCTGGCGGCATCCTGTTTGACATTGCGCAGCGTGCGCGAGGGCAGCAGGGCGCTGCGGCTGAGCCGCGCCCGGCCGGCCAGCACCAGCGCCAGCGCCGCGGCCAGCAGCGCGCCGCCGACGATCAGCGCCGCCAGCCCGGGGGCGATCCCCGCGGCGGCGATCCAGGCGACCAGCGCCGCGGCCAGCACATGCACGCCAGCGAGGGCCAGCAGCGCGGCCCCGGCGATCAGCGCCAGCCCGGTGCCGGCGCGGGCCGCGTTTTCTTTCAGCTCCGCCTTGGCCAGGGCGGCCTCGCTGCGCAGCAGCGCGGCGAAGCGGCGGAGCGTTTCGGTGAACAGCTCGGGGGCCTGGCGCAGGTCAGGATCCGGCATGGGGCGCCTCCGGATGGATCGGTGCGGCGGCGGGCCCGGCAGGCTGCGGCGCGGTGGCCTTGAGGAAGCGGGTGGCGGCAAAGCCGGCCAGGGCGGCGGCGCTCAGGAAAAGCAGCGGGTTGCGGCGGGCAAAGGCGCTGACCTCCTGCACGGTTTCCTCGAGATCGAGGCTGCGCACCTGGCGGGCGGCGTCCTCCAGACGGCCGGCCACCGCCTGCGCCGCCTGCGCCTGCATGCTGCCAGGATCAAAGGCCTGCGCCGCGGCCGCGGCGGCCTCGGCGGTGGCCTGCACCTCCCCGGCGGCCTGCGCATGCGCGGCGGCTGCGCTTTCGTGAAGCTTCTCCTCCACGGCGCCCTTGGCCCGGCGCCCCAGATCGGCGGCCTGGCGGCGGGCCTGCTGTTCCAGTTCGGACGTATCGGTCATGTCATCTGCCTTTCTGCTGTCGGGCTGTCACAGGTGAGCGTGTACTGGGGAAACGTGCCGGGGCGGCGGCGGGTTCCCTCAACGAAAGAAAAACGGCCCGGCTGCGCGAGCCGGGCCGGGCGGTGTCAGGAACGGGCCGTTCAGATGCTCGCAGCGGAAGACCGCGGTCCTGCGATCAGCCAGGCGATGAACCCCAGCACCGGCAGGATGAGGATGACCAGCACCCAGATGATTTTTGCGGCAGTCGAAGCCCCGGACCCCAGGACCTGGATGATTGCGTAGATGTCGGCAGCCAGGACCAGCAGGCCAATCAGACCATATTCCATAGTGTTCTCCCTTCGGCTAGGCGGTATGGCAGGGTAACGCGGGCTGCCGGGCTTTGGTTCCCGAAGTCCGGCAAGTGGCTGATTTATAAAAGTTCTCCCGTCGTTCGGCAGGGCCGGAACACGGCAAAGCCGCGCTGAGGGCGCGGCTTTGCAAACTGCGGCGTATGTCCGGAGGCCCGGATCAGTTTTCCTTGGTGGCGTCTTCCTCAGCCGGTTCCGCACCTGTGTCCTGCGCAGTTTCTTCAGCGGCTTCCGTGCTGCCTTCCTCGGCGGCCTCTTCTTCCGGGCTCTGGATGTCGACGGTCGGGACGGTCACGGTCACCTCTTTGGTGCCGGTATCGATGTCGCCCACTTCGGCCTTGAATTCAGGCAGCTGACCGCCCTCGACGCTGACGTCGACGTCAGGCAGGCGGGTTTCCTCGGTCTGATCAATGTCGATCATGTAGATTGCAAACACCAGCACAACAACTGCTGCAATGGCGGCGAAAATAACGGAAGGTTTCATAACTCGTTCCTCTCGTGTTGCATTGGCGGGTCAACGCACGGCAAAGCTGCCTGGTTCCCGTCTTTTGCCGAGGCTGCGCCGGAAACCGCCGAAACCGGCTTTCCGCATCTGTCTGAACACAAAGAAAAAAGCCCCCGCAGAAATGCTGCGGGGGCAAAGTCGGCGGACCAATGGGGACGGGTCCAGAAGCAGTTACAGGCTGCTATCACAGGTAAGACGCCTGACCCGGAAAAAGGTTCCGTGAGGTTTAGTGTTTTTTTGCAGCCGCTGTTTGAGCAGCAGCAAGGAAGCCCGCAGGCGCAGGCCGCCGCCGGGCAAGCCCGGATGCGGAATCCGCTGTTTGCAGTGCCAGGGCGGCTCAGCTGTTCGGGCTGCCCCCCTCCGGTTCTTCAGCCTCTTTCACCTCGGGCCGGATCTGTGCCCAGGTCAGCAGCGTGAACACCGCCGTGCCGCCGATCACATTGCCGAGCAGGACCGGCAGGAAGAAGCGGAACACCGCCGGGAACAGGCCCACCTCGCCCTGGACTATGAGAAAGGCCATTTCGACCGAGCCCGCGATGATATGGGTGAAATCGCCCAGGGCAATCAGCCAGGTGAACAGAACGATCAGCGCCAGTTCAGAGCCGTTGGCCCGCGGCAGCATCCAGACCAGCGCAGCGATCAGCACCCCGGCGGGGATGCCGCGCACAAGCCCCTCGTGCCAGGGCATTCCGGTTGCGTGGCGGCTCAGCTCTGCCATCGCGGCAAAGACTTCGGCGGACAGCACCGGTGCATACGCCAGAAAGGCTGCGGTCAGAAAGGCGCCGGTGACATTTGCCGCCAGCACCACGGCCCACAGCCGCCCGGTGCGGCGGAAGGAGGCCCAGACCGGGTCAAGCGTGACCGGCACCACGGTGGTGATTGTGTTTTCAGTGAACAGCTGCATCCGGCCGAAAATGACCAGCACGAAGCCCAGGCTGTAGCCGAGGTTTTCGATGATGTAACGCCAGCGGGTATCCGGCAGCGTGGCCCGCAGGATCGCTTCGCCCCAGACAGAGAAGGAAATCAGCAGGCCGGCGGCCAGCCCGGACCACCACAGGGCCTTGACCGGGCGGCGCAGTTCTTCCTCGCCGTTCAGGCGGATGGTTTCAAAGATCAGCTTGGCCGAAAGGCCGGCAGCGTCCTCAACCGCCTCGCGCTCTCTTTCTTCTTCCGCCAGCACAAGTTCGTCGGTGGGGGGCATCATCTGTCTCCTGCGTGTCTGGACCGCCTGCAGTCGTTGCTTGGGGAAATTGCTGTGCATCTTTGCCTGCCACCGGTCCGGCGGCCCGCGGCGCCAGGGCAGCCAGCCGGGGCGGCCTGGCTGCGGGAACAGCATTACCTGGATGGAAATCTGTCAAGCAGGGCTCCTGAGGCGGGCGCGCGCACCGTGCGGGTTGAAAGGTTCGGCAAAGGTCCAACGCCTGAAACCGGGGAACGTTCCGGGAAATTGCAGCCGTGCCGTGCCGGAAAATGGCAGGCAGGGAGTGATTTTTTGGAACCTTTGCGCGCTGGCTGCGTTTGCCACCGGTGACGGTCCGGTTTCCGCCGCCGCGCCGGGATTGGGTCCTTACCTCGTGCCAGGACCGGCAAACCGGCGGCAGCCCGCGATGTCCCCAGGCCAGGCTCCACCCGGAGCCTGGCCTGGTATTTCCATCCTGTAATGTGAGTTATGTTAAATAAAAGGCAAAAGAAAGCGCCGCAGACCGATGTCTGCGGCGCGGGCGGTGTTCTGGCCGGCCGGGCAACAAGGGGGGGCCGGCTGCCAGGAAGAAGGGTCAGCCTTTCATCGGTTTCCCGGCCACATAGGTCTGCGCAATCGACCGGTCGTCGCCCAGGGTCTGCAGGATGAACAGCTCCTCCGACAGGGTTTCTGCCCGCTGCATCCGCAGGTCCATTGCCGGGGTGGCGCGGGAATCGAGCACCACGATATCGGCCTCGGTGCCGGCCTCCAGCGTGCCGACCTTGTCCTCCAGCCCCAGCGCCACGGCGTTGCCGCGGGTGATCCAGTGGAAGGCGCGCAAGGGGTGCAGCTTCTGGTTCTGCAATTGCAGGACCTTGTAGCCCTCGTTCAGGGTCTGCAGCATCGAATAGCTGGTGCCCGCGCCGATGTCGGTGGCAATCGCATTGGTGATGCCGCGGCTGCGCAGGCCTGCGTCGTCAAACAAACCGCTGCCCAGGAACAGGTTGGAGGTCGGGCAGAACACCGGCTTGGCCTTGGTCTCGGCCAGCGCGTCGATCTCGCGCGGCTGCAGGTGGATCGAATGGCCCAGCAGCATCTTTTCCGACAGCAGCCCGTAGGACTGGTAGACGTCCAGATAATCGCGCGCCTGCGGGTACAGCTCAGCGGTGAACGCGATTTCGTCGTGGTTTTCCGACAGGTGGGTCTGCACGTAGCAGTCCGGGTGCTCTTGCACCAGCGCGCCGGCCATCTCCATCTGATCGGGGGTGGAGGTGATGGCAAAGCGCGGGGTGATCGCATACAGGCCGCGGCCCTTGCCGTGGTATTTCGCGATCAGCGCCTTGGTGTCGTCATAGCCGCTGACCGGCGTATCCAGCAGCCCCTCGGGCGCGTTGCGGTCCATCAGCACCTTGCCGCCGATCATCCGCATGTTGCGGCGGGCGGCCTCGGTGAAATAGGCCTCGGCTGAGGTCTTGTGGACCGAGCAGTAGGCAACCGCGGTGGTGGTGCCGTGGCTGGTCAGGAGGTCGAAGAAATGCCCGGCCATCTCGGCACTGTGGCCTGCGTCGGCAAAGCGGGTTTCTTCGGGGAAGGTGTAATTGTTCAGCCATTCCAAGAGCTGCGAGCCCCAGGAGGCGATCACCTGCACCTGCGGGAAATGCAGATGGGTGTCGATGAAGCCGGCCATCAGGATGTTCGGGCGGTGGTCGATCACCTGCGCCTCTGCGGCCTGTTGGGCCAGATCGCCATAGCTGCCCTTGGCCAGGATCATGCCGTCCGCGACCAGCAGCGCGCCGTCCTCGATGAACTCATAGGCGCTGGTGTCCTGGGGGTCTTGCGGTTCGGCGGTGAAGGAAAGCACCCGGCCGCGCAGCAGCGTCTGTTTCGATGTCATGTCTTTGATGTCCTTGGTTCGCAGGCAGGGGGCGCGCAGCCCCCTGCCCATTATCATTTGGGTGTCATGTTGGATTATTCGCCTGCCGGCAGGTGCGGCACATGAGGCTTGATACCGTCGTCCTTTTCTTCCTCATGCTCATCCGCCTTGTGGAAGATCGGGTAGATGAACAGGAAGGCGGCAGCGATCAGGTAGCCCATGGCGACACCGCTGAACTCCGGCCAATGCAGGCTGGCAGAGTGGATCACGCCGACCAGCGACATCACTGCAGCCGCCAGGGCAAAGCCGCCCGCGTTGCGGAAGTCGCCGTCGATCACGCTGGCCACGATGGCGCCCCAGATCAGGCCGGTCAGGATCGCACCCTGGCTCAGCGCCAGATGGCCCTCGTAGTGCGCACCCTGCTGCAGCAGCGCTGCGGTCAGCTCCGGATCGCCCAGCTGTGCCATGCCGGTGGCACCCAGTGCCCCCAGTGCGCCTGCCAATGCGCCCCATTTGATCACCAGGAAGGCCGAGACATGCGGCATCATCGCGATGGTCACCGCGGCGATGTGGTCGGTTTTCACCGAATGCGCGGTATTGGTCACCAGGCT
Source organism: Leisingera sp. McT4-56 (assembly GCF_020514995.1). Classification (NCBI taxonomy): domain Bacteria; kingdom Pseudomonadati; phylum Pseudomonadota; class Alphaproteobacteria; order Rhodobacterales; family Roseobacteraceae; genus Leisingera; species Leisingera sp. McT4-56. The sequence continues at coordinate 27,146 of NZ_JAJALF010000024.1, read as the reverse complement.
GAGCGCCACGAACACCAGCACCGGCGCGGCAGCGGCCACGGGGATCAGGGTGTTGAGGAACGCCAGCAGGCCAAAGAAGGCGGCAAAGGGGATCACGATGCCAACGCCGATGATATAGCCGGAGCGCGCGCCCATCCGCTTGTAGGCCGGGTGGCCGATATAGGCGGTGGTCGGGAACGGCGAGCCGAAGACCGCACCGATCATGGTGCCGACGCCATCAGTCACCTGGCACAGGGCCACCGGGTAGTGGTCGCCTGCCGCTTCGGCGCTTTCGACGTTGTTCATGGTTTCGATGAAGTTGTAGATCTGCACCGGCACCAGCACCAGGAACAGCTCCGGGTTGGCAAACAGATGCTGGATGCCCGCAACCAGGTCGCCGAAGTAGGGAACCGGCAGGTAAACGCCCACGCCCTCGATCGAGACCGAGGCCTTGCCCATGGCCAGCGCCACAACGGTGCCGACGATCAGCGCCAAGAGGCCCGCGGGGATGTTGAACGGCAGCCGGTGGCGGCCCACCAGGCCCCACAGGATGATGATCATCGAGGCAAAGCCGATGAACGGTTCCTCGAAAATCGTTGCCAGCGGCACGGTGCCGATGAACACCAGCGCGATGCCGCAAAGCGTGCCCAGCATGCCGGCGCGCGGGGTGACCCGCTTGAGCCAGGGGCCGACGATGGCGCCAAGGCCCGCGACGATGCCGCCCATGAAGCCCGCGCCGATGCCCACCTGCCAGGCCAGCATGGCGTCATTGGTGGACCAGTAGATCGGCCCGATCACGCCGAACAGATAGACGAACATCACCGGGGTCGAGATACCATAGGGCAGCGCGGTCACGTCGCGGCCTTCTTTCTCGGCGGTGTGCTTGGCCAGCCAGGTGTAGACCGCGATACCGGCCAGAATCGCCACTGCGGCGCCGGGCACGATGCGGCCGAACACGATGTCGGCAGGCATGTTGAAGACAAACTGACAGATGCCCGAAAGCACGATCAGGTTGATCAGGTTGTCGGTGAACAGCGCCCAGAATGCACTGAAGTCATTCCGCGCGAACAGTTTGTACGTGTAGCTCCGCCCGGTCATGGCGGCCTCCTCCTGTCAAGAGGACGCAGTCTTAACGGCTGTTTGCTCCAGCCGTATCTCCCTCTGCGTCCGGTTGCTTACCCGCTTGGGGCAGGTCAGTGCTCCGTGATGGAGCGGACGCGGCAGTTTCAGAGGTCAGATCAGCAATCACTTCCGCCGCCACGAAGGCCGCGATGACGCTGGGCCGCTTGTCGCGGCTACCGCTTGCCCCGATGGGGCAGATGAGACGGTCGGTTCCCAGACCGTCGCAATGGTCCCGGCACCAGCGGCGGAATTTCTCCCGCTTGGTGGCCGATCCGATCAGGCCGACATAGCCTGCATCGCCGCGCTGCAGGGCAGCGGAGGCAAGCAGGAAGTCGAGCGCATGATCATGGGTGAGAACGACAAAGGCGCTGCCCGCGGGCGCGGTGGCAATGTCGATCTCGGGAATAGCGCTTTGGCGGATTTCCACATCCGCGTTGCACAGGGCAAGTTCTTCGGCACGCTGGTCAACCAGGATGCAGCGCACCGGCATATGCTGGAACAGATCCGCCAGAGCCCGGCCCACATGGCCCGCGCCCATCACATAGACATGCGGCAGCGCCTGTTCCTCGGCCTGCTGCCGGGCAATGGCATCGTCGCGGTCGGCCTGGCGCATCTGCGCCAGCGACATCTCCACCCGGCCGCCGCAGCACTGGCCGATCTCCGGCCCCAGCGGCACATCCAGCGTGTCGCTGATCACACCCTGCTTCAGCATCCGCCTGGCGTGGTCGATGGCGATATATTCCAGCTGGCCGCCGCCAATGGTCCCCCACAGGCCTTCTGCCGCCACAAACATGCTGGTGCCGGTTTCGCGCGGGGAGGATCCGCGGACGCGGGTCAGCGCGACCTGCACCACATGTTTGTGATTGGCCAGAAAGTCCTGGAGGGAGAGGCGGCGGGCCATGGCTCAGCCCTGCCCTTTGAGGGTTTCGATCGCCATCAGCACGCGCTCCGGCGTGGCCGGCGCATCGAGGCGCGGGCAGACCTTGTAATCCGCGGTGCTGGCAACCGCCATCGACAGTGCCTCAAACACCGAGATGCCCAGCATGAACGGCGGCTCGCCCACGGCCTTGGACCGTTTGATGGTGCGTTTCTTGTTCACCGACCATTCAGCCAGCCGGGTGTTGAAGATGCGCGGCCGGTCGGACGCCAGCGGGATCTTGTAGGTCGAGGGCGCATGGGTGCGCAGGCGGCCTTCGCCGTCCCACCACAGCTCCTCGGTGGTCAGCCAGCCCATGCCCTGGATGAACGCGCCCTCCACCTGGCCCTTGTCCAGGATCGGGTTCAGCGAGCGCCCCACGTCATGCAGGATGTCGGTGCGCTCGACCCGGTATTCGCCGGTCAGCGTATCGACAGAAACCTCGGAGCAGGCGGCGCCATAGGCGTAGTAGAAGAACGGCTGGCCCTTGCCCGCCGCGCGGTCCCAGTGGATCTCAGGCGTCTTATAGAAGCCCGCCGCCGAAAGGTGAACGCGGGCCATATAGGCTTCTTTCACCAGCGTATCAAAGGGGATCTCTTCGCTGCCGACGCGCACGCGGTTGGGCAGGAATTCGACCTCCGCCTCGGTGACACCGTGCTTCTCAGCCGCGAATTTGGTCAGCCGGGCAATGATCTGCTCGGCCGCATCCAGCGCCGCCATGCCATTGAGGTCCGAGCCGGAAGAGGCCGCGGTGGCAGAAGTGTTCGGCACCTTTTCGGTGGTGGTCTTGGTGATCTTGATGCGCTCGAAATCCACCTGGAAGGCATCGGCCACCACTTGCGCCACCTTGGTATTGAGGCCCTGCCCCATCTCGGTGCCGCCGTGGTTCAGGTGGATCGAGCCGTCGTTATAGACATGGATCAGCGAGCCCGCCTGATTGTACCAAGTCGCGGTGAAGGAGATGCCGAATTTCACCGGTGTCAGGGCAATGCCCTTCTTGATGATCTTGGACGCCTTGTTGAAGGCGATGATCTCTTCGCGGCGCTTGCGGTATTCGGCGTTCTCTTCCAGCTCCCCGATCAGCCGGTCGAGGATATTGTCCTCCACCTTCTGATGGTAGGGCGTCAGGTCGCGGCCCTCTTCGCCATAGAAGTTGGCCTTGCGCACATCCAGCGGGTCCTTGCCGAGGGCATAGGCGATCTCCTCGATCATCCGCTCCGCCGCGACCACACCCTGCGGGCCGCCAAAGCCGCGGAAAGCGGTGTTGGAGACGGTGTTGGTCTTCATCGGGCGGCTTTTCAGCAGCACGTTCGGGTAGAAATAGGCGTTATCCGCATGGAACAGCGCGCGGTCGGTGACCGGTCCGGACAAGTCCGAGGAATAGCCGCAGCGCGCGGCAAAGCCGCCCTCGACCGCCTGAATGCGGCCCGCGTCGTCAAAGGCCACGTCATAGTCGATCACGAAGTCATGGCGTTTACCGGTGGCGGTCATGTCCTGGTCGCGGTCCGGGCGGATCTTCACGGGCCTGTTGTGCTTCTTCGCGGCAATCGCGGCCACCGCGCAAAACAGGTTCATCTGGCTTTCCTTGCCGCCAAAACCGCCGCCCATGCGGCGCACGTTGACGGTCACCGCGTTGTTCGCCACGCCCAGGACATGCGCCACCATATGCTGCGCCTCGCTCGGGTGCTGGGTGGAGCAATGCACGGTCACATCCTCGTCCTCGCCGGGGATGGCAAAGGCGATATGGCCTTCCAGATACATGTGGTCCTGGCCGCCGACGGTCATCTGCGCCTGGATGCGGTGCGGAGCACCCTTGCGGCCGGCCTCCACATCGCCGCGCTCCAGCTTCAGCGGATCGGTGATCATCGGATAGCCGGCTTCCTGCGCCTGAACCGGGTCCAGCGCGTGCGGCAGCACCTCGTAGTCCACCTGCGCCAGTTCGGCGGCACGGCGGGCGGCATCGCGGGTTTCGGCGATCACCGCAAACATCGGTTGGCCGTGGAATTCGACCTTCTCGGTCGGGAAAACCGGCTCGTCATGCTTGCCGGTGGGGCTGATGTCGTTGACGCCGGGAATGTCATCGGCGGTCAGCACATCCACCACGCCGGGCGCGGCGCGCACGGCAGACAGGTCGATGCCCTTGATATTGGCGTGGGCGACGGTGGAGACACCCAGGTAAGCGTGCAGCGTGCCATAGGGCTCGGCGATATCGTCGGTGTATTCGGCGCGGCCGGTCACATGCTTGATGGCACTGTCGTGCTGGCGGTCATGGTGCACGGCGCCGCTGATGGTCTGATGGTCTTTCATCTCAAAATCTCCTCAGGCGACGGCCAGCCGGACAGCACCGGCGGTTCCCGCATCATGTTCCAGGTAGAAGCGGCGCAGCAGGTTGCTGGCCGTAAGCGCGCGGTACTCGGCAGAGGCGCGCCAGTCGCTGAGCGGAGTGAAGTCCTGCTTCACCGCTTCCGCTGCCGCGTCAAACGCGGCCTCGCCCCAGGGCTGGCCCACCAGCGCGGCCTCGGCGCCAGCAGCGCGCTTGGGCGTTGCCGCCATGCCGCCGAAGGCGATCCGGGCAGCGGTGATCACGCCATCCTTCACGGTGACGCTGACCCCGGCGGCGACCGAGGAGATATCCTCGTCCCGGCGCTTGGAAATCTTGTAGGCGGCGTCGATCTGGCCGTCGCGGCGCAGCGGGATGCGGATCGAGGCCACGAAGTCCCCCGGCTCGCGGTCCTGCTTGCCGTAGTCGATGAAGAAATCCTCCAGCGGCAGGGTGCGCGAACCGCCTTTCTTCTGCAGCGTCACCTCGGCACCCAGCGAGATCAGCACCGGCGGGGTGTCCCCGATGGGCGAGCCGTTGGCGATATTGCCGCCGATGGTGCCCATGTTGCGCACCTGCCAGCCGGCGATGCGGTCCCAGTAGGCGCTCAGGTGCGGGAAGGCATCGCGGATCGCCGCTTCGCTCTCGGTATAGGTGACGCCGGCGCCGATGATCAGTGCTTCATCCGTCAGCTCAACCGCCTTCAGCTCCTCCAAGTGGGCAACAAACACAACCGGCGAGATCGGCTTCATGAACTTGGTGACCCACAGGCCGACATCGGTGGAGCCCGCCACGATGGTGGCTTTGGGGTTCTCGGCCAGCACCTGCGCCAGATCGGCCACGTCCAGCGGCAGGATGGCGCGGTCGTCCTCGGGGCCGGTCACGACGCGGGCTTCGGGCTGGATTGCCTTCAGCTTGGCGGTCAGGGCGTCGCGTTCGGTGGTCAGGTAATCATTGGCCGGGGTGCCGTACTGGTTCACCGCAAGCGCTGCCTTCACGATCGGCTCATAGCCGGTGCAGCGGCACAGGTTGCCCTGAACGGCGGTTTCCACCTGAGCCTCATTCGGCTGCGGGTTTTCCATCCACAGCGCATAGAGCGACATCACAAAGCCGGGGGTGCAGAAGCCGCACTGGCTGCCGTGGTATTCGACCATCGCCTGCTGCACCGGGTGCAGACGGCCGTTCGGGCCGGACAGGTGCTCCACCGTCACCACGTGGCAGCCGTTCAGCGATGCCAGGAAACGGATGCAGGCGTTCACCGCCTCATAGCGCAGGGCGCCGTTCTGCAAACGGCCCACCAGCACTGTGCAGGCGCCGCAGTCGCCCTCGGCGCAGCCTTCCTTGGTGCCGGTCAGGCGCTGTTCCAGGCGCAGGAAATCCAACAGGGTGGTAGTCGCCTTCACGTCCTCCAGCACAATGTCCTTGCCGTTCAGAAGAAAGCGTATGCCGGTTTGATGTGCCATGGGGCCTCCCGAATGTCTCTTGGGCCGAGCTGGCCCGCTTATGTCATTTTTACCTTGTCTGACTGCCTCGGTTAACGGCTGCAATCGCGAAAGGCTTTCAACACCTTGTTGAAAATGGTTAGGCTAATAGGTGCCGGAACCGGCGTGTTTGCCGCCTGCCGCCGCGCTGCGCAAGCGGCAGATACGCCCCGTAAAGGTCTGTGAACCATGTCATATCTGGAATCCCTGCGGGTCTTCACCCGAGTCGTCGAACTGGGCAGCATCACCTCTGGCGGGCGTGACTTGCGGCTGACGCCGGCGGTTGCCAGCAAGCGGATCAAGGAGCTTGAAAAGCACCTTGGCGTGCGCCTGTTCAACCGTACCACGAGATCGCTGACCCCGACCGAGGTCGGGCAGCTGTTCTATGCCGAAGCCAAGAAGGTTCTCGAATCGATTGAGGACGCCGAGGCGGTGGTCTCGCAGTTTTCCGCCGCGCCGCGCGGGGTGATCCGGGTGACCGCGCCGCTGGGCGTGGGCCGCCGCATCATCGCGCCGCTGGTGCCGGGCTTTGTCGAGGACTACCCTGCTACGGAAATCCGGATGCGGATGTCGGACCGCAAGGTCGACATTCTGGCTGACGGGCTGGATGTGGCGTTCTTTATCGGCACCCCGCACGACTCCACCCTGAAGATGCGCAAGATCGCCGATTGCGCCCGGGTGCTGTGCGCGGCGCCGGAATACCTGGCGCGGCACGGCACCCCGCAGCTGCCGGAGGATCTGCTGACCGGCCACAACTGCCTGCTGCTGCGCTACCCGCGTTCACCCGAATATTACTGGACGCTGTCGACGCCGGAGGGGCCGCGCAAGCTGGAAGTGTCGGGGAAATACGATGCCGATGACAGCGACGTGCTGACCGGCTGGGCGCTGGACGGGCGCGGCATCGTCAACAAGCCGCGGTTTGATGTGGCTGCGCATCTGAAGAGCGGCGCGCTGGTGGAGGTGCTGCCGGACACGCCGCCGGAGCCGACGATCTTCGGCTGCCTCTACCCGCACCGGAAACTGCAGGATCCCAAGATCCGCCTGTTTGTCGACTACGCGGTGAAACACGGGCTGGCGGCCTTCCGGCGCAACGAAGCCGGAAGCTGACAACAAGAGACGGCGGGCACCGCTGGCCCGCCTCTCGGTAACGAGGGTTCTCGCGTTAGCAGCGGTGCGGATTTTCCTCGCAGTAAACCAGGTTTGCCGCGGCCCCGACTGCAGCACCCGTCACCAGGTTCGCGTCCAGCACGGCAGCCCCGGCAGCGCCGGCGCCCGCGCCGTAGACCAGCCGTTCGCCGGTGGTGTCCCCGCAGGCGGCAAGGGTGGTGCAAAGTGCAAATCCGATGGCGATGGTCTTACCTATCATCGTGTTACCTCCTTCAACGTCCAAATCCCGCAGTTTTGCCGCGGTCCCAAACGGCCGGTCCCCGGTTTGTGCCGCCGGGGCGAAGGGTGCCCGAAAGGGATTGGCACTGTCGCTGAGTAAACCGGAAGGCCCGGAAATCCGGCTCAGTTGGGCAAACCCTGTACCAGCATAACACACGGCGGGGCAGTTTTGTTCCATTGCCTTGCTGCAGAGCCGGTGCACAGGAGGTGTACAGGCGGTGCACGCTTGGTGCCGGACAAAAAAATGGCCCCGCCTGGGGGCGGGGCCATTCAGATCGTCAGGCGGTCCTGCGTCAGTTCGCGGCCAGCGTCAGTGGCAAGTCGTTGGAGGCGCTGCCGTACCAGCGGCGGATCAGGGCGCGTTCCTCGTCCTCCATGAAGGTCACGTTGGCAGGCGGCATCGCATGGGTGGCACCGGCCTGGAGGTAGATCTCCTTGGCGTATTTCGCCACATCGGCCGGGGTCTCCAGCAGCACGTTCTTGGGCGCGCGGCGGATGCCGTCATAGTAGGGCTCCCGCGCGTGGCACATGGCGCAGCGGCCCGGCACCACATTCATCACGTCCTCGAAGTGCTGGTTGCTGGCAAACACTTGCTCAGATTTGGTCAGCTCCCGCGCCTCGGACTCTTCATAGGTGTCCTGCTGCAGCGGCGCCTGGCTCAGGATCATGATGCCGATGAACAGGATGGCGGTCACCGGCCAGGTCCAGGTCGGGTTGCTGGTGCCCGCGTGGTTGCTGTTGAAGTAGTGGCGGATGGTCACGCCCATCAGGAACACCAGCGCCGCGATCAGCCAGTTGTACTCGGTGGCAAAGGCCAGCGGGTAGTGGTTCGACAGCATCAGGAACACCACCGGCAGAGTCAGGTAGTTGTTGTGGGTCGAACGCAGCTTGGCGATCTTGCCGTACTTGGCATCCGGCGTGCGGCCTTCCTGCAGGTCTTTCACCACGATGCGCTGGTTCGGCATGATGATGAAGAACACGTTGGCGGTCATGATGGTGGCGGTGAAGGCGCCCAGGTGCAGCATCACGGCGCGGCCGGTGAAGATCTGGTTGTAGCCCCAGCCCATGGCGACCAGCAGCACAAACAGCAGCACCATCAGGAAGGTCGGCTTTTCCCCCAGCGGCGATTTGCACAGGAAATCATAGACCAGCCAGCCGATGCTGAGCGATGCGCCGGAAATCAGGATGCCCTGCCACAGGGCCAGATCGGCCTTGCTGGAGTCGATCAGGTACAGTTCCCCGCCCGCCCAGTAGACGATCATCAAGAGGCCCGCCCCCGACAGCCAGGTGGCGTAGCTTTCCCATTTGAACCAGATCAGATGGTCCGGCATGTTCTCCGGCGCCACCAGGTATTTCTGGATGTGATAAAAACCGCCGCCGTGGACCTGCCATTCCTCGCCATGCGCGCCAACCGGCAGATGCGGAACCTTCCGCAGGCCAAGGTCCAGCGCGACGAAGTAGAAGGACGATCCGATCCAGGCAATGGCGGTGATGACATGAAGCCAGCGGACCGCAAAGCCCAGCCAGTCCCACATGATCACGAGCTCTTCCATTGTTCTCTCCTCATAAGCTTTGACCCGAGACTAGAGCATGGCGTTATTTTCATGTATTAGGTAAAAAATCCAAGCTGTTTCAAAATAACACAAAGAATACGTGAATGGCCTATCTCGACAATATCCGCACCTTTGTCCGTGTCTATGAACTTGGCAACATGTCTGCCGCCGCGCGCGATATGCGGATCTCGGCGGCAGTGGCGTCGTCGCGGATTTCGCAGCTGGAGGATCACCTGAACGTGCGGCTGTTCCAGCGCACCACCCGGCTGCTCAATCCGACCGAGCAGGGCAACCTGTTCTATCATGGCGCGGTCAAGATTCTGGAAGCGGTGGACGAGGCTGAGGCTGACATTAGCAGCGTCACCCAAACCCCGCGCGGCACACTTTATGTGGCAGCGCCGCTGGGACTGGGGCAGCGGCTGATTGCGCCGGCGGTGCCGAAGTTCAAGGAAGCTTATCCGCTGATCTCGATCCGGCTGCGGCTGTCGGACCGCAAGCTGGACCTGGCGGCCGAGGGGCTGGATGCGGCGTTTTTTCTGGGCGTGCCGGAGGATTCAAACCTGCGCATCCGCAAGATCGCCGATTGCCCGCGGGTTCTGTGCGCGGCGCCGGAGTACATCAGGCAGCGCGGCCAGCCGAAAAACAGCGAAGAACTGAAGACGGAGGCGCATGACTGCCTGAACCTGCGTTACCCCGGTGCGCCGGAGTTCCAATGGCCGCTGCGCAGCCAGGACGGGGTAAAGCGGGTAACGGTCACCGGGCCGTTTGAATCGGATCACGGCGACGTTCTGACCAGCTGGGCGCTGGACGGGCATGGGATCATTCTGAAGCCGGTGTTCGAGATTTCGGAGCACCTCGCCTCCGGCCGGCTGGTGCCGGTGCTGGCAGAGGAGCCGCCGATCCCGATCCAGATGGCTTGCCTGTATGTCCACCGCCGCCACCAGGACCCCAAGGTGCGGCTGTTCATGGACTTCATGGTGGACCACATCCAGGCGTCCCTGCCTTCGGAATAAAAAAAGCCCGCCCCAGTTGCCTGGGACGGGAACCGCCGGCAGATGCCAAGCGGGAGGAGAGGTATCTTGGGGCGTGCGGCTCAGCTGCCGCGGTAGGTGGAGTAGCCGTAGGGCGAAAGCAGAAGCGGCACATGGTAGTGGCTGTCTGCCTCGCTCATCCCAAAGCGCAGCGGCACCTGGTCCAGGAACAGCGGGTCAGCGCCGGCCTGGCCGGTGGCGCGCAGATAGCCGCCTGCGTGGAACACCAGCTCATAGGTGCCGGTTGCAAATTCGCCTGCCGGCAGGATCTGTTCGTCGGTGCGCCCGTCATCATTGGTGGTCAGGCTGCGCAGATGGATGCGCTCATCGCCTTCGATCCGGTAAAGGTCGATCTTCAGCCCTTCCGCCGGGCAGCCGCGGGCGGTGTCCAGCACATGGGTGGTCAGAAATCCGGCCATGCCAGCCTCCTTTCAATTCCGTTTCCCTAGGTATGCGCGGTTCAGCCCGCTGCATACAGAAGGAAGAGTCAAAAAGTTCTTTCAAAAATATACTGAAAGCCGAAGCGGATTATCTGTTCTATACATAATAAAAAGACAGGAGACCTGACGTGACGCGCTATCCTCGTGACTTGCGCGGATACGGTGCTGCCGCACCCGACCCGCAGTGGCCCAATGGGGCCAAAGCCGCCGTGCAATTTGTTCTGAACTATGAAGAAGGCGGCGAGAACTGCATCCTGCACGGGGATGCGGCCTCTGAGGCCTTCCTTTCCGACATTCCCGGTGCCGCGCAATGGCCCGGGCAGCGCCATTGGAACATGGAGTCGATCTATGAATACGGCAGCCGCGCAGGCTTCTGGCGGCTGCACCGGCTGTTCACCGGCGCGGGCATTCCGCTGACCATCTATGGCGTTGCAACCGCCCTGGCCCGCAGCCCGGAGCAGGTGCAGGCGATGAAGGACGCGGATTGGGAGATCGCCAGCCACGGCCTGAAATGGGTCGAGCACAAGGACATGGCCGAGGATGAGGAACGCGCCGTGATTGCCGAGGCGGTGCGCTTGCATACTGAAGTGACCGGGGAGCGCCCGCGCGGCTGGTACACCGGGCGCTGCAGCGCCAACACGGTGCGGTTGGTGGCTGAGGAAGGCGGGTTTGACTACATCTCAGACACCTACGATGACGACCTGCCATATTGGCTGGAAAGCGGCGGCCGCGATCAGCTGATCATCCCCTACACGCTGGAAGCCAACGACATGCGGTTCGCCAATTCGCCGGGCTGGATCACGGGTGAGCATTTCTTCCAGTACCTGAAGGATGCCTTTGACGTGATCTATGCCGAGGGCGAGGCCGGGGCGCCGAAGATGATGACCATCGGCCTGCACTGCCGGCTGGTCGGGCGTCCGGGCAAGATTGCAGGCCTCAAACGGTTCATCGATTACATCCAGGGGTTCGAGGGCGTCTGGTGCCCGCGCCGGATCGACATTGCAGAGCATTGGGCGGAAACCCACCCGCCGGTGAAGCGCGAGCGCCCCAGCCAAATGGACCGTGAGAGTTTTGTCGCCAAGTTCGGCTCGATCTTCGAGCATTCGCCGTGGATCGCCGACCGCGCCTTTGACCTGGAGCTGGGCCCGGCGCATGACTGCGCTGCGGGCGTCCACAACGCGCTGTGCCGGATCTTCCGCACCGCCAGCGAGGACGAGCGCCTGGGCGTGCTGACCGCGCACCCCGATCTGGCGGGCAAGCTGGCCGCCGCGGGCCGCCTGACTGCCGAGAGCACCTCGGAACAATCGAGCGCCGGCCTTGATATGCTGACCGACGAGGAGCGCGAAACCTTTACCCGGCTCAACACCGAATACGTGGAGAAACACGGCTTCCCCTTCATCATCGCGGTGCGCGACCACAACAAGGCGTCGATCATGGAGGCCTTCCACCGCCGCATCCACAATGAGCGGGCGACCGAGTTCGATGAGGCCTGCCGCCAGGTCGAGCGCATCGCCCAGTTCCGCCTTCAGGATCTGCTGCCGTGAGCGGGCGCCTGACAGCGAAGCCGCTGACCGCGGCGGCTTTTGCGTCCTATGGCGACGTGATCGAGGTTGCGGGCGCGCCGGACAAGATCATCAATCAGGGCATGTGCGGGCGTCACCACGACCGCGCGGCCCTGGACTTCGGCCCGGACGGCCGGGCCGGCATCAGCCTGTTTGACGCCAAGGCCCGCCACCTGCCGCACAAGGTCGACATGGTGGAGCGCCACCCCGAAGGCAGCCAGGCCTTTGTGCCAGTGAGCGGCGTGCCGATGCTGGTGGTGGTGGCGGATGACGACGACGGCGTGCCGGCCAACCTGCAGGCCTTCATCAGCCAGCCGGGCCAGTCCATCAACCTGCACCGGGGCACCTGGCACGGGGTGCTCGCCCCCCTTGGCGCGCCCGGCCAATACATCGTTGTCGACCGGATCGGCACCTCGCCCAATCTCGAAGAACACTGGTTCAAGGAGCCTTTTACCGTGGTCGCTGACTGACCGCACACCTCGAAGCCGCCAACAAAAACAAGAAGCGGCAAGATCCCCATGACCGACAGGAGATTCCATTCATGGCTGACACTTCCATCGGGACGCCAGCACAGCTGCGCGACCCCAATTACACACCGCCCTTGCACAAGGCGGTGCCGCTGGGAATCCAGCATGTGCTGGCGATGTTCGTTTCAAACGTGACACCCGCCATCATCGTGGCAGGCGCCGCCGGTTTCGGTTTCGGCTCCAACTCGCCGGATTTCCCGGAACTGCTCTACCTCATTCAGATGTCGATGCTGTTTGCAGGTGTCGCCACCCTGCTGCAGACCATCACCCTGGGACCGGTCGGCGCGGCGCTGCCGATTGTGCAGGGCACCTCATTTGCCTTTCTGCCGATCATGATCCCGCTGGTTGCGGGCAAGGGCGTGGACGGTCTGGCTGCGCTGTTCACCGGCGTCATTGTCGGCGGTATTTTCCACGGGCTGCTCGGCACGGTGATTGGCAAAATCCGCTTTGCCCTGCCGCCCCTGGTCACAGGCCTGGTGGTCACCATGATCGGTCTGGCGCTGGTCAAGGTCGGTATCCAGTACGCAGCGGGCGGTGTTCCAGCCATCGGCACGCCGGAATACGGCTCCCTGCTGAACTGGTCCGCGGCGCTGGTGGTGATCTTCGTAACCCTTGGCCTCAAGTTCTTCACCAAGGGCATGCTGTCGGTCTCTGCCGTCCTTCTGGGCCTGATCGTCGGCTATATCTATGCGCTGATGACCGGCATGCTGACCTTTGAAGCTGTTTCCGGATCCTGGGAGCGGGCCGCGGCCTTTGCCCTGCCGCAGCCGTTCAAATACGGGGTGGAGTTCTCTGCCGCCGCGGTCATCGGCTTCTGCCTGATGAGCTTTGTCTCCGCGGTGGAGACCGTCGGTGACGTCTCTGGCGTGACCAACGGCGGCGCGGGCCGTGAGGCCACCGAGGAAGAGATCGCCGGCGCGACCTATGCCGATGGTATCGGCACTGCGATTGCCGGCTTCTTCGGCGCCTTCCCCAACACGTCGTTTTCTCAGAACGTCGGCCTGATCGCCATGACCGGCGTGATGAGCCGCCACGTGGTGACCTGCGGTGCCGTCTTCCTGATCATATGCGGGCTGATCCCCAAGGTGGGCGCGGTGATCCGCACGGTGCCGATCGAGGTGCTGGGCGGCGGCGTGATCGTGATGTTCGGCATGGTGGTTGCGGCCGGCGTTTCGATGCTGTCGGATGTGGACTGGAACCGCCGCAACATGGTGATCTTTGCGATCTCGCTGTCCATCGGCCTCGGCCTGCAGCTGGAGCCCGGAGCGCTGCAGCACATGCCGGACACCGCGCGCATCCTGCTTACCAGCGGCTTGCTGCCCGCGGCGCTGATTGCGATTGTGCTGAACCTGGTGCTGCCGCAGGAACTGGCGGATGAAGCGACTGAGGAAGTCTCTGGCGGGATGAGCGGCAACAGCCGCGGGTCGCTGCCGCATGAGGATCACGCCTGAAGCAGGCACATGCGATGAAGTGGCAAGAGGAGCCGGCCCGTAAAGGGCCGGTTCCTTTCGTTTCAGCCTGCCAGCCCGTGCAGAACCGCCAGCCCCGGAAGCCAGCCGGTGAAGATCCCGCACAAAAGCGTCGCCGCGGCAGTCAGCCGGGGGCTGCCGCGCCGCAGCGCAAGGTTCAGGAAATACAGGAACCACAGCCCGGACCAGGCTGCCCAGCAACCTGCCAGCCAGACATCGAACAGCCCGTCCGCCTGCGCCAGCACCCGCAGCACCATAGGCGCGGCGGTCAGAGCCACAAAGCCGCTGAACCAGCCCAGGCCTTCGCCGCTGGAGGCAACCGCGCGGTTGTAGGCAACCCACAGGTAGGTGGTGCCGAACAAGAGCGTCATGCCCGCATCCAGCAGGTCCGCCGGCTGCCGCGCCGCCAGCGCGATCAGCAGAACGGTGGCAAAGAACACCAGCGCGGCAACTGTGTTGATCAGGATAATTTCGCGGTCCTGTATCCGGCCCATCTGCCAGATGCCGTTCAGGCACAGCACCACGCCGACCACCAGCAGGCTCAATCCCAGAGACATTTTGCGCCCCTCAATGAAAAACAGGAGAGAGGTACACCTCTCTCCTGCCGGTCCGCTATGCGGATATTTGCAGAATGTGTTTCTGGTTGGGGCTTAGAAATCGACCTCGATGGCGATGCCCTTTTCAACCGCCACTTCCACGACAGAGGCCGCGACAGCAAGATCCTGCAGGCCGACGCCGGTGCCGTCGAACAGGGTGATCTGGTCGTCCGATGTGCGTCCCGGATTGGTGCCGTTGATGACCGCGCCGATCTGGGCGACATCAGACTCCTGGATCAGGCCCTGCGCCACCGCGTGCTGCGCTTCACCGATGGAGATGGACTGGGCGACCTCGTCGGTGAACACGTCGGCCGCAACCAGCAGCTGGGGATCGACCTCCTGCTTGCCCTTGGTGTCGGTGCCCATGCAGGCGATATGGGTGCCGGGGCTGACCTGATCCGCCTTCAGGATCGCGTCGAACGACGAGGTGATGGAGATGATCACATCCGCCTCGCGCATGCCGTCCAGCTCCACCGCCTCAAACGGCACGCCGGCCTCATCTGCAACTTCCTGCAGGTTCGGCAGCATCTCCGGATGGAAGTTCCAGCCGATCACCTTTTCAAACTGCCGCTGCTCCAGCGCGGCGCGCAGCTGGAACTTGGCCTGATGGCCTGCGCCGACCATGCCGATCACCTTGGCGTCCTGGCGGGTCAGATGCTTGATCGACACAGAGGACGCCGCCGCAGTGCGCAGCGCGGTCAAGAGGTTGCCGCCCACCATCGCCTTCACCTTGCCGGTGTCCGGGTCGAACAGGAAAACGGTGGACTGGTGGTTGATCAGCCCGCGTTTCTCCAGGTTGTTCGGCCAGTAGCCGCCGGCCTTGAGGCCCAGGGTCAATCCTGCGCGGTCAAAGCCGCCCTTGAAGCCGTAAAGCGCGTCCTCGTGGCCGATTGCCTCGCGCACCACGGGGAAGTTGTAGGCATCTCCCGAAGCCATGGCGGCAAAGACCTTCTCGACCGCATCGAACGAGGCTTCACGGGTCACCAGGTCCGCAATCGCCTTTTCCGGAACGATATACATGTCTGTTTCTCCTCAACAAAAAAGCCGGCGGAGGGCGGCATGCGCACCTCCGCCAGTTCGGGGATGGTTCGGTCAGTAGGCCTTGCCGCGGGCCGAGACGGGCCATACGGTTTCAACCTTGCCATTGCGCACACCGACGTACCAGTCGTGCACGTTGGCGGTCGGGTCGCAGTGGCCCGGCACCAGGCGCAGCTTGTCGCCCACTTTCAGCGCGCCGTTCGGGTCGGAGACCACACCGTGCTCATCCGAGCATTTGATGTATTCCACATCGTCGCGGCCGAAGATGAAGGGCAGGCCGCTGTCCACGGACTGCGCCTTGAGGCCGGCATCCACGATGGCCTTGTCGGCCTTGGCGTGGCTCATCACCTGAGTGTAGAGGAAGAAGGCGTTTTCCCACTCGCCCTGATCGATCCGGTTGCCGTCCTTGTCCAGGATGCGGCCGTAATCGGCGTCCATGAAGGCGTAGGAACCGCACTGCAGTTCGTTGTACACGCCGGAGTTCGATTCAAAGTAGTAGGAGCCGGTGCCGCCGCCGGAGACCAGTTCGCACTCGATGCCTTCGGCCTTCAGCCCTTCAACCGCATCGGCCACTTGCGCGATGGCGATGTCCAGTTTGGCCTTGCGGTCCTCGTAGCTGTCCATGTGCTGCATGGCGCCCTGATAGGCCTGGATGCCGGAGAACTTGAGGTTTTCTGCCGCGTTCACCGCCTTGGCGATCTCGACAACCGCCTCAGTCGTGGTCACGCCGCAGCGGCCTGCGCCGCAGTCGATCTCGACGAACACTTCCAACTCGGTGCCGTGCTTTTGCGCCGCTGCCGACAGGTCAGCCACGTTGTCCAGGTCGTCAACGCAGACGATGGTGCGGGCGCCGAGCTTGGGCAGGCGGGCCAAGCGGTCGATTTTGCGCGGGTCGCGCACCTGGTTGGA
Source organism: Leisingera sp. McT4-56 (assembly GCF_020514995.1). Taxonomy (NCBI): domain Bacteria; kingdom Pseudomonadati; phylum Pseudomonadota; class Alphaproteobacteria; order Rhodobacterales; family Roseobacteraceae; genus Leisingera; species Leisingera sp. McT4-56. Next base: position 10,817 of record NZ_JAJALF010000024.1, on the reverse strand, counting down.
CACCAGAATGTCCTTGATGCCGCCGCGGGCAAAGACCTCAGCCTCGGACACCTTCTGGCAGCAGACGCCAACCGCGCCGCCCAGTTCTTCCTGCAGCTTGGCCACGTCCACCGACTTGTGCATCTTGCCGTGCACCCGGTGGCGCATGCCGTGCGCCTTGGCATAGTCGCCCATCTTCTTGATGTTGCGCTCCAGCGCGTCCAGGTCGAGGACCAGCGCCGGGGTCTGGATGTCAGCCTCGTCCATGCCCGGGATCGCCGGGACGTCATAGCCGACTTCAAGTTCTTCGAATTTGGTCTGTGCGTTCATGTTTCTATTCCCCAGTTTAGCTGTTCATCCAGGGCAGCTTGTCGAGGTCGACATTGCCGCCGGTGACGATCAGGCCCACGCGTTTGCCCGCGAAGGCGTCCTTGTTTTTCAGAATGGTGGCGAGCGGCACCGCAGAGGACGGCTCCATCACGATGCGCAGGTGCTTCCAGATCAGCTTCATTGCATCGATGATTTCCGCATCGGACGCGGTGTAGATCTCGCTGACGTGGTTGCTGACGAAGTGCCAGGTCAGCTCTTTCAGCGGCACCAGCAGCCCGTCGGCAATGGTCTTGGGCGCATCATCGGCGATGATGTAGCCCGCCTTGAAGCTGCGGTAGGCATCATCGGCCTGCTCCGGCTCCGCCGCGATCACCTTGGTTTCGGGCGCCAGAGTTGACAGCGTCAGGCAGGTGCCGGAGATCATGCCGCCGCCGCCGATCGGGGCTACAACCATGTCGAGGCCGCCGGTCTGCTCCACGAATTCCTTGGCACAGGTGCCCTGCCCCGCAATCACGCGCGGGTCGTTGTAGGGATGCACGAAGTCGCCGCCGGTCTCGGCCTGCACCTTGGCAAAGGTCTCCTCGCGCGAGCTGGTCGAGGGCTCGCATTCGGTGATCCGCCCGCCGTAGCGGCGCACGGTGTCCTTCTTGGCCTGCGGCGCGGTGCGCGGCATGACCACGTTGCACGGGATGCCGCGCAGCATCGCCGCGTAGGACAGGCAGGAGGCATGGTTGCCCGAGGAATGCGTGGCGACGCCTTTCTTCGCCTGCTCTTCGTCCAGCCCGAACACTGCGTTGGTGGCGCCGCGTACCTTGAAGGCGCCCGGTTCCTGGAAGTTCTCGCATTTGAAGAACAGTTCGGCCCCGGTCAGTTCATTCAAGTAGTCCGAGGTGCGCACCGGCGTGCGGCGGATATGGGGCTGGATGCGCTCATGCGCAGCCAGCATGTCCTCATAGGTCGGGATATACATAGCGGTATCCTTCATCAGGCGGCAGCCTTGGCGCTGTTGGCAGTGTTGCCGCGGTAGTAGTCCTGCGCAGCAGCAACGCCGGAGCCCAGCTGGATGTTCAGGCCCAGGTCGGCCATGACCATTTCGGCGGTGGCGATGCCCGACAGCGCCATCACATCGGTCAGGCTGCCCAGGTGGCCGATGCGGAACACCTTGCCCGCGACCTCGCCCAGGCCGGTGCCAAAGGCGACGCCGTATTTCTCGGCCGCCAGGCTGACGAACTTGTTGGCGTCAAAGCCGTCCGGCGTGCGGATGGCGCTGACGCTGTCGGAGTAGACGTCCGGCGACACGGCGCACAGCTCCAGCCCCCAGGCGCGGACCGCGGCGCGGACGCCCTCGGCAATCCGGTGGTGGCGGGCAAAGACATTCTCCAGCCCTTCATCCAGCAGCATACCACAAGCCATGTTCAGACCGTTCAGAAGGCCGACAGAGGGCGTGTAGGGATAGGCGCTGTTGGCATAGCCATTGGCCATGTCCTTGATATCAAAGAAAGTGCGCGGCAGAGTCGCGGTCTCCGCCGCCTTCATCGCCTTGGGCGAGAAGCCGACGATGGCCAGGCCCGGCGGCAGCATGAAACCCTTCTGCGAGCCGGTAACGGCGATATCGACGCCCCATTCATCCATCCGGAAGTCCATCGAGGCGATGGAGGACACGCCGTCGACAAACAGCAGCGCCGGGTGGCCTGCGGCGTCCAGCGCGCGGCGGACGGCGGCGATGTCGGATTTAACGCCGGTTGCGGTCTCGTTATGGGTCGCCAGAACCACCTTGATCTGGTGCGATTTGTCGGCGGTCAGGATTTCCTCGTAGCGGTCCGCAGGCAGGCCCTCCCCCCAAGGGGTTTCAACCACTTGGACGTCCAGACCGTGGCGCTGGCACATGTCGATCCAGCGGTGGCTGAACATGCCGTTGCGGGCGGCCAGGATCTTGTCGCCTGCGTTCAGCGTATTGGTGATCGCGGTTTCCCAGCCGCCGGTGCCGGTCGACGGGAAGACGAAGATCTCGGCGGTTTCGCTTTTCAGAACCTTCTTCACACCGGCCAGCGCCGGGTGCAGGATCTGGCCGAACAGCGGCGAGCGGTGGTCCAGCGTCGGCATGTCCACTGCCTTGCGCAGTGCTTCGGGCATATTGGTCGGACCGGGGATGAAAACCGGGTTTTGAAAGCTCATGTCGTGCCCTCCTGTGGCGATTTCCTCCACTGTAAGGGGAAGCCGCCCGTAGGGGAACTTTTTTGAAAAAAGCTTTCAAAAACTGAAAAAATGGCGATTTATGACATAATTTCAAAGGCTTTAGTTTTTTCACTGTACAGAATCCATTTTCAGTTTTATCGATAAGCTGCTGCTTGAATTGCCTAGAAAGACCTGAAAATGTCCCAGCCGCCGCGCCGCAAGGGCCGCCCCAAAAGCTTTGATTCCGCCAGCCAGCCGGCCACCATCCAGTCGCTTGACCGGGCGCTAGACGTGCTGGACGCGCTGGCCGGCGCTAGCGGCATGACACTGACGGAACTTTCCTCTGCGCTCGATCAGTCGGCGGCCACTATGTACCGGGTGCTGGCGACGCTGGAGGCGCGCCGGATTGTCGAGATGGAACCGCAGTCCCAGACCTGGCACATCGGCGCGATGGCGTTCCGTCTCGGCTCCGCCTTCCTGCGCCGCTCCAGCGTGATCGAACGGGCGCGGCCGGTTATGCGGGAGCTGATGGAGGCCACCGGCGAGACATCGAACCTCGGTATCGAACGCGGCGGCGACGTGATGTTCGTGAGCCAGGTAGAAACCCATGAATCGATCCGCGCCTTCTTCCCGCCCGGCACCACCTCCCCGATGCATGCCTCCGGCATCGGCAAGGCGCTGCTCAGCTGTTTCGGCGAGGACCAGCTGGCCCGCTTCCTGCGCGGGCGCACGCTGGAGCGGTTCACGGAGAAAACCCTGACCTCCGCAGATGCTTTGCGCGAAGATCTGGCGCAGATCCGCAGGCGCGGCTGGTCATTCGACGACGAGGAAAAGGCGCAGGGCATGCGCTGCGTCGCGGCGCCGGTCTTTGGCATGCAGGGCGAGGTGCTGGCGGGGATTTCCATCTCCGGCCCCACTGCGCGGATGCCCGATGGCGGCATCGACGGCATCGGCGCCCTGGTCAAGGACGCCGCGCAGAAACTGTCGCAAGGGATGGGGGCGCCGCCAGCCTGACGCCCTCTGCCCCTAGAGCTGTGTTTTCTCTGCCGCGCGGTGCGGAGTGCCCTGACCGGTGTCCAGGAACGCCTTTAGGCTTGAAACGAAGAAATGGTCCCAGCCGGCCTCGCAGATGTCGTAACAGAGCAGGCTGGGTCTGAGGCCTTCATGCTCGAACCGGATGCGGCAGCCCTGCGGATCCGGGAAGATCCGCCAGATTGCACGTGTGCCAAGCCACTCTGTCCGGATCTCGCCGGGCTGCCCTTCGTGCAGGTGCAGCGCCTCGACGCATTCGAGCTCGACAAGTTCGCCGGGAACAAGGCGCTTGGCCTCGAAGGTCCAGAAGGAGCGTCCCGGAGGAAAGGTGAACCTGGCGCGGTCGCCGGGCTGCAGAATGGGATTGTCCGGCACAGTCCACCAGTCCCCGAACCCCTGCGTCAGGGCATGAAACGCCTGATCGGGCGTGGCGGCGGCGGAAATGCTGCGCTTGTAATTCCGCGCGGCAGGGCTGCTGCTCTGCTCGTTCCAGTGCGGCGGCAGGGTTTCGGCCATGCCGGGCAGCGCGCTCATCCGCTCCTTCCAGTCCGCCAGACGGGGGTAGTGATCGGGAGGGAAGCCGAACCCAAGCCTTTCCATCACCTCGTGGCGTGTTTCGACGGCCCTTTGAATCAGGCGGATTTCCGGAAATGCCACCGCGTCTGCGGCGCTCGGCGCAGCCCCGGCCAGATACGGCCTGCTGTCCAGCAACCTTTCCAGCCAGCGGCACTCCCTGTGCAGGGCCTCCGCCGCGGTCTTCAGCGCTGCTTCTTCAGGGCTGCCGGGGGCCGGAGAGATGCGCTGCACCAGGACAGGCGCAAGCACCGCATGGCAGGCATCGCGCAGATAGCTGCTTGCTTCCATCGTGATCTGCCAGATTTCCGCAGCTTCTTCCGGGGTTGCGCCAAACAGCGGTCGCTCCGGGAAAGCCCGGTCGAGCCAGGCAAGAGCAGCGATGGAATCCCGGATAACGCAGCCGCCGGATTCGAGCACCGGGACCGTGCCGCGGGGATTGAGCGACAGGAAGGGTTCCGACTTGTGCTCGCCGTCCGATGCTGACAGCACGTTCTGGTTCCAGCTCAGCCCCTTGAGCGCCATACCCGCGAGGACCCGCCAGGCACGGGGTGCGCCGCTGATCGTGTGAATCGTGAGTGTCATGCTGTGCCTCCTTCGGATGCCATGTGGCGGTGCGGCAGCTGGTGCCGGGCAGCCCCGCTGTGTCCCTTAGGAGGATAGTGAATGCTAATTAATTGAAAAGTAGGCAGAAATTTCGCACTTAGTCAGGAAAACGATACTATTGGCTGGCCTTCGCCTGGCTGCTTTCAATCTTCATTCCAGCTGTTTGGGAACCAATACTCTGATTTTTCTCGAAACTTCGTGAAACGGAGTTAGTATGATTTTCGTACCAAGGAGGATTTGCGATGAACGCCGAACCGCCGGAAAAATTCCCGTCCACTCAAGCTGGCAAGACATTTGGCAAGCGCTGCCCGATGCCGGAGATTGCTCAGCTCATTGGCGGCAAGTGGAAGCTGATCATTCTTCAGGTGCTGATTTTTCAGGGAACCAAACGGTTTGGCGAGCTGAAGCGTGAAGTTGAAGGCATCACCCAGACCATGCTCACCAGCCAGCTGAGGGCGCTGGAGAAAGACGGCCTTGTCAGCCGGGAGATATTTCCCGAGGTTCCGCCGAGGGTGGAATACACGGCAACCGCCAAGGCCCTAGCCCTGACAGACATGTTCCATGCAATGCATGCCTGGTGGGTTCTTCAGAACAACGAACAGGCCAGCTGACCTGAGGGTCAGCTGGCCTTTACCGAAACAGCCTGATGCTAGAGCGGGCGGGTGCTCCCCTCCCCCTCAGCGCAGCGGCGCCAGCGGCATGTGGCGGTTCACGTCCTTGTAGAGCAGATAGCGGAACTTGCCCGGGCCGCCCGCATAGCAGGCCTGCGGGCAGAAGGCGCGCAGCCACATGTAATCGCCGGCCTCGACCTCGACCCAGTCCTGATTCAGCCGGTAGACCGCCTTGCCCTCCAGCACATAAAGCCCGTGCTCCATCACATGGGTCTCGGCAAAGGGGATAACCGCGCCGGGCTCGAAAGTGACGATGGTCACATGCATGTCGTGGCGCAGGTCATTGGGGTCCACGAACCGTGTGGTTGCCCATTTGCCCTCGGTTTCCGGCATCGGGGTCGGATCGACGTGTTTGTCGCTGCTGACAAAAGCCTCCGGCGCATCCAGCCCTGCAACCGGCTGATAGGCTTTGCGGATCCAGTGGAAGCGGACCGGCGCGCCGCTGTTGTTGCGCAGGCTCCAGCTGGCCTGCGGCGGCAGGAAGGCATAGCCGCCCTCCTCCATCTCATGCACAGTTCCGTCGATTGTCAGCGTCATTGATCCTTGGACCACGAACAGCACTGCCTCGGTGCCCGGCTCGGTTTCCGGACGGTCGCTGCCGCCGCCCGGCTGCACCTCGGCGATGTACTGCGAAAAGGTCTCGGCAAAGCCGGACAGGGGCCGCGACAGCACCCAGAAACGCGCCTTGTCCCAGAACGGCAGGAGGCTGGCCACAATGTCGCTCATGGTGCCCTTGGGGATCACCGCATAGGCCTCGGTGAACATGGCGCGGTCGGTCAGCAGCTGGGTCTGCGGCGGCAGCCCGCCTTCCGGCGCGTAATAGGATCGTTTTGTCATCGGCTGCCTTTCCTGCTGAAGTGCTGCCCCATTGATACCCGCCTGCCCCGCGCAACCGAACTTATTTCCGTATCAAGAATGCTTGAAGGATTGTTTCGAAATTTTTGAAGACACGGCTGCCGGTCCTAGCCGCCGCCGATATCCTCTGGCGCGATGGAGACAGTTTTGACAATGGCAAAGCACTCCGCCCCGGTGCACAGCCCCAGCGCCTGCGCCGACCGGCGGGTGACTCGGGCCAGCACCCGGCCCGCGGGCGTGGTCAGCGAGACCATGGCGCCCGGGCCGCCGCCGGTACGGAGGTGCTCCACCGTGCCCGGCAGGATATTGAGCGCCGACAGCCCTTCCGGGCGCTGGCGCGACAGGATCACCTCATGCGCAGAAATCCGTACCCGGACCACGCTGCCGGGTGCCTTGGCGATCTGCGGCAGGAAAAGGGGCACGCCGCCGGCGTCCAGCTCAGTCAGCCCGTCGCTGTGATGCCGGGCCACCCGCGCTTGCAGCAAGGCGCCTGCCGCGCGGACGCCTGCGGGCATCACCGCGGGATCGCCCAGAACCTCTGCCGCGGTGCCCTGCCGCTGCACCCTGCCGTCCTGCAGCACAACCACGGTGGTTGCCAGCCGGGCAACTTCGGCGGCGGAGTGGCTCACGTAAAGCATCGGAATGCCGATCTCGTCCCTCAGCCGCTCGAAATAGGGCAGGATCTCTGCCTTGCGGGCCTCATCCAGGGCCGACAGCGGTTCATCCGCCAGGATCATCCGCGGCGCGGCCAGCAGCGCCCGGCCGATGGCGACCCGCTGCTTCTCGCCGCCTGACAAGTGCCCGGGACGGCGCTGCAGCAGCGGGCCGATGCCCAGGAGCTCCACCACCCGGTCCAGGCTTTCGCGCTTGGCAGCCCGCGGCGCGAACCATTGCCCGAACGCCAGGTTCTGCCGCACTGTCAGATGCGGGAACAGCCGCCCCTCCTGAAACACATAGCCCATGCGGCGCTTGTGCGGCGGCAGCCATTGCCCGCGGCTGGTGTCGCACAGCACCTCGCCCTCCAGCGCCACCCGCCCCTGATCCGGCCTGAGCAGCCCGGCCACCGCCTGGATCACCGTCGTCTTGCCGGTGCCGGAGCGGCCGAACAGCACGGTAACGCCCGGCGGCGCCTCGAACTGCACGTCCAGTCCGAACCCCGGCAGCGCATGTTGCAGCGACACGGTCAGCATCAGCGCCCCCCGGCCCGGTCAGCGGCCCGGCGCGCCAGCAGTTCCGACAGCAGCAGCGCCGTCAGGGCGATTGCGATCGACACCAGCGTCAGCCGCAGCGCCGCGGTCTCGCCGCCCGGCACCTGCAGGAACGTGTAGATCGCGGAAGGAAGCGTCTGGGTCTGCCCGGGAATGCTGGAGACAAAGGTGATGGTGGCGCCAAACTCACCCATCGCCTTGGCAAAGCCCAGGACCACGCCGGCAATCAGCCCGGGCAGGATCATCGGCAGGGTGATGGTGGCAAAACACATCAGGCGCGACGCGCCGAGGGTGGCGGCGGCCTGCTCAAGCTTGGGGTCCACGGCCTCCACCGACAGGCGGATCGCCCGCACCATCAGCGGAAAGGCCATGATGGCCGCGGCCAGCGCCGCGCCGGTCCAGCGGAAGGCAAAGACGATGCCGATCTGCTGCAACGCGCCGCCGACCGGTCCCTTGGTGCCGAACAGCATCAGCAGCAGGTAGCCGGTCACCACCGGCGGCAGAATGAGCGGCAGGTGCACCAGGCTGTTGACAATCTGCTTGCCGGGAAACTGCCAGCGCGCCAGCGCATAGGCCACAAAGACCGCCAGCGGCAGCGCCGCCAGGGTGGCCCAGATTGAGACCCGCAGCGACAGCATCACTGCCTGCCATTCATCGGGTCCCAGCCATGCTGCCTCGGCGCTCACGGATCCGGCACTCCAAACCCGTGCTGAAGGAAAATCTCTTGTGCAACCGGGCTGTGCAGATACTCCAGAAACGCGGCGGCTTCAGCAGTTTTGCCGCCGGACACCGCGGCAGCAGGATAGATCACCGGCGGATGGCTGGAGGCCGGGAAGACTGCAATCACCGTGACGGCAGGGCTTGCCCGGGCATCGGTGGCGTAAACCACCCCCATCGGCGCCTCGCCGGAAGCGACCAGCGCAAGGGCCGCGCGCACATTGGCGGTCTGGGCCACCTTCGGTGCGACTGCCGGCCACTGTCCCAGCGCCGTCAATGCGGCCTTTCCATAGATGCCCGCAGGCACCGCATCCACTAGCGCCATGGCGAGGCGGCTCTCGCCCAGCAGCCCGGCCAGATCGGCGGTTTCCAGATCCAGCGGAGGCACCCCGCTGCCATGGGCAATCAGCACCAGGCGGTTAACCAGCAGGTCCAGACGCGAGGTTTCATCGATCAGGCCCTCCTTCTGCAGCACATCCATCCAGCCGGGATTGGCCGAGATGAACACGTCCGCCGGGGCGCCAAGCTGGATCTGGCGGGCCAGTGCGGGGGAGCCTGCATAGGAGAGCGCGACGTCCCGGCCGGTGCCCGCCTCGAAGGAGGCTGCGGCCTCATCCAGCGCGGTCTTGGTGCTGGCGGCGGCAAACACGGTTATACCGGCCCGGGCCTGGCCGGCCAGGCCCAGAGTCAATACCCCGGCCGCAGCAAGGCTCCGCCAGAAAACCGGCGAAGCCAATGAATTCAAGAGTGAAGCCAAGTTTGCGCTCATGTCCCCTAAGGGACTACCCCTGCCGGCCGGTGCGGGCAAACAGTATTTCTTACGGCGCCCTCAGCGGCGTGCCGGACCGGACGCGGCGCCACAGGCGCCGGCAGGTCAGAACAGATCGACGACGCCTGCGCTTGCGGCCGCCGGTGCCGGGGCGGGTGCCGGGCGCGCAGCGGCGCGCTGCTCCAGCTCGCCGAGCCTGCGGTCGCCCTGGACGTGGGTCTGCTGCGCCGCGCCGGAGCAGGGGTGGAAGCGGACCCGCCGCGCCGAGGTGCCGCCAACGCTGGAGGAAATGCAGGGGATGCCCTCATCCCGCAGGAACCGCTGGACAAAATCGGCATTGGCTGCCCCGATATCCGACAGGTTAGCCGACATCTTGGCGCCGCCGAACACCTTGGCCTTCAGGTTGGAGCGGATGGCGCCCTTCTTGAGAATCCCGTTGATCAGCAGTTCCATCGCGTGGATGCCGTAGCGGGCATTGGCTGCGCCGCCCTCGCGGGCGTTGGCCAGCAGGAAATGATTCATCCCGCCCACACCATTTTCCGGATCGTAAATGCAGGCCGCGATGCAGGAGCCAAGAACCGTGGAGAACATGGTCTTCGGATCCGTGGTTACCCGGTATTCCCCTTGCAGAACCGTCACGGATTTCGAATTGGCGAAAACAGTAGTCAAAGTCAGGTTCCTTCCTGCGGTTCGGTCAGGCCTTGCTGGCCTGGAGTAGAGTGCTGGCCATGCGGGCCAGGGACACTTGCTGCTGGGCGGCGCCGATTTCCCAGGCAACCCGGGGCATGCCGTAGACAACCGAGGATTTCTCATCCTGGGCAAAGGTCATGGCACCGGCCTTGCGCAGTTCCAGAAGCCCCCGGGCACCGTCCTGGCCCATTCCGGTCAGGATGCTGGCAACAATGTTCTTCCCATGTGGCACGGCAGAGGTGAACAGAGCGTCAACAGAAGGCGTGTGGCCGGAAATATCCGGCCCTTCCTTCATCCGCAGGCGCAACGGCTTGCGGCTGCTCAGCCCCATGTGGCGGCGCTGGCCGGCAGCGATGTAGACGTGCCCGGGCTCCAATGCGATGCCGTCTTCGGCGGCACGCACACGGGCCGGGCAGATGCGGTCCAGCAGCGACACCAGGCCGGTGCCGAAGTTCTTGCCGGTGTGCTGCACGATCAGGGTTGGCGGGCAGTCGAAGGGGAAGCCGACCAGCACGCTGCGCAGCGCTTCCACCCCGCCGGTCGAGGAGCCGATCAGTATCAGTTTCTTGCTGCCGGCGGCGGCGGCCGGGCGGGCGGGCGATGCGCTTGCCGCGGCCCGGGGGCTGCGGCGCGGCGCATTGATCATCATGTCGAAGTACTGGGCGAACTGGCTGGGGTGATCGGACTTTGTCAGCTCGAAGATGCCCGCGCCGACATCCAGCAGCGGCGAGGATTTGCGGGCCGGCGTGGCGCCCTGGGTATCCATCACGGAGACCCAGCGGGTATCCATGGCGGAAAACAGCGCCATCATCATTTCAAATTCGGGCAGCTTGGTGAACCCGTCTTCCACAAAGGCAAAGACCGGCTGCGCAGCCTCTGCCTGGTTGTAGGCCATCATCAGATTGTTGGCCAAAAGCACTTTCATGCCGGGATAGGCGGATTCCATGTAGCCCTGCAGCGTGCGGGCAAAAGTGCGGTCCGTCGTAATGATCAATAAGTTTTGCGAAGACAATGGGTTCCCCAGTCAAATTGCAGTGCCGATGAGAATTGCAGGCACAGGTTGCCATAGTCTGAAGGCGCCGCAGATTTCGCCGCGGCGCCTCCGGTGAATGTTCAGAAGTCCTGCCAGAGATCGCGGGCGGCGTTGCCGTTCGCGGCGGCGGCGGGGGCCGGGCTGGCCTCGATCTGCCAGTCGTCCTCGCCGTGCGCCGA
>NZ_JAJALF010000023.1:0-75187 GCF_020514995.1 Leisingera sp. McT4-56 | reverse complement strand
GGCGGCGCAGCTGCGGCCTGTGCTGCCATCTGAGGGGCTGAATTTCGCGCTGACGGACGAGTTGGACGGCGATCCCGGCTGGCTGGGGCAGGACCGGGCAATGGATGCGATCCGGATGGGGGCGCTGGCCGCTCATGAGGATATTTCAGGTGCGCATGAAAGCGAGATGGCCGAAGTTCTTGAGGACGCCCGCACGGCGCTGGAGGCAGCGTGCTGTCCGCTGGTGATTAAAAGCTGGGGCCGCGGGCCGGCGGGCGGGATTGATGGAGATCATTTCGACCTGCGGCAGCAGGCGTAGACTGACAGCATCTGGGGAGACCGCGAGGGTAGGGGCATGGACACCAACTGCCTGCCAAAAATGGACATGACGGACAACACGACCGGCTGCTGCCCCAAGTTTAACCCGGCAGGATGGGATGGCCGCAATCTGCATTTCGAAAACAAGCCGTTTGTCCGGGCGAAAACACGCAGTCTTCTGCATTTTCCGCTGAACATGGGAAAAGTCATTTCGCGGGTGCAGAGGCATATCGAAGACGCCGGCGTGCAGGATCCGGAAGGGTATCTGGTCCTCAGCCGGGATCTGTCCCACGCGGAAGCGGAGCATTTCTTTGCGGTGACCGGCGGGGTGCCTAATGAAGAAATGACGGAGATTTCCGGCGACTTTATCACCCGGGTGTTCGAAGGCCCCTACCGCAGGGCCAAGGACTGGATGCATGACATGGAGGTTGCCGCCGAAGCCAGCGGCAAAAACGCGGAGCGCATTTTCATGTTCTATACGACCTGTCCGAAATGTGCCCGGGCGTACGGCAAGAACTATGTCATCGGAGTTGCCGAAGTCAGTTAACGATTCACTCTGCAGGAGGTGGCTATGCAAGACCCGGAACTGGAAATTCTCATTGACCGGCTGGAAAATGAGGCGGATCTCACCCTGGCGGATTTTGACGGTGTGCTGCATGCTCTGGCCTATTTGCTGCCGGGAGCGGCGCCGGATGACGAACACGCCGCGCAGCACATCGGCACCGCGGATGGGGCCATGCATGTGGCCGACGCGGCTTTCCCGGACTGGGACGTGCATATCCGGGGCCGGGCCTATGGCAAGCATGGCCGCTGGCATTGCACCCTGCGGGAGAACGACAATCTCGACAATGATGCGGCGATCGGCCTGGGGCAGTCGCCGGTTTTGGGGCAGGCGATCCTGGCGGCGGTTTTCCGGCTGGCGATGATCCTGAAAAAGGACTGAACAGGTGCGGCCCGGAGGGGCAGCGGGGAAGGAAGGCTGATGTCCGGAATTTTGACAATCACACTGAACCCCGCTGTCGACCTGGCGACGTCGATCGAACGGGTGGCGGCAGGCCCCAAGCTCTATTGCAAGGCGCCGCGGGTGGATCCCGGCGGCGGCGGGGTGAATGCGGCGCGTGCGATCCGCAAGCTGGGCGGCCAGGTGACGGCGCTGGTGGCGGTGGGCGGCGCCATGGGGGAGCAGCTGCTGCAGCTGCTGGCGGCTGAGGACGTGCTGGCGCTGGCAGTCCATGTGGCCGGCGAAACCCGGCAGAGCTTTGCGGTGACGGATGAGACCACCGGCGAGCAGTTCCGCTTCAGCGTTCCCGGTGAGACCATGGACAGCGCCGACGGCGCCCGCCTGCTGAGCGCGATCGCGCAGGCCGCGCCGCGGGACGGCTATGCGGTGCTGAGCGGCGGCGTCACGCCTGGGCTGGACGACGATTTCCCGCAGCAGGTGCTGGCGGCCGTTGCGCCGCGCCGGTGCAAGCTGGTCGTCGATACCTCCAAGGCGGCGCTGGCGCATCTGCTGGCCGCGCCCGGCAAGCCGGTGCATGTGCTGCGGCTGGACCAGCGGGAGGCGGAACAGGCGGCGGGGCACGAACTGGCCACGGTGGCGGACAGCCTGGCGTTTGCCCAGGACCTGATTGCACGCGGCGTGGCGGATATCGTGGCTGGCGGGCGCGGTGCGGAAGGGTCGGTTCTGGCCACCAGGGACCAGCGGTTTTTCTGCCGCGCGCCTTATGTTGAAGTGCAGAGCAAGATCGGGGCAGGGGATGCCTTTACCGGCGCGCTGACGCTGGCGCTGTCGCGCGGCGAGGCACTGGATCAGGCGCTGCGCTGGGGTGTTGCCGCGGCCAGTGCCACGGTTGGCACCGAAGGCACGGCGCTGTTCGGGCGCGGCGAGGTGGAGGCACTGCTGCCGCAGTGCGAGGTAGCGGCGGCCTAGCTTGCCTTTTCGGCCTCGGCGGCGTTGCGCAGGACCTGCAGGAAACTGTCTGGCGTGACGGAGATGCTGTCGATGCCAAACTCCACCAGGCGGCGGGCATAACCCGGGTTGTTGCTGGGCGCCTGGCCGCAAAATCCGACCTTGGACTCTGCCTTGTGCGCCTCACGGATCACCGTTTCGATCATCCACAGCACCGCCGGGTCATCCTCGCGGAACAGTTCTGCCAGCGCGTCGGAGTCGCGGTCGATGCCGAGCGTCAGCTGGGTGAGGTCATTGGAGCCGATGGAAAAGCCGTCGAAGCGTTCGGCAAATTCCGCCGCGCGCAGAACGTTGGAGGGGATTTCGCACATGACGTAGACCTCCAGCCCGTCCTGGCCGCGTTTCAGGCCGTGCTCTGCCATCACCGTCAGCACCTTGTCGGCCTCCTCGGGCGTGCGGCAGAAGGGGATCATCACGATCACATTCTTGAAGCCCATCTGGCCGCGCAGCCGGGCAATCGCCTGGCATTCCAGTGCAAAGCCGTCGCGGTATTCCTCCGAGTAGTAACGGGAGGCGCCGCGGAAGCCGATCATCGGGTTTTCCTCAGCAGGTTCAAAGACTTGCCCGCCCAAGAGGTCGGCGTATTCGTTGGTCTTGAAATCGCTCATCCGGATGATCACCGGCTTGGGGTGGCAGAAGGCGGCGATCCGCGACAGGCCGCGGGCCAGGCGGTCGGTGAAATATTCGGTCTTGGGGTCATAACCTGCGGTCAGCGCCTCGATTGCGGCGCGGGTTTTTGGGTCGGGCACCTGATCGAAGCGCGCCAGCGCCATCGGGTGGACGCGCACCGCGTTGCTGATCACGAATTCCATCCGCGCCAGGCCGACGCCGTCCACCGGCAGCCGCCACCAGCGCAGCGCAGCGCCGGGGTTGGCGAGGTTGAGCATGATCTGGGTCTTGGGGCGGGGCAGGTCCGAAAGGCTGTCTTCGGTGACGGCGATCTGCGACAGGCCTGCGGTCACGACGCCCTGTTCGCCGCCTGCGCAGGAGACCGTGACGTCCTGCTGATCGTGCAGAATCTCGGTGGCATTGCCGCAGCCGACGATGGCGGGCAGGCCCAGCTCGCGGCTGATGATCGCCGCGTGCGAGGTGCGGCCGCCGTGGTCGGTGACGATGGCGGCCGCCCGTTTCATGACTGGCACCCAGTCGGGGTCGGTGGTGCCGGTCACCAGCACCGAGCCGTCCACGAAGCGGCTGATGTCCTTGGCGTTTTCAATGATCGACACCCGGCCCGCGACGGCGCCGCTGCCGACGCTGAGCCCGGTCAGCAGCACCGGGCCGGGATCCGTCACCGCATAGGACCGGAGGGTGCTGATGGCGGCGCGCGACTGGACGGTTTCCGGGCGGGCCTGCACGATATAGATCCTGCCGCCGGCCCCGTCCCGGGCCCATTCCATGTCCATCGGGCAGCCATAGTGGTCTTCGATCACCTTGGCCTGGCGGGCCAGCATCAGGATCTCCGCGTCGCTGAGGACGTATTGCGCCCGCTCGGCTTTGGAAGCGGGGACGTTGCGCGGGCTGCCGTCCCGGTCCTGGATCATCTTAACGGCCTTGGCGCCCAGCCGCTTTTCCAGGATCGGCGTCAGGCCGGGGGTGTCAAGGAAGGGTTTGAAGACCTGGTATTCATCCGGGTCCACGGCACCCTGCACCACGTTTTCGCCCAGCCCCCAGGCGGCGTTGATCAGGACGGCATCGGGAAAGCCGGATTCGGTGTCGATCGAGAACATCACGCCGGCGCCGCCGGTGTCGGCGCGCACCATCTGCTGCACCCCGACCGACAGCGCCACCTTCATATGATCGAAGCCGTGGATCCGGCGGTAGGAGATCGCCCGGTCGGTGAACAGCGAGGCATAGCATTTCCGGCAGGCCTCCAGCAGCGCCTGCCCGCCGCTGACGTTCAGAAAGGTCTCCTGCTGGCCGGCAAAGCTCGCCTCCGGCAGGTCCTCGGCAGTGGCGCTGGAGCGCACGGCGACGGGTACATCCGGCTGTCCTGCCGCGGTGCTGAGGCCGCGGTAATGGGCAAGGATCGCCTGCGCGGTCTTTGCAGGCCAGTCTCCGGCCAGGATCATGGAGCGGATCGCCTTGCCCGCTTTTTGCAGCGTCGTCCGCCCTGCGGCCAGCGCGTCCAGTTCCTGGTGAATCCGTGCTTCGAGCTTATTGGCGGACAAGTAGCCGCGGTAGGCATCGGCGGTGGTGGCAAAGCCCGGCGGCACGTGGATCCCCTTGGAGCCAAGCGCCCTGATCATTTCTCCCAGAGAGGCGTTCTTGCCGCCGACCAGGCCGGTATCGGCGCGTTTCACCTTGTCGAAGCTGATGACGGGCGGGGTGGAATGGGCCATGTCCGGTCTCCGGTCCTGCAGGGGTAAACCCATAATGGCAGGAATCCGGCGTTGGCCATTGATGCAGATCAGTGGCCCGGTCCGGCCGCCCCGGGGGCGGCAGCATGGGGGCCGGCGCGGATTGAGCGGCATCAATTCACGCAGGAGGGCGGGCTGATAGGCTCGCCCCGTTGACTGTTGCTTTTATGAAAGGTGAGCGGGATGGAAAACGTCGAACGTCTGCTGAAAGGCACTGTGGAGGAACTGGACCGGCTGCTGAACGCCAAGAACGTGCTGGGGGATCCGATCGAGAAGGGCGATGCGACGGTCATTCCGATTGTCAGCTACGGGTTCGGCTTCGGGGCCGGCGGCGGTGCGGATGCCAAGACCGGCGAAGGCGCGGGCACCGGGGCGGGCGGCGGCATCAAGCCGCTGGGGGCCATCATCATCGACCAGCGCGGCGCGCGGGTGGAATCTGTGCAGGGGGCGATGACGACGCTGGCGGCGGTGCTGGGCGACGCAGCCGGAAAGGCCATTGAAACGGCGGCGCAGACTGGGGGCGCGAAGGGCAGGAAAGGGCAGGGCTGATCATGGCGGGCCTTGGCGCAGCCCTTGCCGCGCTGCTGGCGGTGCTGTTTGCCCTGATCGTTCTGGTGCTGGTTTCGCCGCTCAGGATCGAGCTGGTGCTGCGCAAGGAGGCGGGGCTGGCCTATTCGGCGGCGCTGCGCCCGCTGGGCGGGTTCGGGCCGCGGATCAGGCTCTCCGGCAGGCGGCAACCGCACCCTGCGGCCAAAAAGCCAAGCCGCAAGCGGCCCTTCGATGCACGCAGGCTTGTCCCTGCGGCAGCACGGCTGGCAGTTGCCATACTGCGCCGCATCCGCGTCCGCGCCCTGATCCTTGACGCGGAATTCGGATCCGGCGATCCGGCGGAGACGGGGCAGATGTTCGGGATGCTGGCGCCGCTGGCATACGCAACCCTTCCGGCTCGGAGGCTGCAGGTCAGCCTGCAGCCGGTCTTTGACCGGGCGGTGCTGTCCGGCCGGGCAGAACTGGACGTTTCCTTGGTTCCGGCGGCGCTGATCGGGCCGGCGGTGCGGTTCGGATGGGACGCCTTCGGGCCGGTGCGGTGAGCTGGGTGGTCGACCCTCCGGTCCGGGCCGGAGCGCGGGCCTTTGCGGCGGTGTGCCGGGTTGAGCGGTCGCACCACTGCGGCGCGGCAGCAGCCGCCTGCTCCGGGGAGAAGCGGCCCGTGCTTATCCTGGCCTTTCACCGCGGCGGGGTGACGGCAGCGGGTGTTGATGGCAAAAGCTATTCTGCCGCGGAAATTGAGGAGAGGTTTCCGCAGGCCATCGCCAGGACGCTGGCCCGGCTGGAACGGACGCCGGAGGACCGGTGAGGCCTTATTGCCGTTGCCAAGGCCGGGGCCGGAGCGTTTCAAGTTGTCAAAGCTGAAGGCAAGACAAGGCAACTTCCAGTCACTGGCCCTGCGCGGTTGATACCGCAATGGCAGGAAACTGGCTCAGGAGATTGATAAAGACCGGCGGGCCCATTGATGTGGCAGGCCTTAGTCCAGTTCGGCATCCAGCTTCGCTTCCTCCCCAGTCACCGCCTTGAGGCCGGGGCCGGCAGCGTCCTTTTCCAGCAGGTTCAAGTGCAGCCGGATGCGCCAGAGGTGATAGGCCACCCTGTGCAGCCAGCGGACCGCATCGAGTCTCAGCCAGGCTGTTTCGTCCGGCAAGGTGCCGTCTGTGGCCTCGGAGATAAGCCGGTCTCGTTGCGATTTCCGCTGCTGGCGCATGATGCGGCGGACACGGTTCAACAACTGCTCGCATTCATCAGGGCTGCCGGCGTGCCCGGCATCGGCAGTTGCCAGGGTCAGCACCCCGGTGAGGCGCCGCAGCCGCATGTCATTCGACAATTCGCTGATCCTGTCCGTTTGCGTGCAGCGGTAAAGCAGCCGGTCCAGATGGTCGAGGATGTGATACATGCCCTTGATCTCGGCAAATTCCGCGCTGGCATTACCGGACAGTTCAATCTTGTCGAGGTAGGTGCTGGTTTCCGTGACTGCCGAGGAGAGGTGGCCCCACTCGTAATCGCTGTTGCCCGGAACGGGGGCGCCGGTGAGCGTTCTGAGGTGATGAATGGCAGCTGCCGTAACCCGGTTTACCGCAACTTTGGCGGCGGCGGTTGCGGCTGCCGGCTCGCGAAGAATCAGGTGGTCCAGCGATTGCGTCAATGCAGCGCCCCGGTCCGGGATCAGGAACTCGATCAGCCGCGCAAACGGGCGCGCGAAGGGCAGGATGAAGATCACGCCCAGGAGGTTGAAGAAGCTGTGAAAGGCGACGAGCGCTGTAAGAGAGTCCTGGGAGCCAACCCAATAGGACACGGCGGCAGCAAACGGGCCAAGCAGGAAAAACGCCAGGGCGCCTGTCATCAGGTTGTAGATCACATGCGCAAAACCGGTGCGCCGGGCCATGGTGCCCCCGCCCAGCGTGGCCAGAACAGCCGTGAAGGTTGTGCCGACGTCCATCCCGATGACCAGTGCCGCCGCTTGCGGAAAATTCACCGCCCCGGCGCTCAGGGCCGCCAGGGCGGTGGCAACGCCCGCGCTCGACGACTGGGTGACCAGGGTGATCAGGACACCGGCCGCAACAAGTTTCAGCCTGCCCGCAAGGCTGTCGGAGGGGAAGCTGTCCGGGGTCACGATGCCTTGAAAGGCTTCCAGGCCGGATTTCATCTGCTCGATGCCGATGAAGATCAGGCTGAAGCCCGCCAGGGCCTGGCCGAGATAGGAGATCTTGCGCCTGCCGGAGAGAGCGAGCAGGGCACCCAGCAGGACGACCGGCAGCATGGCCTGCCCGAGGTCGAGCTTGAAGCCCAGGATAGCAACCAGCCAGCCGGTCATCGTGGTGCCGATGTTGGCACCGAAGATGATCCCGAGCGCCTGCGGAAAAGTGAGCAAGCCGGAGGCGACAAATCCGACCGCAGCGACGGTTGTGGCGCTGGAGGACTGGATCGCCGCGGTTGTCACCGCGCCGGTTGCCGCGCCGGTGGCCGGGGTCGATGTGAACCGGCCCAGAATGCTGCGCAGGCGCGCCCCGGCAAGTGTCTTGAGACCGCCGGTCAGCAGCAGCATTCCAATCAGAAAGAGGCCGATGCCGCCAAGTGCCGGCAACACATTCCAGTACATCTGAAACAGAGTGCCAGAATTGCCGCCGGCCATCAAATCCGGCGCGCCCGGCCAGCGCGGCAGCCCTCTGCAGCCGATTGATGCGTATCATAGCGGCGGGGGCGTTCCCGGGGGAACATGGGGCCGGGAGGATGGCATCGTGGATGACCGCAAGACAGGTGATGAGGGCCCGCGCACCGGGGAGGCGTCCGCAGCGGGCGGCGAAGGCAGCCGGTGGGCCGGAACCGAGAAACTGGTCAGCGGCCTGAATGGCGGGCTGAACATCGCGCATGAAGCCGCAGACCGGCATGTTGCTGCGGGCTATGGCGCCCAGACGGCGATCCGCTGGCTGGGCAAGGACGGCAGCCGGCGCGAGCTGAGCTATGCTGATCTGGCGGCATTGTCCTCGAAGTTTGCAAATCTGCTGCGGGCGCACGGGCTGCAGCGGGGCGATAGTGTCTACTCCCTGATCGGGCGGGTGCCGGAGCTTTACGCCTGCGCTCTTGGCACGCTGAAGGCGGGGCTGGTCTATACGCCGCTGTTTGCTGCCTTTGGCCCGGAACCGATCCGGACGCGGATGGAGATCGGCGCGGCCAGGGTGCTGGTCACCACTGCGGCGCTGTACCGGCGCAAGATTGCGCCGTTCCGGGACCAGCTGCCGTCCTTGAAGCTGGTGCTGGTGGCCGGCGGCGAGGCGCCGGAGGGCTGCGTGGCGCTGGGGCCGGCGCTGGAGCGGGCAGGGGAGAACTTTGAAACGGTGCGCACCGGCGCCGAAGACCCGGCGCTGGTGCATTTCACTTCCGGCACCACCGGCAAGCCCAAGGGGGTGGTGCATGTGCATGGCGCGGTGGTCTATCACGCCTATTCGGGGCGCATCGCCCTGGGGCTGGAGCCGGGTGCGGTCTATTGGTGCACAGCCGACCCCGGCTGGGTGACCGGCACCTCCTACGGCATCATCGCGCCGCTGGTGAACCGGGTGACGATGATCGTGGATGAGGCCGAGTTCGACCTTGAACGCTGGTACGGCATCATCGGGCGCGAGAGGGTCGAGATCTGGTATTCGGCGCCCACCGCCATCCGGATGATGATGCGGGCGGGCGCGGAAGCGGCGGCGGCTTATGATTTCTCGTCGCTGACGTTCCTGGCCAGCGTCGGCGAGCCGTTGAACCCGGAGGCGGTGGAGTGGAGCCGCAAGGTGTTTCCGCAGCCGTTCCACGACAACTGGTGGCAGAGCGAAACCGGCGGCATCATGATTGCCAACCTGCCGGGCATGGCGGTGAAGCCCGGATCGATGGGTAAGCCCTTGCCAGGGATCACGGCGGCCATCCTGAAAGAGGGCAATGGCGGGCTGGCGGAATGCGGGGCAGGGGAGACCGGGGAGCTGGCGCTGCGGCCGGACTGGCCTTCGGTGATGCGGGGGTATCTGGATGAGGAGGAGCGGTTCCGGAAATGCTTTGCCGGGGGCTGGTATCTGTCCGGCGACTTGGCCACCCGTGATGAGGAGGGCTATTACTGGTTTGTCGGGCGCAAGGACGACCTGATCAAGACGTCCGGCCATCTGATCGGCCCGTTTGAGGTGGAAAGCGCGCTGATCGAGCACCCGGCGGTGGCCGAGGCGGCGGTGATCGGTGTGCCGGATGAGACCGCGGGCGAGATCGTCAAGGCCTATGCCACGCTGAACCCGGGCTTTGAGCCGGGCGAAGACCTGGAGCGCGAGGTGCGGGCCCATGCGCGCAAGCGGCTGGGGGCGGCGGTGGCGCCGCGCGCCATCCTGTTCCGCAACACTCTGCCCAAGACCCGTTCCGGCAAGATCATGCGGCGGCTGCTGAAGGCGCGCGAGCTGGGCCTGCCTGAGGGGGACATCTCGACATTGGAGAGCGATGAGACATGAGCACCCATGAGAAAACCCGCCTTGACCGGAGCCATGTTCGCGAACTGCTGACTGCGATGATGCGGGTCCGCATGTTCGAGGACAGCTGCGCCGAGCTTTACACCCAGGAGAAAATCCGCGGCTTCCTGCATCTTTACGATGGCGAGGAAGCGATTGCCGCGGGCGTGATCCCGGTGCTGGCGGAGAGCGACCGGATTGTCGCCACCTACCGCGAGCACGGTCATGCGCTGGTGCGCGGGGTGTCGATGAATGCGGTGATGGCGGAGATGTTCGGCAAGGCAGAGGGCTGCTCGGGCGGGCGCGGCGGTTCAATGCATCTTTATGATGCGGCGGCCAATTTCTATGGCGGCAATGCAATTGTCGGCGGCGGGCTGCCGCTGGCGGCGGGGCTGGCACTGGCGGATCATCTGCGCGGCGATCCCAATGTGACCGCCTGTTTCTTTGGCGAGGGAGCGGTGGCTGAAGGGGAATTCCACGAGGCTATGAACCTGGCCGCTCTTTGGGGATTGCCGGTGCTGTTTGTCTGTGAAAACAACGGCTATGCCATGGGTACCGCGCTGAAGCGCAGCGAGTCCGAGACCGATATCAGCGCCAAGGCCGCCGCCTACGGGGTGCGCGCCGAGGTGGTGGACGGGATGGATGTGGTGGCGGTTGAAGCCGCCGCGCGGCGGGCGCTTGCCGAGATCCGCGAAACTGGCAAGCCGGTGTTCCTGGAATGCCGCACCTACCGGTTCCGCGCCCATTCGATGTTCGATGCTCAGCTCTACCGCGACAAGGCCGAGGTCGATGACTGGCGCAAGCGCGGTCCGATTGTCCGGTTCCGCAACTGGCTGCTGGAGGCCAAGCTGATCCACGAGGACGAGATTGGCGGGATCGAGGCGGGGATCAGGGCGGAGATTGCAGAGGCGGTTCAATTTGCCGAAGACGGCACGTTGGAGCCCGCTGAAAACCTGACGCGTCATGTTCTGGGGCCGCAGCCCGGTCCCGTTGAACCTGCGGCGCCTGGCGGGGAAACCCGGGTGGTGACTTACCGGGAGGCGGTGCGCGAGGCCCTCCGCGATGCAATGACACGCGATGAACGGGTGTTTCTGATGGGCGAGGACGTGGGCGCCTATGGCGGCTGCTATGCGGTGTCAAAGGGGCTGATGGAAGAATTCGGAGAGGCCCGCATCCGCGACACGCCGCTGTCTGAGTCGGGCTTTACCGGCGCCGGGATCGGCGCGGCGATGGCTGGGATGCGCCCAATTGTAGAACTGATGACAGTCAATTTCTCGCTGCTGGCGCTGGATCAGATCCTGAACACGGCAGCCACCGTCCGCCACATGTCCGGCGGCCAGTTCGGGGTGCCGCTGGTGATCCGCATGGCCACCGGGGCGGGTAAGCAACTGGCGGCACAGCACTCGCACAGCCTGGAAGGGTGGTATGCCCATATCCCGGGGCTGAAAGTGCTGGCGCCGGCCACGGTCGAGGACGCGCGCGGGATGCTGTGGACGGCGCTGTGCGATCCCGACCCGGTGCTGATTTTCGAGAATGTGATGCTCTACAACCGCGAAAACGTGCTGAGCGGCAATGCGGGACCGGTGGATATCTCACGGGCCGCAATCCGCCGCGAGGGGAGCGATATCAGCCTGATCACCTATGGCGGGTCGCTGTTCAAGACGCTGGAGGCAGCGGAGGAACTGGCGGACACGGGCATCTCGGCGGAGGTTCTTGACCTGCGCAGCCTGCGGCCGCTGGATGAGGCAACGATCCTGGCCTCGGTCGGCAAGACCCGCCGTGCTGTCATCGTCGACGAGGGCTGGCGGTCGGGATCATTGGCAGCCGAGATTTCGGCGCGGATCATGGAGCAGGGGTTCTGGACGCTGGACGCGCCGGTCGGGCGGGTCTGTTCGGCGGAGGTGCCGATCCCCTATCCCAAGCATCTGGAAGACGCGGCAATCCCGCAGGTGCCGGCCATTGTGGCGGCGGTGCGGTCTGTGATGGGAGCCGGGTAAGATGGGTCTCTTCGTCATGCCCTCGCTCGGCGCTGACATGGAAAGCGGCACCCTGGCCGAATGGCTGGTCGTGCCCGGTGACACCGTGGCCCGCGGCGATGCGGTTGCGGTGGTCGAGACCCAGAAGGGGGCGATCGAAATCGAGTGTTTCGAGGCCGGCACGGTGCAGGAACTGAAGGCGAAGCCCGGCACGGTGCTGCCGGTGGGGGCGCCGATGGCGGTGATCCGGGCTGAGGGGGAAGCGGCGCCTGAGCTGGATGCGGTGCCGGAGCCGGAACAGGAACTGGAGCCGCAAATCAAACCGGAACCTGCTGCTGAAACCGCACCCGCGCCCGCCCGGGGCACTGTGCCTGCCGCGGCAACTGCTGTGGCCGGTACGGTCAAAGCGTCGCCTGCGGCGCGGGTGCGGGCGGCGGAGCTGGGGCTGGACCTGGGCACCGTGACGGGCAGCGGCCCCGGCGGCGCCGTCGTGCTGGCGGATGTAGAACCGGGCGGAAAGCGCGATACCGGCGCGCCGGCCTCGCGCCTTGATGAGATGCGCAAGGCGATTGCCGCCGCGATGACGCGCTCCAAACAGACGATCCCGCATTTCTACCTGTCGCAGACCATGGACGTGCAGGGCGCCCTCGACATGCTGGCGGCACGCAATGCCGGGGTGCCGCCGTCGGAGCGGATCCTGCTGGGCGCGGTGCTGCTGCGGGCGGCGGCGCTGGCGGCGCAGAAGGCGGCAACCCTGAACGGCCATTTCACAGACGGCGCCTTCCATCCCGCGGAACAGGTCAATCCAGGCCTTGCGGTGGCGCTGCGCGGCGGCGGTCTTGTGGCTCCCGCGCTTGCCGATGTGCCCGCGATGACGTTGGACGGGACCATGGCTGCGATGCGGGATACCGTCGCCCGCGCGCGGGCGGGGCGGCTCAAAAGCTCCGAGCTGACCCGCGGCACGATCACGGTGTCCAGCCTGGGCGAGACCGGCGGCGAGGTGATGGCCGGGGTAATCTTTCCGCCGCAGGTGGCGCTGATCGGGATCGGGGCGCCGCAGCTGCGGCCCTGGGTGCACGGCGGCGAGGTCGTGCCGCGCAGGGTCGTCACCGTGACCGTCGCCGCCGACCACAGGGTCAGCGGCGGGCGGCAGGCAGCCCGGTTCCTGAGCGAATTCGAAACTCTGATTTCACAGCCGGAGGCGTTATGACACAGACCGGAATGCGTGCCCTGTTTCTGGAAGAGCTGACGCGGGTTGCCCCGGACATTGACCCCGCTGAGGTGTCGGACACGGATCATCTGCAGGAGGACCTGGAACTGGATTCGATGGATGTGCTGAATCTGGCCGCGGCTTTGCACCAGCGGCTTGGCATCGATATCCCGGAGGCCGATTACGCGCAGATCGCAACGGTGGGCTCAGCCGTGCGCTACTTGTCTGCTGCGGCTAGTGCGGATTGAGGCTGGAAGTGATATCCCGCGGCGCCCGCTAGCCTGCGAGGCGGAAGCCGAAGCGCCAGCGCGGCACAGGACGACCGAGCCTCCGGCGGGGGGCTCGCCGAGCCACGCGAATTTTCTGTTGTGGACCGCGTCGAGGGCACATTCGGGCCATGCCCTGTCCTTTTCCATCCTGCATTGCGACGAGCGAATACGCCGGTTTTGCCGTGCAGGCCCGCTCGCTTCCCCCGGAAGAACGGAAGTACTTGGGCGAAAAATCGCCTTGAAAGGCAAACCGAACAGCGATGCCATCCCGGCATTCATGTACTACATCGCGCCCGACCGCTTCGCAAAAACCGCGTGGCTGCATTTTAGTTCACGAACCCATCCATGCGGTTTCGTGGAGTTGATCATGACGGGCAATGTATTCTTTGACAGAGAACGGCCCTGGGGTCAGCCGATATGGTAGAGGGCGGCGATGGAGCCGAAGTAGACGGCCAGCACCAGCCAGGAATCGAGGCCTGCGCCGAGTATCCTGGGGTGCGGCGGATCAGCGGGCCGGCCACGTAGATCGCGGTGACCAGGATGCCGGCGGCGATGCTGAGCTGGGCGCCGGCGGGCTGCCGGACGAGCAGGAGCACCAGCAGCGCGTGGTTGGGTTTGCGGGGCCAGGAGGTCAGCGCATAGCGCACTGCGAAAATGCCGGCGACCGCCAGGATTGCGGTTTGCATTGTGATCCCGCCGAACATGTTGCCGAGGACCAGTTGGGCATTGCCCACTTGCGCAGCGGTGGCGGTTGTCACGATTTCCGGCAGTTCGGTGACGGTGGCGAGGAACAGCAGGCCGACAAATTCCTTGGCCAGGTTGTAGCGCTCTGAAAATTCGTCCCCGGCCATTGCCAGCCGGGTGCCTGCGAACCAGACCACCAATGCGGCAGCGGCAAAGACCGCAGCAAGACCGTAGACGGGCAGGGCATCCGGAGCGGGCATCGCGGCACCGTTCAGCCGGACATCAGCACCGGAATCCGGGCCTCGCGCAGCACATGTGCAGAGGCGTTTCCGAATATCAGGCGGTGCAGCCGGGAATGGCCGCAGCCGCCCATGATCAGCAGATCGCATTGCTGGCTGGCTGCCTCCATCAGGAGGCGGGTGCCGGTGCCGTACTCCCTATCCTGGATCTGGCGGACCTCTGCCGTCACCCCGTGCCGGGACAGCACCCGGGCGATCTCATGCCCTTCGGTGGAGAACTCCGCGGCCTCGTGCGGGTGCTCTTCGATGGTGACGATCTCTGCAAATGCGGCGGTTTTCAGGAACGGCAGCCCGTCGTGCAGGGCGCGGGCGGCTTCCCGGGTAGGCTTCCAAGCGGCGAGGATGCGGGTGCCGATGGGCTTATCGCACCAATCGTCCGGAAGCAGCAGCACCGGACGGCCGCTGTGTACGACGAGATCCTTCTGGAACCCCCTCTGATCAAACCGCTCCTGTTGCGAGTCAGGAAACAACGCTATGGCCAGATCGGAGCGGATAGCGGATTCCAGCAGTTCATCCGTGGCATCCGGAGAGCGGGCCGCCTGCGAGCGCCATTCCGCCATGCAGCCGGCCTGGTCTGTCGCTGCTTGAAACTGCATTTCTATTCTATGGTCTTCTTCAGCCACCCTGTTGTTGAAATCCCCGAACGTGACGTCGTCGGCGGCGATGGCGATGCCGGAATAGGGAACAAAGGCTTCCCGGGTGTGGAGGCCGGTCAGGTGGGCATTGAACCGCCGGGCCAAGCCGCAGGCCGCGGGCAGAAGGTGCCCGGCGGTAAATTCCGATGTCAGGCAGGCAAGTATGGTCTTGTAACTCATGGCTCACATATCCTCCCCCGCTCCGGGCCTCCGGCGCGGTATGCGCATACCTTAGCCGCTTATGACATATAGCAGTTTCAAGAGAGGGTACGGTTGACACCGGTCAAGGGCAGGTGCGCGGCCGCCGGGTGTGTTAACGCCGGTTAATGCAGCGGCGGCCGCGCTGATCAAGGCTGGAAATGGAGCGGCTCAAGCTGGTTCGAGGACAGCTGAGCGGTTCCTTTGGCGCAAGCAGCCCGCTGGCGGCTTTCGAGTGGTTCGCCAGGGGCGGTCCAGAGAGGATATGACCATGCTTGTACAAGAGATCATGACCGTTCCTGCAAGCTATACCAGCCCGCAGGACAGTGCCGCCAGCGCGGCCGAGCAGATGCAAAGCCGTGGCTTCGGCGTGCTGCCGGTTGTCGAGGACGAGCGGATTGTGGGCATTCTGACCGACCGGGATCTGGTGCTGGCGCTGGCCGGGCAGGAGCGCGGGCTGGAGGGGCTGTCGATTGCCGCCGTCATGAGCCCGGGCGCGGTCTGCTGCCGGGCAGAGGACACGGTCGAGGCTGCGGCGGCCCTGATGGGGGATCATCAGGTGCGCCGCTTGCCGGTGCTGGATGACGAAGGGCATCTGGCAGGGCTGCTGTCAGTCACCGACATTGCGGTGAATGCGTCGGAGCAGCTGGCAGGGGAGGCGCTGGGAGAGATTGGCGAGTACCGCTAGGGGCATGACCCTAGTCCGGCACTGGTGTGATCTCGGCGGCCAGGCGGTCCGGTTCGACGCCTGCCACTTTAGCCAGGGTGGTGAGGTCGTTGATCCGGACGTCCATGTGGTCGGCGGTTTCCACAAGGCCGTTTCTGACAAAGCGGCGCAGGGTGCGGCAGACATGCACCGCGGTGAGGCCGGTGAAGTCGCCGATGCGCTGCTGGGTCAGGGGCAGGTGAAAGGCGCCATTCTCCGAAAGGCCCAACGGTTTCAGCCGCAAGGACAGTTCGATCAAGGCATAGGCGATGCGGCTTTCGGCGCTGCCGCGGCCCAGCCGCAGCATGCGTTCGGACAGCCTGCTGCGTTCGGCGGCCTGCACCAGCTCATTGGCCCGCGCCAGCCGCGGAGAGGCGGCCAGCATCTTGTGCCAGTCGGGGAGGGGAATGGCGCAGAGCTTGGCATCCGTCACAGCCTCGATGTTCAGCCCGGCGGTTTTTCCGTCAGCGGAGGTCGGATCGGCGATATCCCCCGGCAGCAAGAGGTCGATCAGCTGCACCTCGCCGCTGAGGGAGGATTTGGAGGTGGCAAGCCAGCCGTCGGCGACGATGATGATCTTGCCGCTGTCGGAGCCGTCATGCAGCAGGGTTCTGTTGGCCGGGACGCTTTGGAGGCTGTTGCGGAAATTCAGCAGCGCAATGTCGCTGCCGTCAAAATCCATTGCGCCGATGCGCAGGCTGGAAGGGCAGGCAGATTGGCTTGGGATCGGGGTTTGCCGTGTCATCAGAACGTTCCCTGTCAGAAATGACCGCGCGGGCGCAGGGCCAGGTCCCGTACTTTGCACCTATCCGCATTGGAGAAATTTGGTTTCGCGCTGCAAGCATCACGATACCGGGGCAGTGCGATTCTGTCGACCTGCCAGGGGCGGCCGGCGCAATGCCGCCTTTCCTGCGGCGCCCTGCCGGATGCGGAACCGGCCAAGGCGGGGGGCCACGGCGCGCAAGCCTGTGGCTGAGTTTTATTGCTGTCCGGCGAGCGGGCGCATTTCCAGGCGGAAATCTTGTGTTGCCTGGAACACCACACCGTTGGGCACTTCCTCCCAGTCCTCGTCGAAGGTGACGGGCTCCGAGGCCACCTCCACCGCCATGTAGGGGGTTTCGTGCTTATGCTTCACATGCGTTTCGCCGCAAATCGTGCAGGTATGCAGGCTGCTGCGGCTAAGGTGGAAAAGCGTGCGGTTGAACCTGGAACCCACCAGGTTCTGCCCGTCGGTCAGCACAATGTTCAAACCAGCCGGGCGGGCGGGATCAATTTCCGCGCACCAGGATATGATCTGGCTGAGCCCGAGGCGCACGGTTTCCAGCAGCCCCTCTTCCGGGTGCTGCAGAAACAGGCTCAGCAGGTAGCGGAAGACATGCTCGCTGTCAGTCTGGCCCTGGATTTCTGACCGGTGCAGCGGGTCCATTTGGTCCAACAGGCGGAAGCGGAGCTGCTCGAAGTTGGGCAGCGTTCCGTTATGGGCAAAGATCCAGCGCCCGTGATGGAAGGGATGGGTGTTTTTGACACTGGTGGTTCCAACTGTTGCCTTGCGGACGTGGGCAACAGCAGTTCGGGCATAGACCCGTGCGGCAGCCTTGGCGAAATGTTCGCCGTGGTAGGCTGCCCAAACCTGTTTTTCGATGACCGGAACGCCATCGGGATAATCTGCAACCCCCCAGCCGTGGCCGTGCATCATGCCTTCCATGTCGCCCTGGCTTTGCGCCATGAGCGCATTCTGGGCCTTGACCAGGCCGCATTCGACCCGGGTCGGCTCATTTGCATGCATTGCGTACAAGCGGCACATTTTTCTGCTCCTGTCAGAGCGGTCCAGCAAGCAACTGTGATACTATGGACTGCATTTGCAGCCGTAAAGAAGGGGACCGGCTTTGTATTCGTCGCGGGCTGGGAGCGGACGGGAGGCAGGCATCGACGCGATCGCCAGGCGGCTGGTAAGGGATGAGCCTGCGCTGATCACGTCGCGGGATCTGTGGCCGGGTGTCCGGCAGGGCCGGGGCCTGGGTGCATCCGTGTTCATTGGGGATCAGGTCGGCATTGCGCTGTTCACGCCTGCGATGGTCGGGTTTCACGATCACCGCATGGCCTTGCTGGCTGAACCCGGCGATACAGTTGTGGTCCGCCAGCGCTGCCCGGAGTTTGAAACCTACCTGTCGGAACACCTTGGCATGAAGCGGGTCCGCTTCCTGGAGGCGCATGCTGCGGATCTGGCCCCGGTGGCCAAACAGTGCCTTTCAGACCCGGGCCTGTTCAAGCATCTGCTGGAGGCACTTGAGGCCGCGGGTTCGCTGACCCTTTATGCCTATCTGGTGACCGGTCATCTGTGGCATCTTGCGCAGGCCCTGGCAGCAGCCGCGCAGCTGCCGGTTCATGTTGCAGGTCCGTCCCCCCGCATCTCGCGCAGGGTGAATGACAAGCTGTGGTTCTGGGACGTGGCACGGGAGATAGCCGGGCCGGACTCCGTGCCGCCCTCGGCCTTTGCATTCGGCCCCGCTGCGGCGGCGGGCCGGATTGCCCGCCTTGCCAGGACAGCCGCGCAAGTGGTGGTCAAAGTGCCGGACAGTGCCGGCGCTGCCGGAAACATCCGGTTCAGTGCTGCGCAGCTTGAAGGTCTTGGCATAGCCGAAGTCCGCGGCCAGCTGGAACGGCGTTTGCGGGCAACGGGATGGGACGGCAGATACCCTGTTCTTGTGGGGGTTTGGGAAAGCGGGGTGGAGAAAAGCCCGTCAGTGCAAATGTGGATTCCCCATTCCGGCGAAGGCCAGCCGGAGGTTCTTGGTGTTTTCGAACAGCTGGTGCATGGAAATGAGGGCAAATTCGCCGGGGCGAGATTTGCCAGCCTGGGCAGCGAAACTGAGCAAGCGCTGAAAAACGACGCCATACGCCTTGGCGCCATGTTCCAAAGGGCAGGCTATTTCGGGCCCTGTTCGCTGGACGCAGTGCTGAGAAAATCCCATTCAGGCGCTGATCAGATCCACTGGATCGAATGCAATGGGCGCTGGAGCGGTGTTTCAATTCCGCTTGCCGCAGCCGGCAGGCTGCTGGGCCGGCGCCCGGAAGGGATCGTTGTTGTGCAGGAGAATCTCGAAGCAGAGGCAGCCCTGGACCTTGCGCAGCAGTGCAAAGCCCTTGGCGATCTCCTGTTCCGGTGCGGGCAGTCGCGCGAAGGCGTAATTCTGATTTCACCACCGCACCCCGGCCGGGCCTCGCTCAATGCAATGGCGGTTGCAGGCAGCCAGGCGCGGGCGGAGAAACTCATGGAAGAAGTCTTTGACCGGATCCGGGCGGGACGCTGAGAATGCCTGCCATCCGTGATGCAGTTGGGATTGTAAGTGCCGGGAGGGCAAGTTCAGCCATGTTCGGCGCCATTGACGCCCATTAATGCGGGGCGGCTGGGCTTGTAGGATCCTGAACGGGTAAACCCAATCCGGAGGGAAAACTATGGCAACCACAGGTATCAAGACCCTCGATCATTCCCCGCAGGTTTTCGCCGAATGGCTGAACCAGCTTTGCGACGATCTAGGCTGGCCAGATAAGTCCAGGGCCTATCTCTTGCTGCACGAAACGCTGCACACTGTACGCGATTTTCTGTCCGTTGACGAAGCCGCCGATCTGGCAGCGCAGCTTCCGGTTCTGGTGCGGGGGGTCTTCTATGATGGCTGGGACCCGTCCAAGACACCGGTGAAACCCCGCAGCAAGAAAGATATGCTGGCCAGAATTGAGGCACGGTTCGACAAGGAGCCGCTGGAAGACACGGAGCGCGCAGTGTCCGCGGTGTTCGATCTGCTGCGGCGGCATGTGTCGAAGGGAGAGTTCGACCAGGTCAGGAAAGCGATGCGCAAACCCATACAGGAACTTTGGGACTAGGGGCGGGCCAGTCGCCGTTGCGGAATTCGGAAGGAGCTGCCTTACCAAGGCAGCCAGCGCAGCGCGTGGCGCAATCTTTCGGGAAGCCGGCTCAGGCCTACGCACCAGGGCGGTGTGGCCGGCGGATCGCTTGGGTGCCAGGCTTCGAGCAGGCTGCCGCCTTGGAACACCGGCTGCCGGCCCCGGCGCCCTGCCTGACGCAGCTGCGCGATCAGGGAAGGCGCGACACCGAAGTACCTGGCGATCTCGCCATCATCCATGCCCAGATCCGCAAACACCGTGACCGCGGCAACAGGCCAGGGGCCTAGCCGGCCGCTGCTCTGGGCCTTGTTCGGGGCGTCCGCGTAAAGACCCATAGCGCGTTCCTTGGGCTCCAAACCAAATGTCTGCTGGTTTCCGGCTATTGCGTGACAACCACTGTGCAGTTCGCGTGGTGCAGCACCTTTTGAGAGACACTGCCCAGCAGGATCTCGCGGGTCAGACCCAGCCCGCGCCTGCCAATCACGATCATCCCGGCATTCTCGGTTTCAGCGGTTTTCAGAATGGCTTCGGCGTAATCGCCGGCGCAAATATGCGTCTCCACGTCGCGTGCACCGGCTTCCTTGGCACGGTGCGCTGCCCAATCGAGGATTTTTTCGCCGATCGCCAGTGTGGCCTTGGCCCTGTCAGCCTCTTCTGCGGCGCCGGCGAAGAGGCCGAGAAAATTTGCGGGCTGGCCGCGCGGTGTGAGGTTCTGGGCCTTGGCGGCCTGTTCAATGAGATGCTCGGAATCGGCCAGCTGCATCATTTCCGCCGGCGGCCGCCCGTGCAGAAAGACGTGAACGATGCTGAGCCCGCGTCCAAGCTTGCTTGACAGTTCCGCGGCGCAATCGAGCGCGCGGTTGCCTGCTTCCGATCCATCTGTGGCAACGAGAATTCTTCCGGTCATGGCCAGCCTCCTATCATCCCAGCGATTCCCGGAAAGCCTAGCCAAGAGCGAACCTGGATGCATTGCTTGGCATCAACAGCAGCTGCCCGACCCGAAACCCAGCGGGTTCTTGCGCCGGGTCAATGCGCGGCACGTTCCGGTCAGGCAGGGTGGGCTTATTCTGTGGAGCTGGCAGCAGGGCCTGGCTGCGGAGGCCAGCTTTCGCACCTCGTTCATCACAGCAAGAAAACGGTGATTGGAGGCGTTGCAGATGACCGGAATAGAAACAACCTTCACACCCTGGATGTCCCTTGCCGGAGGCGTGCTGATCGGTGTCGCTTCGGTGCTGCTGATGGCCGTGCAGGGCCGCATTCTGGGGGCCACCGGAATTCTTTCGGGACTCTTGCCGCCATCCGGGGCCGCCGACGCGGGCTGGCGGGTTGCGCTGTTGCTGGGCATGGTCACCGGGCCGGCGGCGGTCATGGGGGTTACTGGTGCGATGCCGGTGGTCCAGGTGCCCGTGCCGGCGGCGATGCTGGCAGTTGGAGGGTTTATTGTCGGCATTGGCGTCACCTTTGGATCGGGGTGCACGTCCGGCCATGGCGTTTGCGGTATGGCGCGAAGGTCGCCGCGGTCGGTTGTGGCCACGCTGACCTTCATGGCGGTCACCGCCCTGACCGTATTTGTGCTGCGCCACGTTGTCGGAGGATAGGCGATGAAACTGATCTCCAGCTATGCCATCGGCCTGATTTTCGGCATCGGAATATCCATATCGGGAATGGCAAATCCGGCCAAAGTCCTGAACTTCTTTGATTTTGCCGGTATGTGGGACCCTTCCTTGATCTTTGTGATGGGGGGTGCACTGGCCACTGCCTTTATCGGCTACCGCTTTGTGTTCGGCTTCAGCCGCCCGCTGCTTTCAGACCGTTTCAACCTGCCGGCACGCCGTGATCTCGATCTGCCCCTGATCGGCGGCGCAGCCGTTTTCGGCGTGGGCTGGGGCATTGGCGGTTTCTGCCCCGGCGGCGCGCTGCCTGCGCTTGGCACCGGCAACTACGAGGTCTTTATCTTTGCCGCAGCCATGGTCGCTGGAATCCTTGCGGCCAAGCGGCTCCAGAGGTGGTTCGGTCAGCGCACATCAGCACAGAAGCACCAGGAAAGGACGTGAAATCATGACCGGCTACCATGTGAACCGCAATGTGAAACCGGCCGTTAAGGGGTTTTTCGATTCTGAAACGAACACGATCTCCTATGTTGTCAAAGACCCGGCGTCGAACGCCTGCGCAATTGTCGATTCCGTGATGGATATCAACTATGCCGCCGGGCGCATCAGCTTTGAACATGCCGATGAGATTATCTCCTTTGCCAGGAGCAATGCGCTGCAGGTGGAATGGCTGATCGAGACGCATGTCCATGCCGATCATCTGTCGGCGGCCCCCTATATCCAGAAGGAACTGGGCGGCAAGCTGGGCATCGGGCGGAACATCACTGTCGTGCAGGAGACCTTTGGCAAGATATTCAACGAGGGCACGGAATTCCGGCGCGACGGGTCGCAGTTCGACCGGCTGTTCGACGATGGCGACAGCTATGAGGTTGGCAGTATGGAGTGCCTGGCCATCCACACTCCGGGCCATACGCCCGCATGCATGACGCATGTCATGGGCGACGCCGCATTTGTCGGCGATACGCTTTTCATGCCCGATGGCGGATCGGCGCGGGCTGATTTCCCGGGCGGCGACGCGGGAGAACTGTACGACAGCATTCAGAAAGTGCTGAGCCTGCCGGAGGAAACACGGCTGTTCATGTGCCACGACTATGCGCCCGGCGGCCGCGAGGTCCGGTGGGAGACGACGGTTGCCGAGGAAAAGGCCCGCAACATCCATGTGGGCGGCGGCAAGACGCGGGAGGAGTTCATCAGATTCCGCACCGAGCGAGATGCACAGCTGGACCTGCCCAGGCTGATCATACCGTCCCTGCAGGTGAACATGCGGGCCGGTGAATTGCCGCCGCCCGATGACAGCGGCAGGCGTTTTCTCAAGGTGCCGGTGAATGTGCTGTGACGGCACATGCTCAAACACTCCCGGAGCGCGTGGCCGTGAAGGATACCCGGGCGATTGCCGGCGGGCTGCCTGCTTTGCCTTGTTCTTCGCCTTGCCGTGTCCCATAACAGCGTGCCGGGCGGTCGGCGCTGCCTGAAAAATCCGAGGAGAGTGCAGTGCTGACCCGGCTGGTGCGATATCTGCCCGTTCTTGATTGGGGCCGCTCATACACCGGCGCCCAGATGTCCAGCGATCTGATCGCGGCGCTTGTCGTCACAATCATGCTGATCCCGCAATCCTTGGCCTATGCCCTGCTGGCCGGGCTGCCTCCCGAAGCGGGGATCTATGCTTCGGTTGCTCCGATACTGCTGTATGCGGTGTTCGGGACATCGCGGGTTCTGGCAGTCGGGCCTGTGGCGGTGGTGTCGCTGATGACTGCGGTCGCAGTCGGGCAGGTGGCGGAGCAAGGCACGATGGGCTATGCGCTGGCAGCCTTGTCGCTTGCCATGCTGTCAGGGGCGCTTCTGGTGGCGATGGGCCTTCTGAAACTGGGGTTTCTTGCGAATTTCCTCAGCCATCCTGTGATTGCGGGTTTTATCACTGCTTCTGGTGTCTTGATCGCCGCCAGCCAGCTCAAGCATATTCTGGGTGTGCCTGCGCAGGGCCACACCCTGCTGGAAATTGCCGCATCGCTTGCGGGTCTCATCCCGGACACCAACTTGCTGGCGCTGGTGATCGGGGGCGGGGCCACGGCCTTTTTGTTCTGGGTGCGCAGGGGATTGAAACCGCTTCTGCGGCGGATTGGCCTGCCGGCTGCGCTGTCAGATGTTGCCGTCAAGGCGGGGCCGGTTGCGGCAGTGGTTGCTACTACATGGCTGGTGCAGGCGTATGAGCTGAACGCGCGCGGCGTCGCCATTGTCGGTGAAATACCGCAAAGCCTGCCGCCTTTGACATTGCCTTCGTTTTCGCCGGAGCTGCTGCAAGCGCTTTTTGTTCCGGCCCTGCTGATTTCCGTGATCGGATTTGTTGAATCGATTTCGGTTGCGCAGACATTGGCGGCAAGGAAACGTCAGCGCATCGATCCGGATCAGGAGCTGATCGGCCTTGGCGCGGCCAACCTCGGGGCCGCGTTCTCCGGCGGGTTTCCGGTAACCGGCGGATTTGCCCGTTCGGTGGTGAATTACGACGCCGGTGCCGAAACACCGGCCGCTGGCGCATTCACGGCCATCGGTCTGGGTGCCGCCGCCCTTTACCTTACCCCGCTGGTGCATTTCCTGCCCAAGGCAACACTGGCCGCTACGATCATCACAGCGGTCCTGAGCCTGGTCGATTTTTCGATCCTCAAAAGGACTTGGGTATATTCCAAGGCGGACTTCACGGCGGTGGCTGTCACAATAGCGATGACGCTGGCCCTGGGCGTTGAGGCCGGCGTTTCGGCCGGGGTGCTGATGTCGCTGCTGCTGCATCTCTACAAAACCTCCCGCCCGCATGTGGCTGAGGTCGGCCGGGTGCCGGGCACTGAGCATTTCCGCAATATCAACCGCCACAAGGTTGAGACCAGCCCTGGCCTCTTGAGTCTCAGGATTGATGAAAGCCTGTATTTCGTGAACGCGCGGTTTCTCGAGACCCTGGTGCTTGACCGGCTGGCCCGCGACAAGGATCTGCGGAACGTGGTGCTGATGTGTTCCGCAGTGAACGAAATCGATTATTCCGCGCTGGAAAACCTGGAGGCTATCAATCTGAGGCTGAAGGAGCAGGGCATCGGCCTGCACCTGTCGGAGGTCAAGGGGCCGGTGATGGACCGTCTGCAAAAGACGCATTTCCTCGATGACCTCAACGGCCGGGTGTACCTGTCGCAGTTCCAGGCCTGGAAGGATCTTGCGGCAGCCGGATGACGGCGCCGGGCCCGCCGGGCAAGGCGTGCGCCAGGGCGCGCGCCGGGATCATGACGGTCTACCGATGCGGATCGATTCCAGGTGCTCGGGCACCCGCGACGGGCGGCCCAGTTCATGCGCGAGGCGCCGCCGGAGCGCGTCGGAGGCTTCGGGCTCGCCATGTGTCAGATATGTCATGGCAGGTGCCGTGCCGGCTGCCATCCAGCGCAGCAGCTCATCGGCGTCGGCATGGCCTGAAAAGGTTTGAAGCTGGGCGACCTGGGCATTGATGCGGTAGTCCTGCCCGAACATGCGCAAACGGCGTTCGCCTGCGGCCAGAGAGGCGCCGCGGGTGCCGCCTGCTTGATAGCCGGAAAGCACGATCATGGTCTGCAGGCGGCTGCCGAAGTTCACCACGTGATGCAGGATGCGCCCGCCGGTGATCATGCCGCTGGCCGAGATAATGACCATCGGGCCTTCGCGGGTGTTCAGGTCCTTGGACTGCGCAACCGTATTGGTCCGGACAGGGAGCTGGAACACCGCCGCGCAGTCCTGCTGGGCAATCCGGTGCTCGGCGCAGTGGCGGGCATATATTTCCGTGGCGTCCGCCGCCATCGGGCTGTCGAGGAATACGGGAACCCGCGGAATGCGGCCGGCCGTCATCAGGCGGGAGAGGAGGTATATGATGCCCTGTGCGCGGCCGACGGCAAAGGCGGGGATCAGCACGATGCCCTTTTGCTTCAGGAACGGGGCCAGGATACCGGCCAGTTCGTCTTCTGGGGAAATGGCAGGGTGCAGGCGGTCGCCGTAGGTCGACTCGCAGACTAGCACATCGGCGCCTGCAAAGGGCTCCGGCGGCGGCATCAGCGGATCGCGGTCCTGGCCGAGGTCGCCGCTGAAATGCACCGTCTTGCCGCCGGCCCTGACCCGGATCTGAGCAGCCCCCAGCAGGTGGCCCGCGCGGATGAATTCGGCGCTCAGGCCGC
This sequence comes from Leisingera sp. McT4-56, assembly GCF_020514995.1. Lineage (NCBI taxonomy): Bacteria > Pseudomonadati > Pseudomonadota > Alphaproteobacteria > Rhodobacterales > Roseobacteraceae > Leisingera > Leisingera sp. McT4-56. Next base: position 49,881 of record NZ_JAJALF010000023.1, on the reverse strand, counting down.
CGCCAAGATCCAGTTGCTTGCCGAAGGGGTGGGGCCGGAACCGGCGCAGCGCCGCCCAGGCGTCTGCTTCAGTGTAGAGCGGGGCCGGGCGCTTGTGCTTGGAATAGCCTTTGCGCCGCGCATGCTGCGCCTCCTCCTCCTGCAGGCGGCCGCTGTCCGGCAGCAGCAGCCCGCAAAGGTCGCGGGTCGGCGGGGTGCAGTAGACCGGTGCCTGGCAGCCCGAGCGGAACAGCGCCGGGAGGTAGCCGGAATGATCGAGATGGGCATGCGTCAGCAGGATGGCGGTGATGGATCCGGGGCGGACCGGGAATGGCTTGCGGTTGCGCCGCCTGAGATGCTTGTAGCCCTGATAGAGCCCGCAATCGATCAGCACCCGCTGGCGCCCGGATTCGATCAGGTAGCGGGAGCCGGTGACTGTTCCGGTGGCCCCGAGGAAACGCAGCCTGGCATTAATTGGCGGCGGCATGGCACCCTCCTGTCCTGCCGCGGCCTACTTGGAAAACAGGACCGGCAGCTTCGAACGTTCCAGCAGTTCGCGCGTGGCGGCCCCGATCACGAAGTCATAGGCCCAGGAATGCCCGAAGGCGCCCGCCGCCAGCATGTCGGCGCCGCATTCCATTGCCACCTTGAGCAGTGTGGACCCGATATCCTGTGAGGATTTTTCGCGGTCGATCAGGGTCACGGCATGCCCGTGCCTGTCAAAAGCCGCAGCCATGTCCTCGCGGCAGGCGAGCCCAAGGCCGCCGTCGCCGATGTGGAGGATCGAAATACTGGCACCGGGCTGCGCCAGTGCACGGGCATAGTGAGCGGCGCGGATAGCCTCGCGGGTATTGCTCCAGCCGATCAGGATGTTTGTGCCGATGAGGGCGGGGGGCCAGCCGTCCGGGAGGATCAGGACAGGGCGCCCGGAATGGCGGATCAGCTGTTCCTGCAGCTGGCGGTGGCTGTGCCTGGCACCCTGATGCGGGCATTGCCCCGCCAGCACAAGATCCGCAGCGGCCACATTCTCGAGCAGAAAGTTCTCCGCGCTTTCGCTGCCCAGCGGCTGCTGGCGGAAATCGGACAGGAAATCCCGTCCCGCAACAGCAGCCTGAAAGGCCTCGGCGACAGCCACTGCTTCCTGCCGCTGCCATTCGGGAATGAATGCCGCGCCGTAGCTTACCAGGCTGCCTTCGGTGCCGGCAAAGGGCACCTGGGCTTCCATCGGCAGCACGCCGGTCAGATGGGCGCCGGTGCGGCTGGCCATATCCGCGGCTGCAGGAATGAGCCACTGCGCCTCTTCTGCCGAAAACAGCGCAACCGCCAGGGATTTGATTGTCATCGCTTTACTCCTTGCTGCTGGTTCGCTCTCAGCGGAGCGGGAAATTCGGCCGGTCCGTGTTGTAGTGGGCAGAGAGGTAATCCAGGATAATCCTTCGCTCGTCAGGGTCGAGTTCGGGCATGCCCTGCTCCTCGGTCATCCAGTCCAGCAAACCGCTCCAGCCTTCGCGGGTCTTGCCCTGCTGGGCGACGATCATCTCGGAATGGCAGGCGGTACAGGCATAGTAGGTTTCTTCCGCTCCCTCTGCCGCGACCAGCTGGCCGAATTCGCTGTCCTCAGAAGCTTGGGCGTGGGCCTGCGAAAGCGTGCTGCACAGGGCGGCACAGGCGGCTGCAAGCCTGAGCCGTGCCTGACGGGAGCCCTTCCCTGATGCCGGATGCCCGGGCATCAGCTGACCCGCAGGCCGACACGGTGCATCCGGTTGTTCAGATACCCTTTGGGATTCCAGTCGATGGCGAAACGCTGCATTTCGCCGGCGCTGTCGATGGCGCGGGCCCAGATCTCGTAATAGCCGGCAACCGGGAAGCGCACGCTGCTGCGCCAGTTCTGCCAGGCGCCTTCGTTGACCGGCGGGTCCAGCTCTGCGGCCTGCCAGCTGGCGCCGAAGTCATAGGAGATGTCGAGCCGGTCCACCGTGCGGTCGCCGGACCAGGCGTGGCCGCGCACTTCTGTCTCCAACCCGGACGCGGCGCCGTTGGCGGGGAAGGTGATCAGCGATTTCACCGGCATCCGTTCGATAATCCGGAAATCCTCCTTGGGCACGTCGTCGCCCGGGGCCACCGGGTACGCGGGCACGCGGTAGGAAGTGCCGGTCATCTTGGGGCCGTCATGCACCTGGTCGCGCAGCTCGATCCGGGTCAGCCATTTCTGCGAGCAGGAGCCGGGCCAGCCCGGCACCACCAGCCGCAGCGGCGCACCGTTCATCGGGTGCAGGTCCGCCCCGTTCATCGCAAAGGCGATCAGCACGTTGTCCGTCAGTGCCTTGGCAATCGGCAGCCCGCGCGAGATCGGCAGCTTGTCCGGATCACCAGAAAGATGCCCGTCCCCCCCGTAGTGCGCGGTGTAGACCACGTTGTCCTGGACGCCAGCCGCCTGCAGCACATCGCGCAGCCGCACCCCGGTCCATTCCGAGCAGGCCACCGCGCCGTAGGTCCACTGGTTGCCGCTGGCCGGCGGGTCGAAGAAGGCCCGCCCGTTGCCGCCGCATTCCAGCGTCAGCGCCAGCGTGACCACTTCGAAGCGGTCCCTGAGATCCGCAATCGAAAGTTCCAGCGGGCTGTCTACGAAGCCGTCAACCGACAGCATCCAGCCTTCGGGGCTTGTGTCATCTGGCGCGAGCCCGTTGTTGCGGATGAAATGGCGTTCTGTCGGGGTGATTGGATCATCCAGCAGCTCCGGCGGCGTCTCGGCATTCAGCGGGCGGTCATTCAGCAGGGTGAGACCGTCCTTGCCCGCCAGCCCGTTTTCGCTGGCCATCGCGGCCGGGAAAAACCCGTGCGGCAGGTTGCGGTGAAACGGAACCGCCATGCCTGCCACTGCGCCAAGGCCAGCCAGGCCTGCGGTTTTCAGGAAGCGGCGGCGGCCCGCGCCGGGAGACGCTTCCGTTTCAGCGGTGCCGCCCCGCGCGGCGGCAGGGTTTCGCTTGTGTTCCGAGGTCATAAGTGCACTCCCTTTGCTCATGCCGGTGGCGGCTGGGCCTCCCGGCGCTAACCACGGCATGTTGCTGGTATTTGACCACGCGCTCCTGCCAGGCGCATTGACGGCGGTTAATGGGCAAGGAGCAGAGCGGCCTGTCAGTTCCCCACCGGCTGGCCGGCCCAATAGCGGGCGCATTCGCTCTCGCGGCCGCGCACCACGCGGCGGCCTTCCAGCGGCCCCTGCCGCTGTGTCACCACGGTGAACTGCATTTCGGGTTCGTCCTCGAAGTGGCAGAAGACAAGCACCCAATCTGCCGTTCTCCCGAGCGCGTGCGCGCGCGCGGAGTTGGAAAACAGCAGTGTCAAATGCCAGCCGCCGCGCGTCAGGTGGAGGACAGGCAGCCAATCCTTGCCTTCTGGGTTGAACCGGCGCGGTGCTATTGTGCGCAGCTTGCCGGCCGCAGCCCTTGTCCGGTAGATGGCGTCTGCCTCAAGCAGTAGTTGTACAGGAGGCTCGTGCCCGCCGCGGCGCGGCGCCCGGATCCGACGGATTGCTTCAAGCCTGCCGGACAGCGCGGCAAGAATGGCGCTGCGGCGGCGCGGGCCGAGACCGGAGACCTTCATTCTGGGATTGCGCAATGCGGTTTCCAGGTCTTCCAGCGTCTGGGCATCAAACTGTTCGGTGAATCTGCTTGCCAGGGCTGGCCCTATGCCCGGTACTGTTTGGAAAAGGTCTTCCGGTCCGGTTTCCCCCTGCAGACGGTCAAGCTGCTGCCATCGTCCCGTGGTCAGGATTTCTGCAATCGCCGCTGCAATGCCACGCCCGATTGCGGGCAGCCCGATCAGCGCGGCGCCGCCGCCCTCTTGATAGAGTGTGCGCAAAGGCTGGCGCAGCTCGGCAACTCTGGCGGCTGCATTCCGGTATGCCCGGATCCGGAAACCGTCGCCGCCCTGCGATTCAAGAAGGTTGGAATAGCGGTTCAGCTGTTCTGCGATCCGGCTGTTTTCTTGCAGACCCGGACTGTCCTCGGTGCCTATGGCGGGTTTGGTTTCCATGCGGCTGCCTGGCTGTTGGAAGGCGTTACCGGGATTTTCCTTTGTTTGCGGACGGCTGCATTGCGCCCCATCAATGCAGCAGCTCTCTTGTTGCCGCAAACAGGGTGGAAGCAGGTGTCAGGACACGGAGAATGCCAAAAGAAACCGCGCAAAACAGGATGCTGTCACAGGCGCTGAGCCTGCTGGCCCGGGCGGAGGAACTGCACCGGGTGACTTTCGGCCTGGGGCCGGTCCCGGCCTGGGAGCCGCCGCTGGACCTGATCGAGACAGACTCTGAGGTTCTGGCCTATGTCGCGCTGCCGGGGGTCGACATGTCCAGCGTGGAGATTTCGGCCGAGAGCGGCGTTCTTGTCTTGCGCGGTTACAGGCAGCGGCCGCCGGAATGGCGCACCGCAGGGTTTTTGCGCCTCGAGCTGCCCAATGGCCCCTTCGAGCGCAAGGTCAGGATCCCGGACGGGCATTACCAGGTCAGCAGCCGGGAGGGGCAGGGCTGTCTGATTATCCGTATGCGGAAGTTGCGGAGCAGTTGTGATGACTGAGGAAACGACGGCAAAGCAAACGGCAGAAAATGGAGGCCCGGCTCCGGCGCCAATTACGGAGCCCTGTGCCGTTGACGGTCTGATACTGCTTCCGGTGCGCAATTTCGTCGCCTTTCCGGGCACGGTTTTCCCGCTTGCGGTCGGCCGCGAGGCCTCTGTCGCCGCTGTCGAGCTGGCCGTCCGCGAGGACCGGCCGCTTGGCGTTATTCTTCAGCGCGATCCTTCCCTGGAACAGCCCGCTGCCGAGGATCTGCACAGAATTGGGTGCACAGCAGATATTCTGCGCTACGTGAGATCGCCGGACAGCGGCAACCACATAATTTGCCGGGGCACCGGGCGTTTCCGCCTGTCGAAACTGCTTCAGGAAAAGCCGTTTGCCGTTGCGCATGTGGAGCAAATCACCGAGCCGGCTGACCACCGGCCTGAGACAGAGGCCCGGTTTCTGCATCTCCGGGATCTGACGGTGGAGCTTCTCGAACTGCTTCCCGACGCGCCTGGCGGGCTGGCCGAGTCGGTGAAGGATATGGCGGAACCGGGCCTGCTGGCAGATCTGGCGGCAGCCTATTCTGATTTTCCGGTCGCGGAGCGGCAGGAGATTCTTGAGACGCTCGGAATCGGGGCGCGCATAGAAAAAACCGCGCGCCTTCTGGCCAGGCGCGTCGAAGTGCTGCGCATTACGAAGGAAATCGGAGAACAGACGCGCGAGGCGCTGGATGAGCGGCACCGGAAAGCGGTGCTGCGCGAACAGCTTGCTGCCATTCAGCGGGAGCTTGGCGAGGGGGAGGGCAGCACAGCTGAGGAGTTTGCCGAACTGTCCCGCCGCATCACCGCAGCCGGAATGCCGGAAGACACGGAAAGATATGCGCTCAAGGAGCTTGGGCGCTACAACCGGATGCCGGAAGCCGCAGGCGAGACGGGGATGCTTCGGACCTGGCTTGAATGGATGACGGAACTGCCGTGGCAGCTTCCGGAGGCCCAGCCTGTCGATCTGCAAGAGGCCCGGGGAATTCTGGATGAGGATCACTATGGGCTGGAGAAGATCAAGGCCCGGATCATCGAGTATCTTGCCGTCCGCAAGCTTGCACCTGCCGGCAAGGCACCGATCCTGTGTCTCGCCGGGCCGCCCGGTGTCGGCAAGACCTCCTTGGGCCAGTCAATCGCCCGCGCCCTGGGACGGCCCTTTGCCCGGTTCAGCTTGGGCGGGGTGCATGATGAGGCGGAAATCCGCGGCCACCGCCGCACCTATATCGGGGCGATGCCGGGTATGCTGATTCAGTCCATCCGGCGGGCAGGGGCGCGGAACTGCGTGCTGATGCTTGACGAGATTGACAAGCTGGGCAGAGGCCCTGGCGGCGATCCTTCCTCGGCGTTGCTAGAAGTTCTGGATCCGTCTCAGAACGCGGCGTTCCGCGACAATTACCTGGGTGTCAGCTTTGACTTGTCGCATGTGGTTTTTCTGGCAACCGCCAATCTGCTGGAGACAATTCCGGCCCCGTTGCTTGACCGGATGGAAGTCATAACACTGCCCGGGTACCTCGAAGACGAGAAGCTGGAAATCGCCAAACGGCACCTTTTGAAGGGCCAACTGGAGGCCACCGGCCTGGCACCGGAGCAGGCCGCAATCAGCGATGCCGCGCTGCTGGGCGTTATCCGCAGTTACACCCGGGAAGCAGGGGTCCGGAACCTGGAGCGCATGATCGGCGCATTGTTGCGGCACGCCGCCGTCGGAATTGCCGGCGGCAAGGCGGCCAGCGTGCAGATCGGCGCAGACGATCTGAAAGAGATCCTGGGGCCGCCCAGATATGAGGATGAGGTTGCAATGCGCACCTCGGTACCTGGGGTGGCGACCGGGCTTGCCTGGACGCCGTCCGGCGGCAGCATCCTGTTCATCGAGGCCAGCCGCGTTCCCGGCAAAGGCAAGCTGGTGCTGACCGGGCAGCTTGGCGATGTCATGCGCGAAAGCGCGCAGGCGGCCATGACGCTTGTCAAGGCACGGATGGGCGAGCTCGGCATAGATCAAGCCGTGTTCGAGAATTCCGATATTCATGTGCATGTTCCGGCCGGAGCAACGCCGAAGGACGGGCCGAGCGCCGGCACTGCCATTTTCTCGGCAATGGTTTCGCTGCTTGTTGACCGCAAGCTCAGGAATGACACTGCAATGACTGGTGAGATTTCGCTGCGCGGCCTTGTTCTTCCGGTGGGCGGCATACGGGAAAAGGTGATGGCTGCAGCCGCCGCGGGGCTGTCGCGTGTGCTTTTACCTGACCGCAACCGGCGTGATTTTGATGACATTCCCATGGCCGCGCGGGACGTGCTGGAGGTCGTCTGGCTGGAAACCGTTGATGATATTCTGACCCATGCTTTTGATACCGATTTGAAAACAAGGGATTTTATCCGTTGACGCGGGTCAATGCCGTGCCTGGAGGCCGGGGCATAATGGAGTTAGCGGCGGTGCGCCGCGGAAGAACTCAGGAGGCTCGGGAATGCAACGGATTCATTGGCAGGATGGAGTTACCCTGCTGACAGGGTTTGCGCTGGCAATAGCCCTGTTTTTTCTCAACGTCACCCCGGCGGACGGTGGAAGCCTGACACCGGCGACTTGGAACTTTGTTCTTGTCGGGATTGCGGCGGCGGCACTCGCTGCCACTGCCCTGTTGAACTTCAATATCTGGGAGGAATGGATTGAGATCGTACTTGGTGCCTGGCTGATCATTTCACCATGGGTTCTGGGCTATTCCAGTGTGGCCATTCTGACCTGGATGGCCGTTATCGGCGGTGCGGTCATCGTCGCGATGGGCGCAACGGTTGTGTATGCTGACTGGCCAATGAAACGGCGGTGACACCTGTCCGGACAGGCTGATGGCGGGGCGGCATTCGGTCTGCCCCGTTTTTTTGGGGGGCACGCGCCCTTGATTGAACCGTGCGCTTCAGCCCGCCAACAGCTTCTTGCGGGTGGTATACTCCTCGGGTTCGATTTCGCCGCGTGCGAAACGCATGTCGAGTTCGGCAAGCGCGCTTTCGCGGCTGCGCGAAGCCTTGCTGTCCTCGTTGCGCCGGACAAACCAGATGATGCCGGCAATGATAAGACCCAGCACGGCCAGCCACAGGATGGACCCGAAGATCATGAACAGGCCATGGCCGTAGCTCCAATCCGGCATATGCCTGTAGCCTTCCACGTCCGCCATTGCAGGGGACGCGAGTACAATAAAAGTGAACGCGAAACGTTGCATGACAGCCTCCGCAGAGAAAGTTGCATAGCTGCAGTCTGAAGAGCCGGAAGGACTGGAGTTTTGATACATGGCAATTCCGGGAGCATTTTGCTCTGAAGAGCGCGGTCCGGTATTGGCGCAAGCGGTGCGGATTTCACGGATCCTGACCCCGGTAGCCAGCGACTGAAAACAGCGAAGGATTGCCGGTCCCAGCTTCCACAACAAAGGTCTCCCCTATTGCGCTCGCTGAAATGCCGGCAATCCCAGACCGATGGCATTCATTGCCGCGCCAGTCCATCGTTCCGCAGCTCCGCGCCTTGCGGCGGTTCGCCTGGGACCTTCACTGGTATTGGCTCCCTCCATCGATGAGAACAGTATTGCTGGGTCCTGGCCGCACGCCATTGACAGCCGTCAACGAAATGCCAGGAAATTACGCGAAGTAATCGGCAAGAAGCGGGGTTCCGAGCAGATAGTCAGCGGTGAAGTCGTTGTGCTCCAACTCGGCCAGTTCGCGGAGTTCCTGCCAGTCGCTCTCTTCCCGGCCCAGCCACATGAGGGCGACAAGATCGGTTTGCGCTTCCTCATCGAGATCCGAGATCACGGATCTGAGCTCTTCCTCTGCCGGATCCCGGCCTCAGTCTTCCAGTATGTCTGCGGCAGGGTTGTCGTCGTCCCCGGCATCCTCCGGTGCCGTGCTGGCGCTTTTTCCCATCAGGTCCTGTGCCAGTTCTGTTATGAACCAGACCACCTTGGGCGGCACCCGGAGATCTGCGGTATCTGGTTCGGCGGCAGGCGGTGTTTTTTGAGGGTTCATAGGTCTTCCATTAGAAATGCGGGTCAGCTCCGGACCGCGGAAAGGCGCATAGCTTTCCGTCAGGTGCTGCCTGCCTTTCAACTCTTGCCCTAGCAGCCGGTGTGATTGCATGGACCGCTGTCACTCCGGGCCTGCTTGACAGCCATCAATGCACAAAGGCCCTCGCGGGCCAGAATGGGTCAGAAGCTTTGGCATGGAGGATACAATGAAGATCAGTGAAGCAATGCATGCCCCTGCAGAGTGGGTCAGCGCTGATACACCTGTCAGTGAAATTGCCGCCCGCATGGCAAAAGATGACATCGGGGCGGTGCCGGTTGGGAAGAATGACAAGCTCATCGGCATGATCACCGACCGCGATCTTGCGACGCGGGTTGTTGCAAAGAACCTTAGCGCCAATAAGACAAAGGCAGAGGACGTGATGTCGCCTGGCATTGTCTTTTGCCGCACCGAAGAATCCGTGGAGGACGCTGTGCACCTCATGGATCAGAAGAAGATCCGCCGGTTGCCGGTCTTGAACGAGGAAAAACGCTATGTCGGCATGCTCAGCCTTGGCGACGTGGCGCATGCTGCCGGCCTGGAACTCACGGGTGAATTGACCCGGGCGGTGGCCGATCATCACAAATAGGACAGGATGATGCCGCCCGGCCCTTCAGAACGGATCTGGTATGTGGTCATGAACACCAGCCGCGCCCGGATAATCCGGGAGTTGCCCGGCGCCCGCAATCAGGCAGCGGCAGAGATAACGATGCAGTCTGCGCGCCGGAACCTGCGCGACATTCTGCACAACAAACCCACCCGCAGTTTTGCTTCGGCCAGAGATGGCCGAAGATCCGGTGTGGAACCGGGCGCTGACCCCTTGCAGGAGGACGCGCGTGCCTTTCTTAGAGAGGTTCTGGGCTTTCTGGACGAACAGTACCGGCTTCATGCCTTCGATGGGCTGGTACTGATTGCGCCTTCTGGCTGCGTCGGCCTTTGGCGGACTGAACTGCCCGGAACGCTGCGCGAATGTGTGCGCCAGGAATTTCAGAAGAACCTCGTGCGGCTGTCGTCCGGGGAGCTGGCAGCGGCGGTGCGGGCGCTGGTTTCCGGTTGACCGCCATCAATGCCTGCACACCGCGATTCTTCCATAATTTTGTTCGCGGACACGACGCGTTGAGCAGTCGCAGGCAGCCACGTCCCTTGTCCTAGTGTTCCGCAAACTTCTCCGCTGGCCGGGGAAAAGGTTTTCCCCTGTGCCCCTGTCAGCGGAGTTCTTTTGACAAAGGAGAATGCCTATGACCACGAAAGCCAAAGTTCCCGTTGCCCGCGAGACGGCACCGGCGCAGCGTTCACCCGCGCTCAGCCCTTGGGGCGGCTTTGGAACCCTGCGGGAGGAAATGGAGCGCCTGTTCGATGCCTTCGAGCCGCGCTCATGGTTTAGCCGCGAAGGGCCGGATTTCGGATCCTTGCGCACGGAAATGGCCTTGAGCCCGGCTATCGACCTGACCGAGAACGGCACCGAGTATTCCGTCACCGCGGAATTGCCTGGTCTGGACCCGGAGTCCATCGAGGTGAAGACAAGCAACGGCACATTGTCGATCAGCGGCGAGAAGACGGAGGAAAAGCAGGAGGATGAACCCAGCTACCACCTCAGCGAGCGCCGCTGGGGCAGCTTCTTCCGTTCGGTCAGGCTGCCGGACAATATCGACCAGGATAAGATCAGTGCGACGTTTTCCAATGGCGTGCTGACGGTGCACCTGCCGAAATCCGAGGCAGCCATCGCCTCCGAGAAGAAGATTGCTGTCAAGGCGGCGTGACATCTGAATCCTGCGCCGCCAAGGGGAAGTCTTTCGCGGCGCAGCACGTTGTATGCAGCCCCTGAGACCGCCGCCTTGCGGCGAAGGTATTCCGGCGGTGCAGAAATACCGGATTCAATAACGCAAGTGTGATAGGATGTCTTTGGATCACGCAGTGATTGTAAAAGTGCCACTTGCATGCAGCCAATTGAAATTCTTGTCGTAGATGACGAAGCCGGCGTCAGGGCGGCGCTTCGTCAAGGGCTGGAGCCGGAAGGCTGGACGGTCCGTGAGGCGTGGGACCGCAAGGGGCTGTTTACAGCGCTTGAGACCTATGAGATAGACCTTGTCACGCTGGACATTGGCCTGGGGCAGCAGGACGGCCTGGAGCTGGCCCGGGAATTGCGGCGGCGGCGCAATATTCCAATCCTCATGATTACCGGGAAAGCCCATCCCTTTGACCGGGTGAGGGGGCTGGAATGCGGTGCCGATGACTATATCGTCAAACCCTTCCATATCCGGGAGGTGGTCCTGAGAACCCGCAAGACGCTGGAACGTTACCGCGGGGCCTCTGATCTGGCGGCGGCGGTCCGTTTTGGCCATTGCGAGTTCGATGTGAAGGCCAGGCTGGTCCGGGACTCGGGTGGCAGCCCCATAGACCTGACCGGTACCGAGTTGCAGCTGCTGGAGCTGTTCTTGCGCAATCCCGGGCGCGTCCTGAGCCGGGATGAAATCTCGCAAGAAGTGCTGGGGCGGAAGTGGGCACCCCTCGACAGAACGGTGGACGGCCATGTCGCACGGCTGCGCGCTAAAATCGAGCCCGGCGGTGAAGCGCCGCTGATGATCAGGTCGGTGCGGGGCGTCGGCTATGTCTTCAGCGGCGAGGTCACTCCTCCTGCTGCACGGTCCTGAGCGCCCGCGAAACGGCCTGAGCCAGCACCTTGAGCGTGTAGGGCTTCCGCAAGAGTTCCGGCCGGTTGTCCATTTCCAGCGCGGCTTCCACGGCCCGGGAAAGGTACCCTGAGGTCAGCAGTACGGCAACTTCGGGGAACAGGCGCCTGACCTCTGCCGCCAGCCCGTAGCCCGACATCCCGCCCGGCATCACGACGTCGGAGAACACCAGATCCACGGGTTCTCCTTCCGATAGCTGCTTCAGGGCAGTGGCGGCATCCGCCGCCTCGGTCACGGCATAGCCAATCGCCTCAAGGCGCTGCAGCGTTGCTTCGCGGACCCTCGGGTCATCTTCCACCACCAGCACCAGCTCGCCGTTTCCGAATTGAATGTCCTTCTGGTCTGCCTGCGGTCCAGCGGCCTGCCGTCCGGCGGCAGGCAGGAACAGAGATACGGATGTACCCTGGCCCGGTTCGGAACTGATGTGAACAAACCCCTCTGCCCGGGCAGCGGCAGCAGCAACGCTGGCCAGCCCCAGCCCGGTTCCCAGACCGCTTCCCTTGGTGGTGAAGAACGGCTCCAGCGCGCGTTTCCTGACGTCCTCGGTCATGCCGGTGCCCCTGTCCGACACCGAGAGCCGGACATACTCGCCGGGCCGCCCGTCCGGATAGCGGCTGGCGGCAGCCTCGTCCAGGGACACATCCGCGGTACGAATATCGATGCGCCCGCCGTCCGGCTGAGCGTCGCGGGCATTGATCACCAGATTGATCACGGCGCCGTCGAGTTCCGGCGGATCAACTCGGACATAGCAGCCATCGGCACCTGGCAGAAAGCGCAAGGTGGTAGACTCGTTCAGCAAATGCTCCAGCATTGCCCATGTCTTGAGTATATGGCTGTCCAGCTGCAAGACTTCCGGATTGCGGCCGTTTTCCCCTGTCAGGGCCAGCAGCTTTGCGTTGAAATTGCCGCCGGCCTCAGCCGCATCAATCGCGCGCTTCAGAAAGTCTTGAGCATCGCCGCCCGGCACACGCAACGCCGCCAGTTCCAGGTTGGCAAGAATGATCGATAGCAGGTTGTTGAAGTCATGGGCGATCACCCCGGCCAGCTGCCCCACCGTTTCCAGCCGCTGGGCCTTGGCCAGTGCCGCTTGCAATTGCTGACGTTTGGTTTGGTCGATGAGAAGACAGACAAAATGCTCCGGCCGGGCGCCCTTGCCCTTGCCGTTGAAAAAAACCTTGCCGAAAACCTGCAGGTGTTTTTCGCATCCGCTGACCAGCGGACGCAGTTCGCTGCTGATCAAGCCATTCCCATTTGGATCAAGCGCCTGATCGCTCATCGCGCGGAACGCGTCCTGGTCAGCCGGCCGCAAAACCTTCGCCCAACCGGTTAACGTTTTCGGAATATCCTGTTCGCCTATTGCCAGCAGGGACAGGAAGCCGTCTGATGCCTTCACTAAGCCGGTGCGGTAATCGAGTTCGAGTACGCCGATTCCGGTTGCGTCCATCGCCTGGAGGAAACGGTCCCTGCTTGCGGTTTCCAATATCCCTGGGTCAGTGACTTGCTGGGACCAGACAACCGCCCCGGCGACCGCGCCGCCGGTATTCAGGACCGGCTGAACCTGCCTGCGCTCCCACACGGTGCGGCCGCTTGGGTACTGGTAGCGTTCCGCCTCGCAGGAGGTGCTTTCCCCGGCCAGTGCCTGTGCAATGGCCTTGCGGAACTGCGGCGGCAGATCAGGGAGTTCTTCGTGGTAACACCGCCCCTGAAGGCCGGATCCATCTGCGCCATGATCAAGAGCCCATTGCCGTGACCAGGCAACGTAGCGCATCTGCCTGTCGAACATGGCCGCAGCCAGCGGAGATTCTGAAATAAAGGCGGACAGGCGGGCAGACAGCGCCTCGGCGGCGGGTTCAGCATCCTGCGGATCAGGATTGGACATAAGCGCACCTCGTTAAAAACACTCAGCCTTTTTTTGCCGTTCCAAGCCCGCACAATTCTGCACAATTTCCCCCCTGCCGCCGCTGCCTCTGTTCTGCGAGGGTTTTTGCAGGAGCCGGCGGTCCGCCGGGACTGTGTGATGAGTAAAACTTTAAACCACGGGGGGGCAAAATGCCAAACTGCGCCTTTTCTCCAACATCTGCAGGCGGCCTTTGCGAAACCTGTGCCTCAAGGGAACACGGGCTGTGCCACATGCTCGGCAGCGGATCTCTGTCCCATCTGGCGTCCAGAAGTTTCCGCGCGCATTACAAGCAGGGTGCCAGCATATCGGTTCAGGGGGAAGAGGCCGGGAACATCGGCATTCTCGTTTCCGGCCTGGTCAAGGTTTTTCTGATCACGGAGGATGGCGAGGAGCTGTTGCTCCAGATACTCGGCCCCGGACAGCTGATCGGAGAGCTGAACGCGGTGGAAAACGCCTTCTCCTGGGAAGCTGCTGTCCCGGCAGAGGTGTGCTGGGTGGCCCGCAGCACATTCCAGGATTTCCAGTCTGAAAGACCGCAGATCTTCTTTGCCTATCTTTCTGCACTGGAGCATCAGCTGACCGAGCACCGGCTTTGGGCGGCAGCCTTGCGGGGCCGCACGTCGCTTCAGCGCATCGCCTACTGGCTGGTTCAGCAGATGCCAATGGGCACCGGAACGGGCGCGCCGGAAATTGAGGTGATCCTGACACGGCGGGATGTCGCGTCCTTTTTGAACATGACCGTGGAAACGCTCTGCCGCGGGCTGCACCAGCTGGCGGACAGAGGTGTCATAAGCTTGCAGGCATCCAATCGCTTCAGAGTTACAAACAAGAGTGAGCTGCAGGCCTTGGCGGATTTCGGCCAACCTCGGACCCGGCCGGCTGCCGAGGCGGTCAAACACTTGCTCCGGGCCGTCCCAAGAGCCGGTTCCCGCGAGAAAAAACGGTTTGGCCCGGGCAGGAAGCGGGTTACCTGCCAGCTTCGGAAGCAAGCCGCAGCCACTGCCACGGATATAGGCAGTTGCCGGCAATGACCTCTGTCAAAGGCTCCGCGGCACTGTTTCGGTAGCGGGAAAAGGATCAAGCAACCTGGAATAGGGGTGTGATTGACTTGGCTGCGGAGCCGGACGCATCAGGCTGAATTCTGCCCGGCTGAGCAATTTTCGGGCTCCACGGTTGAGAATACGTTCCAATTGGAGACTTCGGCACCGTGATCAGGACAATCAGTCTCATCTGCTTTTACAGCAGCCAAGCTGCCGACGCGCCTACGGCAATGCCCTGTTGTTGCCGGGCGGGCTTCATCCACCCGGCTTCATGACTGCGTCAGTTGCCGATGGAAATATGGTCAACCACATTCGAGACGCCCGGTGCTGCCCAGGCTGCGCGTTCAGCCGCGTCACGCTCCGCCAAGGTCCGGACCTGGCCTTCAAGTGTGACTTCCCGGTCATGGACATTGATCCGGATACGCTTCGCTTCCAGTTCCGCATCGCGCCTGAGCGCGTCTTCGATGCGCTGACGCACATCGGCCGGCTTGACCGAAGGGACAATCTGGACCTGATTGGAAACAGCTTTGACGCCTGCCAACCCTTGAACAGCTCGTTCCGCGGCCTGCTTTTCATAGTACCATCGGACGTTCCCGGTGAGCGTCACGAGCCCGTTCTCGACTTTTACCTTGATGGCATCTCTGGGTATCGAGCTGTCCCAGCGCAGGGAGTTTGCCGCCCGTTTCGCGACTTCGTCATCTGCTGTCCTGTGGGCTCCAAACGGCCGCACCTCGATTTCCTGTGCAATGGCCCGCACGCCCTTCACCCTTTTGACGATGTTCTCGGCCGCCAGCTTCTGGGAATAGGTCGGGACATGCCCGGTCAAGGTGACCGTGCCATCTTCAACCGCGATGCCGATGTCAGCGGCATCAATGCTTGGATCATAGTCCAGCTCGTCCAAGATATCCTGCTTAAGATCGATATCCTTCATCTCATTCATCCTTCAGAGAAACGCGAGTCACTCGCAAACACTGCAGCCAATCTTATGGTTCCGGGGGCATAAGGCATTGATAGCCGACAACGGCGTTCCTGAGGAGGCGGGGCGAAATTCGAAATAATTATATATTTTCAGTCCCTTATGCCCTTTCCTCGTGCATTTTAACGCAGGTTGCTAGGCGTGTTTCCGCTGTTGCGGATGGATTGGCGGGGCAGGCGGATTGATCGGCGAGGATGCAAATGTGAATAACCCCGAGTGCTTCCGTGATCGGTGGTCAAACGTGCCCGGATCAATTGGCCGGGCGTCAGGTGCGACAATTGCCAGAAGCAGAAATCCGGTCCGAGAACGGTATTCACGACAGGCCTTGGCGACGTTTCCGATTTCCTCAGCATAGGCAAGTACGCGCTTCTTGCGTGCGATGCCGCTCAGAGCTTTTTTTGTTCACGCTGGTTTCTCCTTTGGCTGCAAGACAGATCAAAATCTGTCAGCCGAACTCGGAAACTCCACATTAGCCGGGGTCAGAACTGCCACACCCGATCGAAGCCGCTGCCAGTGCCATGGACCTTTATGGGCGGCAGGCCGACTCCGGCGACAGCGCATTCCAACGCCCCAGGTGTCTTAGACTGTTTATGGGACGCGCACATAGGCGCCGGGTGCGGAGTAAAGCCTTTTCGGCCGTTTGCTGTCTGTCTTCGATACGTGCGGTTTCGCCCGCTCGCCCGAGCGTCCAGCCAGCCATGCTACCCACTCAGGCCACCACGAGCCCTTCTTGGGTTTATGCGATGCTATCCACTCGTCCGGCGGCTGATAGAGCGCGCCGGCAGGCCGGTGGCCGATCCTGTAGCGCCGGCCGGGATGTCCAGGTTCGCTCAGGATACCGCCGTTGTGTCCGCCTTTCGTCAGGACGAATGTAAGATCGCCGTTAGTAAACAAGCGCATCTTGAAGACCGACTTCCAGGGCGCGATGTGATCGGTCTCGGTCCCCACAACGAACATCGGCACGCGAATATCCTTGAGCGCCACGACCCTGCCTTCGACAGCGAAGCGCCCCGCACTCAACCGGTTTTCAAGAAACAGCCCGCGCAGGTATTCGGAGTGCATCCTGGCAGGCATGCGCGTGGTGTCATTGTTCCAGACCGTGATGTCGCTAGGCAGGTCGTCTTCGCCCAGAAAATAGCGTCGCACTGCGCGTGAGTAGATCAGATCCTCGGCCCGGATTGAGGTGAAGGTGCGAGTCATCTGCGGCCGGTCGAGGTAGCCCTGCAGCCACATCAGATCCTCGACGAAGGCGATCTGGCTGACATCGATGAAAAGCAGGAGTTCGCCCGCCTCGGCGAAATCGACCTGCGCGGCCATGAAGGTCAGGCTCGCCAGCCGGTCGTCCGCATCCCGCGCCATGACTGCCGCTGCGATGGCCAGAAGCGTTCCGCCAAGGCAGTAGCCGTTCACATGGACCTTTTGATCCGGCAGAATGGACCCGATCACATCAAGCGCCGTCATGATGCCCCTGAGACGGTAATCTTCAAGCGACAGATCAGCTTGGCCGGCGCCGGGATTGACCCATGAGATCATGAAGACGGTAAAGCCCTGTTCCACGAGGTAGCGCACCATGGAGTTCCTGGGCGACATGTCGAGGATGTAATATTTCATGATCCAAGCGGGGACGAAGAGAACCGGTTCCGGATGCACGAGGTCTGTTGTCGGCTTATACTGTATCAATTCGAAAAGCTCGTTCCTGAAAACCACGTCGCCTGGTGTGCAGGCCAGGTCCTTGCCGATCTCGAAACCTTCGGGCGCCGGCTTATGGTTTTGCGTCACGGTATGGTTGAAATCCTCCCAGAAGTGGTGTGATCCTTCGATGATGTTCCGGCCGCCTTCCTTCATCGTCCGTTCGATGATTTCGGGGTTCGACCACGGGAAATTCGATGGCGAGAAAAGATCAAGGGCCTGGCGGACCTGGAACCGGGCGCGGTCGGCGTCCCGTCTGGCAAGTCCCGGCATCTCTCCCGTTGCCGCTTCCCACCAGTCCTGGGTCGCAAGGAAGGCCTGTTGCCATACGGAGAAGGGCGCCTTCTTCCAGCCATCGGCCTCGAAGCGGTGATCGAAGCTTCGCGGTTTGAACGGCAGCGTGCCGGTCAGGTTCGATGCTGACAACCCGACCTTTGCCGCGTTGGTCAATGCCCGCTCCGCCAATTCCAGCTGCCGGCCGGGAGACCTGCTGAGATGCAGCGCCCAGTCCATCCAAGTGGCCATGATCGAATGAGGCGACACGCCGGCCGTGACGCGCGCCAAGGCCGCGCGGGTTGCACGGTCCAGCTTTTCATAAGGGTGCATAGGCTGCGGTTCTGACGGAGCGGGCACCCGGCAACTTTCAAGCTTGGCAGTTTTCTTTGCTGCCGAAGGGTTCGCTTTGGAGTGTTTGACCATGACTTCTGGTTGCCTAGTGTACGGGAAGGACCGCAAGGCCGGTCCGTCCAGCAAGAATTCGCATGTTGCCGGTCAGCATTTTCTGTCATGCGCGTGAGTGCTCGCAGATGCCCGTGACGACATTGCCAGAGACATTGCGCCGTCAGCCATGATGGAGAGATGCGAGGACTTTGCGCTCGCTGCCGCAGACAATAGCTGGCATTTGCCAGGACCAGACTTCCGGTCGGCCCAGACAGGGAAGGTTGCGTTCGTCAAAATCGTGATCCCATGCAGTCAAGGGAATGGTAGCCTTTGACCGCACGCGCGCCTTGACGGCCATCAATTGTATTCCTGGGTTGCGACGTATCACGAGATTGATAGGCCGGCCCGTCTGATACAAATGCTGCCAGATTGCCTTCTTCCTTTGATGCGGAAGGCTTCAAGAGAGTCTCTGCGAGATAAGTACGGGAGGTAAAGAGCCGTTGACCCGGATATGACCACCGGAAGATAACTGTCAGGCGGGTCACTTCTTTACAAAAAGACCCGGGTTAGATCTCGACGGGGAACAGCAAACTGGCACCTGATAGAACATGACTGTCGAAATCATACTGGTTCTGGCCTTTCTTTCATTGACGATCCTTTTCTTCGCGATGGAGTGGTTGCCGGTCGACGTCGTTACGCTGTCCCTCCTTGCGGCTCTCGTCGTTTCGGGCGTCCTGACACCTGCCGAGGCTTTCTCCGGTTTCGCGAACGAGATGGTGATCATTCTGGCTTCGGTGTTTGTATTATCCAGCGCTTTAATCAAATCCGGTGTGATGGAATGGCTTAGCGGCAGCATTCGGAACTTGGGCGGCAAGACGGAATGGCGCGGAATGGGCATGTTGCTGACCATCGCTGCCGCTGCTTCCGCCTTTTTGAGCAACACGGTTGCAACCGCAATACTTATGCCAGCCGTGCTCCAGATCGCAAGAAACGCACAGGCCAGCCCGAGCCGGTTTCTCATGCCGGTGGCATACGCTTCGATCCTTGGAGGAGCTTGCACGTTGGTCGGGACGTCGACGAACATCGCGGGAAGCGCCATGGCAGCACAGTTGGGGCTTGAACCGTTCTCAATGTTCGAATTTCTGGGAATTGGCCTTTTAATGGCGGCCTGCGGCATCGTTTGGCTGGTGTTCTTTGGCAGCCGGCTAGTGCCGTCTCGTGCTCCGGTGGAACTTGAGGATGAATTTGGGAAACCTGATTATCTGTCGGCACTCGTGGTTCCGCCAGGGTCACGTGCCGAGGGGCGGACGATTGGCGAGCTCAAGCTAGGGGCGTTCAATGTGACCGCGCTTGCAGCTGTTCAGGCCGGCAAGCGCCTGCGCCCTCATCACCGGCGCAAGCTGCATGAGGGGGATCTCCTGATTGTGAGAGCTTCGCGCCAAGACCTGCTTCGCGCCGAAGCGCAACTCGGATTGGTAATTGATGCCACTCAGCATTTCTCCGTGCAGGACCTTCAACCCGAAGAGATCGCTATGGCAGAGGCGGTTCTGCTGTCGCAATCAAACTTAGTTGGCCGAACCCTGAGACAAATAAATTTTCACCGCAGGTACGGTGTCACCGTCGTGGCAATTCACCGCCCTGGTCACGCCCGGCCGGCCAAAATCGAAAACCTGCGGCTTCAGGTCGGGGATGTTCTTTTGCTGCAAGGCGCACGGGAGGAACTGGAGAACCTGAAGGGAAACCGCAATCTTTGGGGCCTATTGGAAGTGGAGAGCAGGATCCTCACACATCAGCAAGGAGCGATTGTTATAGGTATAGTAGCAATCGCCGTATTTATTGGTGCATCAGGCTTTCTGCCCTTATCGGTTTCGCTGCTGTTGGCTGCGTTGGTGCTTGTCATGGCGCGGTTTGTCACCATGGAAGAAGCGTACCGGTTCATCGAATGGCGCCTTCTTGTTCTAATCGCCGGACTCACCAGTTTTGGAGGGGCCATGGTCAAGACGGGTGCTGCGGCCTATCTGGCGGACTTGATCGTAAGCGCAACCCTGCCGTTCGGTGTCACTGCCTCCATGGCGGCTTTCGCGGTTCTCACCATCCTTCTAACGCAGCCGATGTCCAACGCGGCAGCCGCATTGACGGTGTTACCAGTAGCCACGGCTTCGGCCGAAGCCTTGGGTGTTGATGCGCGATCTCTGGTGGTTCTGGTCACCCTAGCGGCCTCGCTTTCCTTCATCACGCCGTTCGAGCCCGCCTGTTTGCTCGTATATGGACCGGGACGCTACCATTTCCGGGACTTTGTCCGGGCCGGTCTGCCGCTCACAATAATCTGCCTCACTCTTTTGCTGATACTTGTTCCGGTGTTCTGGCCGCTTTGAATGCTCCCCTGAACTCCGTTTTTTCGGGTGTATGGGTGCTTTCCGGTGGGCATTTCCGATGGGCGCGTAAAGGGCCAAGCCGTCTGCGCCAGCCACAGCAGCAGAATTATCGTTTAGGGGGCATCACGCACCGATGGCTGGCAGAAGCTCTTCCGGGGCGACCGGGCGAGACTTTCATTAATGTAATTTTTGCAAATGCTTATGCCTGATTCACTTGTGCTTCGGCGCGTGTTGCGAAGCCTGTCACTGCTGGTCTGCGGAGTTCAGTGTTTCAGCTGCCGGCGCCACCGCGGTGGAGTTTCCGAAGAACGGATCGGTGCTGGCCGTTCTCATAGCGGCTGGCGGGCGGTCCGGCGCTGCAACAAAACCGAGCTGACGGATGGCGCCGCCGGCCAGCGATCCTTACTCAGCGCGGGCAGCTGAGGTTACCCGTCAGGCGAGCCCTGGCGATTTCAAAACGGGGATTATCCGGCGCCGGCAAGGGAAACGGCCGTGGCATAGGGGCCTTTTTCACCCTCCATTGCGCGAAACCGGAGCCGGGTGCCCTTAGCAAGCTGGTCCCACACATCCGCAGTCAGCGCATCCTGCTGAAAGTACACCTCGCGCCCGTCGTCAGCGCGGATGTATCCATAGCCAAGCTCTTTTTCCAGCAGCGAGATGCAGCCATGCAGCACTGGCGGATGGTGCTTGACCTCAATGGCCGCCATTGTCTTCTTCTGCCGTTTCAGCAGCTTCTCGGCGGCGGAAAACGCCCGGTTCAAGGCAAGCGCCAAGTCTTCCCTGGCGCTGCCCTTGGCCGATGTCCGGGTTACCGTAATGTCCGGGCCTGGCACACTGAGTGTGAGCCGGACACGGTACTCCCGTCCGGTAACCTTGCGTTTCTGAGGCGCTTCAATGACGGTTTCGCAACCAACGATCCTGTTGTTGATCCGCTCAAGGGCCTCCACCCGCCTGGCGACCAGTGCATCCACCGATGGCGAGGGATCGACATTGCGGTATGTTACAACCGGCTCAGTTTGCATTTCGGACCCCCTTTGCAATTTCAGTGTGCCGCTGGATTGCCGAACACTACTGCTCAATAACAGGGCCGGGTGTAGTAGGTTCCGTCTCCGTGCGCGTAGGCGCACCGCCCGGCTGCATTGTTCTGCGCCACCAAAGTTCCGGCGGCCGCGCCGGCCAGCGCCGCGATCAGCCGCCAATCATCATCTGCCTTAAGCGCATCAGCCGTAATCAGGCCGGCCGCTGCGCCAGCAGTTATTCCGACAACGGTACGCTGTTCGGGAGTGAGATTTTCGCACGCAGGGAGGAGTCCCAAGGCGATCAGCAAGGATGCAATCCTGTTCTTTAGCGGCATTTCCTTACCTCCAACGTATTTTGTATTTGACCAACGGAACAAAAAATTACTGCAGCGCCGGATTACCCCTGCCGTACGCGGCGCTCCAGCCCCGACATCCTTGCGGCCGGCTTTCCAGCCCGGCTATGCCGGGGAAGGGAAATCATCGGCACTTCATAGTGTTGGATGAGGGCTGTGGATTGCAGGCTGCCGCAATCCAAACGGACCTCTTTTGCTGCCGTTGATTGTGAGGCACTCTCCGGTCCCTCCTCCTGTCCGGTCTTGGGTCCAGAATGTCCCTTGCCAGTCAGGTGGTCATTGACCGCCGTCAACCTGAGTTCCCGCAGTCGCGGCGGAAGAACGGCCAGGCGGAGCCGCATGTTGCTGCGCATCAATTCGAGCAGGTCCTTGCTGTGATAAACTTAGAGTGTGCTGCGGCTGACGCGGACCATTGTGGCGCTAGTGCATATAGCGGGTGAGGGGGCAATGGAGAAATGACGCACAAGAAAATGCTGTTTCATTCACAGGCACGCGAAAAACTTCTTCGGGGCACAACTGCTCTTGCAGAAGCCGTGCGCGTAACGCTGGGGCCGCGCTCGAAATCCGTTCTGCTGCAAAGGGCATATGGGGCACCGCTTGTTTGCGATGACGGTGTGACCATAGCAAAAGAGGTCGTCTTGGAAGACCCGGAGGAGAACCTGGGCGCGCAGCTGCTCAGGCAAGCCGCCGAGAAGACGGGGGATGCTGTTGGAGACGGTACAAGCACTGCAACACTTCTGGCGCATGCAATCTTTGCTGATGGCACCCGCAACATCGTCGCCGGTGCCAGCGGCGTTGGCATCCGGCGCGGGCTTGACCGGGGGCTGGCTGCGGCAACCAAAGCGCTGCAAGAACTGTCCCGCCCTGTCAGGTCCCGCACCGAGAAAGCCCAGGTCGCGGCGATTTCGGCGCATAATGATATGGCGGTGGGCGAGATGATCGCCGATGCGATGGAAAAGGTCGGTGATGACGGCATCGTCTCGCTGGAGGAATCGCGGACAACCGAAACCGTTCTGGAAGTGGTCGAGGGCATGCAATTCGACCGCGGCTATATCTCGCCCTATTTTGTGACCGACCCTGACAAGATGGAAGCGGTGCTTGAGGACGCCCTGATCCTGATCTGCGACAGAAAGATCGCCAACCTGAACGATCTGGTGCCGCTGCTGGAAGATATTGCCAAGAGCAGCAAACCGATCCTGCTGATCGCAGAGGACGTGTCGGGCGAAGCGCTTGCGACGCTTGTCGTCAACCAGCTGCGCGGGGTGTTCCGCTGCATTGCCGTCAAGGCGCCCGGTTTCGGCGACCGGCGCAAGGCCATGCTGCAGGACATAGCAACGCTGACCGGTGCCCAGATGATCTCAGAGGAATTGGGGCTGAAACTGAAAAATGCAGGGCTTACTGATCTGGGGGCTGCGCAACGCGTCGTTGCAGACAATGGCACGACCACGATTATTGGCGGGGCTGGCGATCCCGAGGCGATCAGCGATCGGGTGGCGCAGATCCGGGCTCAGATAGGGAAAACAACCAGCGACTACGACCGGGAGAAACTGGAGGAAAGGCTGGCCAAGCTTTCGGGCGGGGTGGCGGTGATCCGGGTGGGCGCGCTGACCGAGGCGGAAATGAAGAACAAGAAGGAAGCCCTGGACGACGCCATCAATGCCACCAAGGCGGCCGTGGCCGAAGGCATCGTTCCCGGCGGCGGGCTTGCACTTTTGCGCTGCACCGGGGCGGTTCAGGCCGAAGAAGCCAATGCGGAAGGCGATGAGAAGACCGGCCTTGAAATCCTGCGCCACGCCTTGAGCGCCCCAACGCGCCGGATTGCAGAAAACTCCGCTGTCGACGGCGGGGTTGTCGTTGCAGAGATGCTGAAGGGCACGGGCAGCCATGGCTACGACGCCGCGCGCAACGAATATGTCGACCTGTTGGAGGCGGGCATCGTGGACCCGACAAAGGTTGTGCGGATTGCATTGGAAAACGCGGTTTCGGTGGCTGGTGTCCTGCTCCTGACGGAGGCGACAATGACGGAAGTGAAAGATCCCGAAGACAAAGCGCAGGTGCCTCAAGGCCTGGCATTTTGAGCGCTGATAGAAGAGCTTGGCCGGAATGGATACTAGCGGCCCTTAACCGGTTGCAGCATCCGCTCGGCTGCGCGCGAAAACTTGGCCTTGCAATTTTCCTGAAAGGGGCAGGATTTGATCAAATCGGGATGTAAGGATTGCAACAGTGTATTGCAGCCCGGAACTCCGGGTTGCCGCCCGCGCCTGAAGCTATCGTTTCGATGGATCAAAGGCCTGTCATGCACCAGCTATCGAATTGGCCTGTCTGGGCGGAGCTGATCAGGTTTACTACAGATTTTGGCTGCGAGGATCATATGAACCAAATAACTTCTATCATAACAGTTGTTTGCATACAGCTTGCTTTGGTTATCAGCGGATGTACTTCCAACCAGACCGTCGCGCGAACGGATGCAAGGCATGGCAAGGCGCTCTTTGCTGAAAAATGCGCGGAATGCCACGGCAGCGGAGGTCAGGGAGGAGGGCCGACATCGCTTGGACCGGGACAGAGAGCGCCGGCGCTGACATTGCTGTCGGCGCGCAACGGCGGAGAATTCCCTCGCGACTATGTTATGGGGGTCATCGATGGCTACGAGCGGAGGAACCATCCCGCAGCCGCCATGCCTGAGTTTGGCGCCGGAGATCTGGGGCCTGTAATATTGGTCGAGAAAGACGACTTGGCCACGCCCATTCCTGCGGATCTTCTGGCACTGGCCAGTTACCTGCAGAGTATTCAAGAATAAGCGGCCCGAACTGTGGTGTTTCCCAAAGGCAGAAGGTTTTTCGATAAGGATGATCCAATCTGAACTAATAATTTCAGTTGGGGTGTTGTTTACAGTTGGCCTTTTTGCCGACCAAATAGGGCGCAGAAGCAAAGTCCCGCGGGTAACGCTGCTGCTGGCCTGCGGCATGCTTGCATCCGCGTTCGACCTTGTTCCCGAGCAACTGGCAGACCTTTCGGAAACTGCGACGGTGATTGCACTTTCGATGGTTGCATTTTTGCTGGGCGGGTCGTTCAAGGCAGACACGCTGAAAGCGCATGGCGCCGCGATCCTCTGCATCTCATTGGCAATCATTTTGATGACGCTGCTTTTGGTTACATCGGGATTGTTCCTATTGGGCGCGGACCCGGCGCTCGCTTTGGTTCTGGCCAGTGTGGCGACGGCGACCGCTCCGGCGACGACACTTGATGTGATCCGGCAGTCAGGTGTTTCCAACGGGTTTACTCAGACCATCCGGGGGATCGTTGCAGTGGATGATGCCTGGGGTTTGCTGGCATTCAGTATTTGCCTGGCCGTCGCAACCCAGATGGCGGGGTCTGAAGCGGAATTGCGCGTCTCTGTTGTGCATGAGATCGGCGGTGCGTTGATACTTGGCTGCCTGATAGGCCTGCCTGCCGTGTTTCTTACCGGCCGGATCGACGCGGGCGAGCCATTGCTTGTCGAAGCACTGTCTGTGGCGTTTCTTACAGCCGGCCTGGCGGTTTGGCTGGGTGTGTCCTTCCTGATCACTGGGATGACTGCAGGGGCGCTGGTTGCAAACTTCGCCCGCCATCACCGCAGAGCGTTTCACGAAATCGAGCATATCCAGTGGCCGTTCATGATTGTATTTTTCATTCTTGCAGGCGCTGCTTTGGATACCTCCTCAATTTCCAAACTGGGTGTATTGGGGGCGGTGCTTGTCGTTCTGCGCATTGCGGCAAGGCTGCTGGGAGGATGGCTTGGCGCGGCCGTCGCAAAGGTCCCGAAACCCAAGCGCGGGCTTTACGGTGCCGCGCTTCTGCCGCAGGCCGGCGTGGCAATCGGCATGGCGCTTTTGGCCGGACAGGCGCTTCCGCAGTGGAAAGACCAGATTATGGGTTTGACGATTGGGGCCACCGTTGTTTTTGAGATTATCGGACCTTTCGCGACGATGTGGGCACTGAAAAAGTCGGATCAGGTCTGATTTGTCCTAAGTACAGCACTCGCCCATGCGAATGATGCCCAAGCCGCGATCCCTAAGGTTCGGCCCCTAATGCCTGCAAGGTATTTTGAACTGCACAAGGTTTGCCCCCGACGACCGCACTGACGCCTGTGAGCGGCGCCGTGGAGTCTGATCAGAATACCGCCTTGCTATAAACATTTGGCTTCCTGCATTTGCAGGTCCGCCTCAGCCTGCGGGCCGCAAGGTGGACGAGCAGAACGTCCTAAAAGCCCCACTTGCAACTTTTTGCGGTCAAGACGGCGGGCCTTGCGATCGTACCTCTGCCAGCTAGTTGGTAACCGGAATGCTTCGTGGATAAGGTTTGATCCATGGTACAAGCCGGTCAAATGCGCCTGCGGTTACTTGGGCCTGCAGATACTGTAACCGGCCCCCGGCCTCAGGTGGAGGTTTGGCAGCTGCTGGCGCTGGCCGTTTGCGGCTTGTTCGCAAGGTACATGAGGTTGCGAACGCACAACCGAAAGTCCTTTCCGGTACGCGCCCGCAATATCGGTGCTGTGCTGCTGTCCCCTCCGCACTTGTGCACCATCCGTCTGGAGCACGTAAGATGAAAACCAGCCCTCACAGATTGCGGCTGATTCCGGCTGGCATCGACACCTACAGCCACCCCGTTGTCTATATGCACGCGGATTGCCACGTTTGTCAGGCCGAAGGTTTCCGGGCGCTTACGCGGGTGCGAATTGACTGCGGCCGCAAATGGGTAATTGCAACGCTGAACGTGGTAACCGGCGGCGGCTGGCTGCCGCCGGATGCTGCTGCTTTGTCAGATGCAGCTTGGCAGGCCTTGCAGCCCGGCCCTGATGCTATGGGACGGCTATCGCACCCGGAACCGCCAGCAGCCGCGTCTTTCATTCGTGCGAAAGTGTACGGCGAACGTCTTGAACAGTCGCAGTTCAGCACCATAATCGGCGATGCGCTGGCCCGCAGGCTTTCGGACCTGGACCTGGCTGCTTTTGTGACGGCCTGTGCCGGCGACCGGCTGGATATCGAAGAAACAATTGCTTTGACACGGGCCATGCAGGCCGCAGGCAAGACCCTGAGCTGGGGCAAGGAACTTGTGCTGGACAAACATTGCGTCGGTGGACTGCCCGGCAACCGGACCACGCCGATCGTGGTGGCGATTGCCGCCGCAGCCGGACACATCATCCCGAAAACGTCGAGCCGGGCCATCACATCACCCGCCGGGACCGCAGATGTCATGGGAGTTATGGCACCAGTGGAGCTGGATTTGACTGCAATGCGCCGGGTGATCGAGGCGCAGGGCGGCTGCGTTGTTTGGGGCGGCGGGCTTCATCTCAGTCCGGCAGATGACGTCGTGATCCGCATTGAACGGCCTCTGGATTTCGACAGCGACGGCCAGCTTGCGGCAAGTGTCTTGTCCAAGAAGGCCGCCGCAGGGGCCGATAGGGTGATCATCGATATTCCTGCAGGACCTACCGCCAAAGTCCGCTCTCCGGCAGCGGCCGCATCTCTGTCAGCGCGATTGAAAGCGGTTGCAGCAGCGATCGGGCTGGAGTTGAAAGTCCACGTCAGTGACGGCAGCCAGCCGGTGGGCTGCGGGATCGGTCCGGCACTGGAAGCGGCGGATGTGCTGAAAGTGCTGCGCCGGACACCGGATGCGCCTGCGGATTTGCGCACCCGGGCGCTGACGCTGGCGGGACAATTGCTTGATTTGGGCGGTGCTGCGGGAAACGGCGCAGACACCGCTGCAAAGCTGCTGGACAGCGGCGCCGCCGAGCAGCGTTTCATGGCAATATGCGAAGCGCAGGGCGGGTTTAGAGAACCGGAAGCCGCTGCGCACCGGACACTTGTGACTGCCGCGCACAGCGGGACAATCACCGCAATCGACAATCGCCTGATTGCCCGGATTGCCAAACTTGCAGGCGCACCGCAGCGCGCGCGCGCCGGGATTCTGCTGCTGGCCCGCCCCGGCGACAGAATTCAACGTGCCGAACCCCTGTTTGAAATCCACTCGGAAACCCCGGGAGAGCTTGCATATGCGCGGGACTATACCGCGCGCCAGACTGGCCCGTTCACCATCAGGAGGCAGCAATGACTCCCGTTCTTGCTCCGTTTTCCGCCATGATGCCTATGGGCGCCCGTCTTGCTCAATCGGTTGGCGCCCGGATCGTGCCAATCGGCTGGCGGCACTTCCCGGATGGTGAGAGCCTGATAACCGTGGAAGGGGACGTTGCGGGCTGCGATCTGGCCATATTGTGCACATTGCGGGATCCCGACCGGCATTTATTGCCGCTGCGTTTTGCGGCAGCCACCGCCCGTGAGATGGGAGCGGCCAGAATCGGGCTGATTGCGCCCTACCTTGGCTATATGCGCCAGGACCGGCGCTTTGCTGCCGGGCAGGCCGTCAGCGCGCCGTTGTTTGCAGCCTGCCTTGAGGAAAGCTTTGACTGGCTTATAACTGCGGATCCGCATCTGCACCGGATTCAGGATCTGGCAGAACTTTTTTCAGTTCCCACACGGCGGGTGGCCACAGCTCCGGCACTTGCCGATTGGATCGCCCGGAACGTCGCCGACCCCGTCCTGATCGGTCCCGATGAAGAAAGCCGGCAATGGGTGGCCGAGGTTGCGGCACAGGCCGGGTGCCGCTTCGAGGTGTTTCGTAAACACCGAAGCGGCGATCACCAGGTAGAAATCAGTGCCCCGTCCAGGGTAGCGCTGACGGCCGGTACTCCTGTCATTTTGGATGACATAGCCTCCTCCGGCGGCACATTGGTCAGAACCATCGAACAGTTGCCGCCTGTGCGGGAAAGCCCGCCAATCTGTGTGGTGATACATGCTGTGTTTGCTGACGGGGCCTATGCCCGAGTTTTAGCAGCGGGCGCCCGCAGGATTGTCTCCACGGACAGCATCCCTCACGAAAGCAACGGAATCAGCATCGCATCCTTATTGGCAGGCGCGTGGCGCAGCCTGCTTGAAACCGGTGAAAGACGCCAGGAACGCAGAGAAGTTCCTGGGTTTTCCCGGAGTTGACTTGGCGCAATGCCTGGACACGTGAAATCAGGAATGCTGACAGCATGTGGTGGCGCAATGGAAAACAACCGCGAGAATGAACCGAATGGGACCGGACCTCCATGGCAGCTGCCGCTGGTGCGGGGGCTGATCTGGGCTGCCCTTTTCGGCAGCCTGATGCTTTGGGCCCTGCTAAACTCAGGCGCTGGTGTTCAATCCGTGCCTTACAGCGAATTGAAAGCAATGGTTCAGCGCGGCGAGGTAACCCGAGTTTTACTGGAAGAATACAACATCACGGTAGTCAGCGGCAGTTCAAACGGAGCCGAACCCGTTCGTGCCGCCATCCCGGCCCAAGGCGACCCGGATCTGCTGCCGCTGCTTGAAGCCAAGGGGGTGGAATTACCGCCAAACCGCCGCGAGGCGTTTCGGTTCTGTCTTACATGCTGCCTTGGGTTTTGATCCTTGCGGTCTATCTCTGGTTTCAGCGGCGGATGTTCAGCCGGATCAGCGGCGGCCTGGGCCCACCAGGGCTGGGCGGGATCTTCAGCGGACGGTTCTCCAAACCCAGCGAAACCCGCCCGCAAACCACGTTTGATGACGTTGCAGGCCAGGAGCAGGCCAAACGCGAGGTGGCTGAGCTTGTCGAGTTCCTGCGCGAGCCCGACCGCTTCAGCAAAGTCGGCGCTGAGGTGCCGCATGGGGTTTTGCTGATGGGCCCGCCCGGAACCGGCAAAACCTTGCTGGCCAAGGCGCTCGCCGGTGAGGCGGGTGTGCCGTTCTTTTCTACTTCCGGATCAGAGTTCATCGAGGTCTTTGTTGGTGTCGGCGCCGGCCGGGTGCGGAAGATGTTCGAAGCCGCGCGCAAAGCCACCCCGGCGGTGATTTTCATTGATGAGCTGGACAGCATTGGCCGCACCCGCGGCACTGGGCTTGGCGGCGGCCACGATGAGCGTGAACAGACACTGAACCAAATCCTTGCAGAGCTTGACGGGTTTGAGGGAAAGGAAGCGGTGGTGGTGTTGGCCGCGACCAACCGGCCGGACGTGCTGGACCCGGCGCTGCTGCGCCCCGGCCGTTTCGACCGCCACGTCACACTGAACCTGCCCGATCTGCCGGCCCGACGCGCCATTCTCGATCTTCATGCCCGCGGCCTGCCGCTCTGCTGTCCTGACGATCTCAGCACCATCGCCGAAGGAACTCCCGGATTTTCCGGCGCTGACTTGAAAAACCTGTTGAACGAGGCCGCCATTAATGCAGCCCGGCGGCATGCCGCGGACATTACTAGTGCGGATCTTCAGGAAGCCCGGGATAAAGTGATGATGGGAACCGTGCGGACTCTGGCTCTCAAACCCGAAGAGCGGCACCGTTTGGCTGTGCATGAAGCCGGCCATACAGCTGCAGCCTTTTTTACCCCTGAAGCTGATCCGCTCTATAAGGTCACAATCATTCCACGCGGCCGCACCCTGGGCGGCACCCATATGCTGAGCCGCGAAGAGCACCATACCCTGCCGGAAGATTACCTGCGCGCCCAACTGATGATCCTGCTGGCCGGCCGTGCGGCAGAAAAGCTGTTGACCGGCACAGTCAGCTCCGGTGCGGATGACGACATCAACCGCGCAACCACGCTTGCCCGGTCCATGGTGGCACGCTGGGGCATGACTGAGGAAATCGGTCCGATTGACTTGCGGCAGAGTGAAGATCACCCCTTCCTAGGACAATCCATCGCCCAGCCGCGAGAGCATGCCGACGAGACAGCCGCTCAGGTGGATAGAGCGGTGATGAAACTGCTGAAAACAGCTGAGACGGCAGCTACGGAGCTTCTTCAAACCCATCGGGCAGGGGTCAGCCTCCTGGTTCACGAACTGGAAACGAGGGAAACGCTGAACTTTGAGGAAATCGAAACCTGTCTGACCTCGGGGAGCAAGGTCTGTCCCCTTAGCACATCAGCCTCTGACAGTATTCCCGGAAGTACCCGCCGTTAGACAATACTAAGCTTAAGGGGCCGGGCGTGCCGGCAGGTGAACGCCATACAGGCGCAGTCAGCCAGAGAGTTAAAACGATGAAGCCCAAGACGGCTGCGTCTGAGTATTCTGCATCTGATGCTGTTGCCGCGGCATAGCTGTTTGCGGCGAAGGCCCGAACGTCCTGCCGGCCTCTATCGCCAATGCCACGGTCGGGCTGCGTTGCGGTTGCAGTATGCCGACCACAGTCAGCTGGTGGCGCTGAAACGTGTTCAAGCAGCAAGCTTACATATTGCTGACGTTGGGAGACACTATTCAACTGCTGCCTAAGCTGTCACTGCAAGCCAATCTCGGCATTTTTGGAAGATGGGATGCAGAAAGGGTTTCTTGCTTGCAAAAGATCCGGATTTCAACGTCCTGCAACAAACGGCAAACCTGTGACGAGTTGCCTAAGCCCGAGAGCAGCCCCGGCAAATATCGCTGCGAAAGTGACGGGTGCGCTGTAGGCCAGAAGGGAGAAGGCCGAAATGCCCTGTCCGACGCTGCATCCGACAGCGATTACCGCCCCGGGCCCCATTATCGCGGCTCCCACCATTTGCCGCTTGAGCTCACGCGGATCCTCGCAAGCTTCCCAGCGAAAGTGGCCTTTGGACCAGGAGCCCAGGAAAGCACCAATGAGCACGCCGGAGACAGATCCGACTGCAAATGAAAGCGTGGTTCCCGATGCGGTCATGAGGTAGAGCATCGTGTCTCCCAAAGGTGCGGCGAAGGTATGGGTCTGTGCCGTTTCCCCGTCGAAACCATGGGTTGCGACCCAATATGTGCCGACCCAGCCGGACACGATTGCCAAGCCTACTGCACCTCCCCATAAGGCTTGCGAAGGACTGCTACGAAACCGGCGGCTTGCCATAGCGAAAACCACCAAGGCAGCACCGGTCAGCAAGCCGACAAATTCCGCTGGAATTGAAGTCAGCCGTTCAGCAAGAAAGCTGAGACTCTGAGTTTCGCTGAGATCCATTTCCACCGGGAAAACCCAGATCCGCATATGCGCCAGCGGACCCGACATGACGGCATAGGCTGAAAGGCCAATAATCAAAACGATGACAAAGGACCGCAAATCACCGCCGCCAAGCCGCGCCAGCGCGCCGTAGCCGCAGTTTCCGCTGATGGCCATGCCGTAACCAAACATCAGCCCCCCGATCACCGAGCCAATCGGGTTCCATGTTTGAGCCAGGTAACGGGTCCCTGACGGATCGAACCATTCAAAGGCCATTGCAGCATGGCTGCCAATGACGGCGACACCGATCGCAACAGCCCACATCCGCAGCCGACGGTCGTCATTCGCATAGAGGCAGTCTTCGATCGCTCCCAGAGTGCAAAAGCGGCCGATGCGGGCTGCCAGGCCCAGGACAATTCCGCCAAGAAGCCCGATCAAGGCCACGGAATTGGCATCTCCCAAGATTTCGAACATGGCCAGTCTCCTCCCAAAGCTGGCTGTGTTTCAAACAGGCCCTTATTTTTCCCGGCAGAACAGATCGTAGATGACTTCCAGGATCTTTGTGGATCGGTCGTCAGCCAATCTGTAATAGATCGCTTTTCCTTCGCGCCGCGTTTTGACGAGGCCTTCAAATCGTAAGCGGGACAATTGCTGGGATACCGCGGCCTGCCGGGCCGAAAGCATTTCCTCCATCTGCGTGACGGATTTTTCCCCCGACGACAAATAACACAAGATCATCAGGCGTCCCTCGTGGCTGATCGCCTTGAGGAAGTTCGATGCCGTTTCTGCATTCTCCATCATCCTGTCCAAGTCCTCGGCGCACATATCCTTGGAGAACACTGGCAGTTTCGAAGGTTTGTCCAACAAGATCGCCTCGCTTTCTTGGCTTCACGTATTCAAAACAATTTATGTGATCTGCTGCGCTTTAGCCAGAGGCCTCAATCGATACTCCTCTGCCGCGCAGCAGAACACCGAGCAGGCCCCAGAAAAAATCCTCGCCCGGATAGCCTTCGATGCGGCCTACCTCCTTGCCATTTTCAAGCAAGACAAAGGTCGGTGTGAAGTAGAGAGGTTTTTCCAGTGCAATATCCCCTGGTGTAGGGCGGTGAATGTCGTGACGCCGCAGGGGCGCAATCTTTCCTTCGGGGGTTTTTGGGTAAGTCCCGGAAATTTCGGAATCCCAGCGCGCGCACCACATGCAGCCGTTCTCTTCCGCCATCAGCAGTGTCATTTCAGCCCGTGAAACCATGGGCGCAGCCAGCAGCGCAACAGACAGCAGAAGGGGAAGGAAGCGACGCACTACAAGCTCCGATTGACGATGGGATTACACCTTTGTTAATTTGAATATGTGAATGATAGCATTCCTGGGCGGAATTGGCCATGCTCGACATTACTTTCGCAGGGGCGTTGGCCGCAGGCCTGCTGTCGTTTCTTTCCCCCTGCATATTGCCGATTGTCCCCTTTTACCTCAGCTATCTGGCTGGCGTAGGCATGGAGCAGATTTCGGCCGGTTCCGATGTTCCGGGGGCTGTCCGCCGCCGGGCAACATTGTCGGCGATGGCATTTGCCGCGGGCATCATAACGGTCTTCATGGCCCTTGGCGCTACGGCCTCGGTCTTCGGGCAGCTGGTCCGGGAGTACTTTGACATTCTGCGATGGATTGCGGCGGCAATCATCATTGCGATGGGTCTGCATTTTCTGGGCGTCATTCGGGTCGGAATTCTATATCGCCAGATCCGCGCGGATATCGGGGAGACCTCGGACGTCAGCCCTGCCGGAGCCTATGTCCTCGGCTTGGCTTTCGCGTTTGGCTGGACGCCATGCGTCGGGCCGGTTCTGGCTGCCATTCTGTTCACGGCCGCAGGAGCGGAAACCGCCTGGAGGGGAGCCGGTTTGCTGTTCGTCTATGGTGTCGGCATGACCGCACCGTTTGTTCTGGCGGCGCTTCTGGTGCAGCCATTCATGCAATGGATGGTGCGCTTCAGAAAACACCTGGGGCTGATCGAGAAGGCGATGGGCGGTCTGCTGATACTCTTCGGCCTGCTGATCGCAACCAACTCCATAAATCTGATCGCACAATGGATGCTGGACCACATGCCGTGGCTGGCAGCAATAGGCTAGTACGGGAGGAAGCCATGCAACGAATTCTTGTCTCCATGATAGCGTGCCTGATCGCCGGGGTGGTTTCTGCCGCAGAGGTTGGCGATGACGGCCTCCACAAAACGCCCTGGATGCGCGACACATTCAAGGACCTCCGCGAGGACCTTGAAGAGGCTTCCGGGGAAGGCAAACGGCTGGTGTTGTTCATCGAACAGCAGGGCTGCATCTACTGCAAGAAAATGCACGAGGAAGTTTTCCCGCAGCCTGACATGGCCGCTTACATCGAAGAAAACTTCTTTGCCGTTCAACTGGATTTGCACGGAAGCGCAACGGCGGTTGATTTTGACGGAGAGGAGAGCGAGCAAAGATCGCTGATGCGCAAATGGGGCATATTGTTCACGCCAACGCTCGTTTTCCTGCCCGGCGAGGTGCCTGAGGATGCCACGGCGATCGAAGCTGCAGTCGCAGTTATGCCGGGCGCGTTTTCCAAGGAAACCACCTTGGACCTTTTTACCTGGGTCAACGAGAAACGGTACGAGATTGAAAACGGGGAAGATTTTCAACGGTACCACGCACGGCGAATTCGTGAGCGCAACAATGTTGCTCAAGACTGATTTTGCTGGATACATATAAAAAAATTCATGAAAATGAATTTAATGTTGCGACATGCCTTGTTCGTCGACTACGGTACACAAAGTCGTTGGGCCGCAAAGCACTGCCGCGCGGCAGCAAATGGGAGGGATCATGAAGCTGAGACTCATTACTCTGGCCTGTGCATTGACAGGCGCTGCTGCCATCGCGGCGGAGACCAGTCCAAAGGAAATCCAATACGACGAGTATGGCGCCGTTGCGGAACCGCTGACCGGCGTCGCTGGTGACGCGGCCAACGGAGCGGTCATTGTTGGCGAAAAATCGAAAGGCAACTGTGTCGCCTGCCATGAGGTCACAGCCCTGGCAGATATTCCGTTTCATGGGGAAGTCGGCCCGATGCTTGACGGTGCCGGTGACCGGTGGACCGAGGCGGAGCTTCGCGGACTGGTGGCGAACGCCAAGATGACCTTTGAAGGAACGGTGATGCCGGCTTTCTACAAGGACGAAGGCTATATCCGCCCTGGCGACGGTTATACCGGCAAGGCTCCTTCTGCACCGCTGACCTCGATCCTGACCGCACAGGAAATCGAAGATGTCGTCGCATTTCTTGCGACGCTGAAGGAGCAGTGACCGTGTCCGCAAGCACGGAACCCGAAGGACGCAAAGGAGACTGAAGATGGAACTTACTCGTCGCGAGACGCTGGGCCTGGGCCTGGGCGCCGCGGTGCTGGCCGTGGCACCATTCCGCGCAAACGCGGCTGCTGAAGACGCGATTGCAGCATTCACGGGCGGAGCGGATATGGCCGAGGGCGGGGTAGCTTTGACGGCGCCGGAAATCGCTGAGAACGGCAACACCGTTCCGATCGAAGTCAGCGCCCCGGGTGCCACTGCGATCTTGGTTGTGGCTGCGGGCAACCCGGAGCCGGGCGTCGCAACCTTCAACTTTGGCCCGCTGGCAGCTGCACAGACCGCTTCCACGCGCATCCGTCTTGCTGGAACGCAGGATGTGATCGCGGTGGCCAAGATGGCTGATGGCAGCTTCGCCAAGGCCTCGGCGACCGTAAAAGTGACAATTGGCGGCTGCGGCGGCTGATCGCCTCGCGCCCTGAAGAACAGGAGATCACCCAATGGCATCCGGAGTTAAACCCCGCGTCAAGGTTCCAAAGACTGCCGCCGCAGGTGAAGCGGTCACAATCAAGACTCTCATCAGCCACAAGATGGAAAGCGGTCAGCGCAAGGACAAGGAAGGCAATGTCATTCCGCGTTCGATCATCAACCGTTTCACCTGTGAGTTCAACGGAGAGCTGGTGGTGGACGTGACGATGGAACCTGCGATTTCAACGAACCCCTATTTCCAGTTTGAGGCCACTGTGCCCGAAGCCGGGGAGTTCGTGTTCACCTGGTATGACGACGACGGCTCCGTCTACGACACCAAGAAGTCGATCGAGGTCGCCTGATGGTTCGGCCACTAAGGCAGATCAGCGCCCGCCTGTGAACGCTGGCGCTGGTTCACCAAGGGAGGAAAGCAATGAACAAAAAGGCACTTACGGCGATCGCGGCAGTTTTGGCCTATCCTGTTGCAGCGATAGCCGGTCCGGACGAAGACAAACTTGTGATCAATGAAGAACTGAACATGATCTCGGTGACGGAAGCGCCGGCGCATGCGGAAAACCTGGATACGATCTATTCCGGGTGGCATTTCCGTACCGACGAAACGCAGGCCTTGCAGACTGACGATTTTGACAATCCGGCAATGGTATTCGTCGATCAGGCCGCAGACCTTTTCGGAACTGTGGATGGAGCGGCTGGCAAGAGCTGTGCCTCCTGTCATGAAGACGTGGAAAGCTTCAAGGGCCTGCAGGCATCAATGCCCAAGGTCGATGCCGAAAGCGGCAAATTGGTTGTGATGGAGGACCTGATCAACAAGTGCCGGACCGATCGTATGGAAGCGGATGCCTGGAAATGGTCCGGTGCCGACATGCAGGGGATAGTTGCACTGATTGGCCTGCAGTCACGCGGCATGCCTGTGAACGTTGCCATTGATGGCGCCGCGGCCCCGTTCTGGGAGCAAGGTAAAGAGATGTATTATACCCGCTATGGCCAGTTGGAGCTCAGCTGCGCCAACTGCCATGAAGAAAACTGGGGCAATATGATCCGTGCCGACCATCTGAGCCAGGGTATGACCAACGGTTTCCCCACCTACCGGCTGAAACAGGCCAAGCTGATCTCGCGCCACAACCGGTTCCGCGGCTGTATCCGCGACACGCGCGCCGAAACGTTTGCCGAAGGTTCGGACGAGTTCCGGGCGCTGGAGCTCTATGTTGCATCGCGGGGCAACGGGCTTTCGGTCGAAACCCCTGCAGTCCGACAGTAACGCTGCGCCCGCGCCGGGGATGCCTGGCGCGGGCATTTCACACCAATAACATTCACATATTTAGATGTGAAAAGGGAAAGCCGAAGATGATTTCGCGACGTGACTTTCTGCAGGTTTCCATGGCGGCTTCGGCACTTTACGGGGTGTCCGGTTATGGGAATTGGGCCCGGCTGGCGGCGCAGCAAAGCCTGACCCAGGACCAATTGCTGGAATTCGAGACCTACGGCAACATAAGCCTGATCCATGTCACCGATATTCACGCGCAACTGAAGCCGGTATTTTTCCGCGAACCCGAAGTCAACCTTGGCATCGGGGATGCACGCGGGCAGATGCCGCATGTGACGGGCGCGGCCTTCCGCAAGGCCTACGGGATCGAAGACGGAAGCCCATCCGCTTATGCGCTGACCTACAACGATTTTACCTCGCTGGCGCGGACATACGGCCGGGTAGGGGGGCTGGACCGGGTTTCGACCGTCATCAACGCCATCCGCGCCGACCGCCCCGATGCGCTGCTGCTGGACGGCGGCGACACATGGCATGGGTCATACACCTGCTATCACACTGCCGGTCAGGACATGGTCAACGTGATGAACGCGCTGAAACCCGATGCAATGACGTTCCACTGGGAGTTCACCCTGGGCAGCGGCCGGGTCAATGAAATCGTCGAAGGGCTGCCATTTGCCGCCCTAGGGCAGAATATTTTCGACGCTGAATGGGACGAACCGGCTGAGCTGTTCAAGCCCTACAAGTTCTTCGACCGCGGCGGTGCCAAGGTTGCCGTGATCGGACAGGCGTTCCCGTACATGCCGATTGCGAACCCCAGCTGGATGTTCCCCGAATACTCCTTTGGAATCCGTGACGAGAACATGCAGGCCATGGTGGATGAAGTCCGCGACGCTGGCGCCGATGCGGTTGTCGTGCTCAGCCATAATGGTTTCGATGTCGATAAGAAGATGGCCGGACGTGTCCAAGGGATTGATGTGATCCTGAGCGGGCATACCCACGACGCGCTGCCAGAGCCGGTTCTGGTTAACAAAACGCACATCATTGCATCCGGCTCAAACGGCAAGTTCGTCAGCCGTGTGGACCTGGATGTGCGGGACGGCCGGATGATGGGCCTGAAGCACAAGCTGATCCCGATATTCTCGGACGTGATTGCGCCCGACCCGGCGATCACCTTACTGATTGATGAGCAGCGTGCGCCTTATGAAGCGGCGCTGAACGAAGTGATCGGAAAGACGGATACGCTGCTCTACCGGCGTGGCAACTTCAACGGCACCTGGGACGACCTGATCTGCGATGCGCTGCTGAGCGAGCGGGAAGCAGATATCGCGATGTCGCCAGGGGTGCGCTGGGGGCCTTCGATCCTGCCGGGTCAGGACATCACGCGCGAGGATTTGTGGAACGTTACCTCGATGACGTATCCGAATGCCTACCGGACTGAAATGACCGGTGAATTCATCCACGTTATCCTGGAAGACGTTGGCGACAACCTGTTCAACCCCGATCCCTATTACCAGCAGGGCGGCGATATGGTTCGTGTCGGCGGGCTTGGCTACCGCATCGACGTGGCCAAGCCGCAGGGGCAGCGGATCAGCAACATGACCCTGCTTAAAACCGGCGAGGCGATCGATCCGGCGAAAACCTACGTCGTGGCGGGCTGGGCCAGCGTCAATGAAGGCACCGAAGGCCCGCCGGTCTGGGACGTCGTTGAAAACCACATTCGCAATCAGGGCACGGTGACCGTCGGGCCGAATACATCAGTCGAGGTGATCGGCGCCTGATACCGGGGCCTCGTACGGCCTTGAAACGCCAGAACAAGATTTGCTGATCGAGTAACGGAGGCAAACAAAAATGAGTGCAAACTCCAGAGCAAAGGCACCCTCCCGCCGCCAATTCCTGAGCGGGGCAGCCGCCGTTGGAGTAGGGGCGGCTGCTGCCGGGACGGCCCGCGCCGCGGACCCGGATCCGCTGATCACCAACGTCCAGGAGTGGGCGCAGGTAACCGGAGAAGGCGTGGACGCAACGCCCTACGGTTTGCCGATCCAGTTTGAGAAGGACGTGGTGCGGCGCAACGTTGAATGGCTGACAGCCGACACGATCAGTTCGATCAACTTCACGCCGATTCATGCGCTGGACGGGACGATCACCCCGCAAGGCTGCGCCTTCGAACGGCACCATTCCGGCGCTATCGAGCTGAGCAAGGCGGACTACCGCCTGATGATCAACGGCCTGGTCGATACGCCGCTTGTCTTCACCTATGAGGATCTTGAACGCTTCCCGCGTGAGAACCGTGTCTATTTCTGCGAATGCGCGGCGAATACCGGCATGGAATGGGCGGGCGCGCAGTTGAACGGCGCGCAGTTCACGCATGGCATGATCCACAACATGGAGTATTCCGGCGTGCCGCTGCGCCTTTTGCTGGAGGAAGCCGGCGTCAAACCTGAAGGCAAGTGGGTCTATGTCGAGGGTGCTGATGCATCCTCCAACGGCCGCTCGATCCCGCTGGAAAAGGCGCTGGATGACGTGCTGGTTGCGTTCAAGGCCAACGGAGAGGCGCTGCGCAAAGAACACGGCTATCCTGTCCGGCTGGTGGTGCCCGGCTGGGAAGGCAACATGTGGGTCAAGTGGCTGCGCCGGGTCGAAGTGACCGGGATGGCCATTGAAAGCCGCGAAGAGACGTCCAAGTATACAGATACGCTCGAGGACGGCATGTCACGCAAGTGGACATGGGTGATGGACGCCAAATCGGTTGTCACGGCGCCCAGCCCGCAGGCGCCGATCGCGCATGGACCGGGGCCGCTGGTGATCACGGGTCTGGCCTGGTCCGGCCGCGGCTCGATCACCGGTGTCGACGTTTCTGTCGATGGCGGCAAGAACTGGATGCCCGCGCGTCTGGCAGCACCCGGTACCGACAAGGCGCTGACCCGGTTCTACCTGGACTACAACTGGGACGGATCGGAAATGCTGCTGCAGGCCCGCGCCAAGGATTCCACCGGATACGTCCAGCCCAGCAAAGCGCAATTGCGGGAGGTGCGTGGAGAGAACTCGATCTACCACAACAATTGCATCCAGACCTGGTGGATCAAGGAAAACGGAGAGGCGGAAAATGTCGAAGTATCATAAGCTGTTCGCTGCCTCAGCCCTTGGCCTGTGCCTGGCGGTTCCCGCATTTGCCGGGAGCCTCGGCCTTGGCCGTCCAGCACTGCCGGAAGAGATCGCTGCCTGGGACCTGGATGTTGCCCCGGATGTAACCGGACTTCCCGAAGGATCCGGCGACGTGTTCACCGGAGAGGAGGTTTTTGCCGAACATTGTGCCGTTTGCCACGGGGATTTTGCTGAAGGCGTCGGCAACTGGCCCAAACTGGCGGGCGGCGAAGGGACGCTTGCCGACAAGGATCCGCTAAAGACGGTTGGATCCTATTGGCCTTATCTTTCAACGGTCTGGGACTATGTGAACCGGTCAATGCCATTTGGAAACGCGCAGTCGCTGGAACCGGATGAGGTCTATGCGATCGTGGCCTACATCCTCTATTCCAACGACATCGTCGACGATGAATTCACGCTGACGCACGAGAATTTTCTCGAGGTGGACATGCCGAATGCCGACGGATTCATCGTGGATGACCGCGAAACCGCCGAGGCGCATTTCTGGATGGATGAGCCGTGCATGGAGGACTGCAAGGAAAATGTTGAAATCGCCATGCGGGCGGCCGTTCTGGACGTGACGCCCGAAGAGACAGGGGCCGTGGAAGTACAAGCATCTGAGCAGGAAGCCCCAGCAAAATCTGAAGGGGCTTCGGAAGGATCTGCGGAAGTTAAGGACACTGCAGTGCTTGACCCCGAGATGATCGAAAGCGGTGAAAAGGTTTTCAAGAAATGCAAGTCCTGCCATCAGGTTGGCGAAGGCGCCAAACATCGCACGGGTCCGGCCTTGAACGGGATTGCCGGTGCCACTGCGGGTGCCATCGAAGGCTTCAAATACTCCAAGGCGATGAAAGCGGCAGCTGAGGAGGGGCTTGTTTGGACCGACGAAGAGCTGGCTGCGTTCCTTGCCAAACCCAAGGCCTATATGAAGGGGACGCGGATGTCCTTTGCCGGCCTCGGGAAGCAGGACGAAATCGACGCGGTGATCGTATACCTCAAGTCATTCGGAAGCTGATCATGCGGTGGCCGGGCGCACAGGTGTTTGCTGCAGTGGCCGGGGTTCTTTCCCCCGCGGCCGGCAGTGCGGCAGAACTCGGTGACGCAGTAGCCGGAAAGCTTGTGTTCGAGAAATGCAAGGGCTGCCACCAGGTTGGAGAAGGTGCTGAAAGCAGGATCGGCCCGCATCTGAACGGCGTCTTTGGGCGCAAAGCAGCAGGGCTTGAAGGGTTCAATTACTCCAAGAGCCTTGAGCGTGCGGGAAACTCCGGCCTGGAATGGCATGCGGACACATTGTCGGCCTACGTTGAAAATCCGCGCTCATTTGCGTCGGGAACCCGGATGAGCTTTCCAGGACTGAAAGACCCGCAAGAGCGGGCAAATGTAATTGCTTACCTGCGCAAGTTCTCGGACAATCCGCAGGACATCCCGGAGGCTGACCCGACGGCCAAAGGAACGGACCACTCAGTGGATCCCGGGATTCTGGCGATTCAGGGCGACCCGGAATACGGCGCCTATCTCAGCAGCGAATGCACAACCTGCCATCAGATCGAAGGCGGCGATGAGGGCATCCCTTCCATCGTCTTTTGGCCGGATGAGGACTTTATCATTGCCATGCACGCCTACAAGGAGAAGCAGCGCCCCCATCCTGTGATGCAGATGATTGCCGGGCGCCTGAGCAACGAGGAAATCGCGGCCTTGGCCGCGTATTTCAAGAACCCGGAGTAAAAGTGGCAAAAGGGGAGGAAACGCAATGACACTCAACAGACGCACATTTCTTGGGACCGCCGGTGCAGTCGCTGCCGGGCTGTCGGCGCCGGCCGTCTTGGCGCAGGGCAAGCCGCGGGTTGTGGTTGTCGGCGGCGGGGCAGGCGGTGCAACCGCAGCCCGCTACATCGCCAAGGACAGCAAGGGCGAGATTGATGTCACGCTGATCGAACCGTCGCGGACCTATTACACCTGTTTCTTCTCCAACCTGTACCTGGGCGGTTTCCAGGAGCTTTCCGGCATCGCGCACAGCTATGGAACGCTGGCAGCCGGCTATGGTATCAACGTCATCCACGATTGGGCCACTGGGGTTGATCCTGATGCCAGGACCGTGTCCTTGGCTGGTGGCGGAACCGTCCCCTATGACAAGCTGATCCTGAGTCCGGGTATCGACTTTGTTGATGGAGCGGTAGAGGGGTGGGATGTCTCGGCACAGAACAAGATGCCCCATGCCTACAAGGCCGGTTCCCAGACGGAGCTTCTGAAGGCGCAGATCATGGCGATGCCCGAAGGGGGAACCTTTGCGATGGTGGCGCCGCCGAACCCGTACCGCTGCCCGCCGGGACCCTATGAGCGGGTTTCGATGGTGGCGCATGTTTTGAAAGCCAGCAACCCGGCCGCAAAGATCATTGTCGCCGATCCCAAGCCCAAATTCTCCAAGATGGCTCTGTTCCAAGAAGGCTGGGCAAACCACTACGAAGGAATGGTTGACTGGATTGGAGAGGATTTCGGCGGCGGCAACGTTTCTGTGGACCCGGATGCCATGACGGTGACCATCGACGGAGAAGAAACCAAGGTTGACGTCTGCAATGTGATCCCGGCGATGAAAGCAGGCCGCATTGCGGAAATGGCGGGGGTGACCGATGGCAATTGGGCTCCTGTGAACGCAGCCGACATGTCGTCGAAGGCAAATCCTGACATCTACGTCCTTGGTGATGCAAGCCAGCAGGGCGATATGCCGAAATCCGGCTTCTCTGCCAATAGCCAGGCGAAGGTTTGCGCGAATGCCGTTCGCGGCGCGCTCACCGGGTCCAAGGTTTTTCCGGCCAAGTTCTCGAACACTTGCTGGTCGCTGATCGGCACCGATGACGGGGTCAAGGTCGGTGCGACCTATGAGGCCACTCCAGAAAAAATCGCCAAGGTGGATGGTTTTATCAGCCAGACCGGCGAAGACGCCAACCTGAGGAAAGCCACCTACGAAGAATCGCTTGGCTGGTACGCGGGCATCACCTCGGACATGTTTGGATAGGGAAACAGAGGGCGGCCGTTGCCATGGCACTGCCGCTCTATACGTGAACAGCGGGTCTGGAGGAGGAATACGATCATGAACCACTATGTTGCGGCCGCTGCAATCGCTGGCGTTTTGGCAAGCCAGGCCATTGCCGGAGAGATTGTCACAGTCCCCTTTGACGGCAGTTTTGATGACGCCACATTTGCAGTTGAATCTGCAATTGTCGGTCAAGGGCTGGTCATTGACTACGTGAGCCACGTTGGCGAGATGCTGAACCGGACTGGTGCCGATGTTGGAAGCGATAAACAGATCTTCTCTGCCGCGGATATCTTTATCTTCTGCTCAGCAAAAATCTCGCGTGAAGTGATGGAAGCTGACCCGATGAACATCGGTTATTGCCCTTACGGAATATTTGTCGCCGAGGACGAAAGCGGAGTTCAGGTCGGCTACCGGAGCTATCCGGACGGTCCGATGGGCAAGGTCGAGGCCCTGCTGTCGGAAATCGTCGAAGAGGCTGTTGGAAACTGAAGAGAAATGCGGCCAGCCGCCGGGAGAGGTGGAGCGGCAGGTTCTTCTTTGAGCAGGCTGTGGACCTTGCCCCGTCCGCGAGCAGGCCAGCGGCCGCGCAGGCGGCATTTGACAAAAGACAAGGACAGCCACGTAACCGAGTGAGAGTTTCTATCCATGGAGGTGCTCATCGATCTGCTGGGGGATGCCGGTGCTTTGGCCGTTGCCGGGCTGGTTGTTGGCATCATGTTCGGGGCCGCAGCACAGAAATCCCATTTCTGTTTGCGCGCTGCCACGGTTGAAGTCGCCGACGGTCGGCTTGGGCCCCGCTTGGCGGTTTGGCTGATTGCCTTCATGTCGGCACTGTCTCTTGTTCAGGGATCTGTTGCCCTGGATTTTCTGGAGCTGTCCGGCACGCGTGCGATCGCTTCAACAGGCAGCATCAGCGGTGCCTTGATCGGCGGCGTGATGTTCGGCACCGGAATGGTTTTGGCGCGCGGATGCGCGTCGCGCCTGCTGGTTTTGGCCTCTTGCGGCAACTTGCGGGCATTGGTCACGGGGCTGATCCTGACACTCGTGGCACAAGCGGCTTTTACGGGTGTGCTCAGCCCAGTACGTGAGGCGCTCGCCGGTATGTGGATGGTCTCTGGCGGCGCGGCGCGGGATCTGTCCATGATATTTGGCTTACCAACGGCTGTTTACACCATTTTGGCAATGGCAGGATTCCTGCTGGCAATAGCGTTTGCAGTCGCGCAGAAGGTGCCCGTGGCAACGATGGTGCCAGCTGCGGGTGTCGGGGGAGCGGTGGCGATTGGCTGGCTGATGACGTTTGCGATTGCCCAAACATCGTTTGAAATCGTGCCGGTATCGTCAGTCACGTTCACCGGCCCTGCCACGGATACCCTGATGGCGCTGGTTGCGGAGCGGAACGTGGAACTGTCTTTTGGCATTGGCCTCGTTCCCGGGGTCGCAATGGGCGCCGCTGCATCAGCCATTCATTCGGGTGACTGGAAAATTGAAAGGTTCGGCGCAGACACTCCGATGGAACGGTATCTCGCCGGGGCCGTCCTTATGGGCTTCGGAGCAATGCTAGCAGGGGGCTGTGCGGTTGGTGCCGGCCTGTCTGGCGGGTCGGCCTTTTCACTGACCGCATGGATAGCAGTGTTCGCGATGTGGGCTGGTGCAGTTGCCACGCATCGGCTGATGAAGCGGCTTCCGGTTCCACAGAGATCCTGAGTTATTCAAATTCCATTTGCTCGTAGACACGGCCGGCATTCTTTGCTGCCAGTTCCTCGAATGTATCCAGATGG
Source organism: Leisingera sp. McT4-56 (assembly GCF_020514995.1). Classification (NCBI taxonomy): domain Bacteria; kingdom Pseudomonadati; phylum Pseudomonadota; class Alphaproteobacteria; order Rhodobacterales; family Roseobacteraceae; genus Leisingera; species Leisingera sp. McT4-56. The sequence goes on along the minus strand of NZ_JAJALF010000023.1, from coordinate 5,581 downwards.
GCGTAGGGTGACTGGTCAACGTAATAGGCTTCGGCCAGATTTCCGCCGGCGTCCATATGTTCCTGAATTCTGCTGCGCAGGTATCTTAGATAACCGCGTGTATACCTGCGGACCTGATCCATGTTCGTCGGATGGCCATGCCCCGGGATGACATAGGTGGCGCCCAGAGGTTCAAACGCATTGTCCCAGGTTTCAAGCCAATCCGCTGTGTAGGTTTCCTGAAAGATCGGCAGCATCCGCTCGTGAAAGGCCATGTCGCCCGCAATGACGAGGCTTTGGTTGGGCAGCCATATCGAAATATCTCCGGGGCTGTGCGCAGGCCCGAGGTATCTGGCTTCGATGCGGAACTCGCCCATTTCGACCACGTATTCGTCGTCGAACGTCTCGGTCGGGCCCGCCAGATAAGTGCCCTCTGCCTTATCCTGGTTGTATTTCTTCATCTGATCGAGGATCTGCGGGCCATATTCCTCGAACTCCGCCGCGGCATCCGTATGGGCAATTATGGGCACACCGATCTGAGACCAGTAGCCATTACCGAGCATCGCATGCCCCTGTCCGTTTTCATTGAAGACAAGCTTGACCGGCTGATCGGTGACAGCCTGAATTTCCCGGTGAAGAGCCTCGGCAAGCGTATATGCCGCACCACTGTTCACAACGACAACGCCTTCTCCCGTCACAATGAAGCTCAGATTGTTGTTGTGGCCTGAGTTTTCATAAGTAGGCGGCGCGGTTGCGCCAATGGCGGAAAACACGCCAGGAATGTACTCGACCGGTTTTGAGTACAGCACACTTTGCGGATACTGGTCTGCGATATCTTCGCTGGCCCAAGCTGGCAGGGCCAAAGCGGCAACAATCAATACAATCCGATTCATGACGGCTCCCCGATAAAGCGATAGGCCGAACCAGCCTTTTCAACGCGGCCAAATCCGCCGCTTGGCAGGTGAAAGCCAACGAGCCTCATCTGCTCTGCCAAAATCTGTTCCAGCAGCGATTTTCGGGCGGTTGCCGCGGCCTTTGGATCCTGATCTGTGCCATTGAGCCAACCGGGACGTTCGAACGCGACATGAGGGTTGCCGAGCGCATCTCCGACAACCATCACCGCGTCGTTGCCTTTGCGGACCTCAAACGCCATATGACCGGGCGTGTGACCGTAGGCTGCGCGTGCTGCGATACCGGGGAGGATCTCCTGCCCGTCATCAAAAAACTCGACCTGATCTTCGATTGCTTCCATACGCCGCTTCGCACCTGCAGCGAATGATGCGCGATCGGCCCCAATGGAATCCACTGTTGCAGGGTTCCACCAGTAATCCCACTCTTTCCGGCCAAAGAGATGAACGGCCTTGGGAAAGAACGGGTCATCAAAACCATCCAGAACTCCCCAGATGTGATCCGGGTGGGCATGTGTGAGTACAACGTGTGTGATTTCATCGGGGGACAAGCCAATCGCGTCGAAAGTTTCCGGAAGCTTGCCGGATGTGGCCATGAAATCCGGTCCGGCGCCCGCGTCGAACAACACCGTGTTTTCCCCATCACGGTACAACACAACGTTGCAATTTGGCTCATACTTGCTGAGGCTGGTCTGATGGCGGGCCAGCAGCTCTTCGAGTTCTTTCTGCGGCATCGCCCCGAACACCATTTCAGGCGGTAATGACAAGTACCCGTCCGATAATGTTGTGATCCATGCTGACGAACCAAGCGGCAAATCTGCACGCACAATCTCAGCCTGACTGCCAAGAGCCGCCAGACAGGCGCCTTGGTACAGAAAAATGCGGCGGGAAAGTTGTTGTTTTCTGCCCATACATAATCAATAATTTGAATGTTATTGTTTGTAAATGCTGAGTACGTGCATTCTGGCACAGTTTTTGCAGGCGGTTTGAAGGACGGCCAGTGCAGCCTGCGCCAGCTTGGATGCCCGCCGCAGGCGAGTTTTCAATGCTCTGGGGCGAAGACACGCCCTGAGGATGCCCGTTAAGAAAACGCGGTTATGCAATGTGCCATTGCCGGTTCGCAAGGCTTGGATATCAGGGGCACGCACTGGCCCCGGAGACAGGGGAACCGCCGGCCTGCGGCGTTGGCACGGTTGCCGGATGCGGCCTGATTGCGGCAGGCTGGGAGCAGCAGCCGGTTGGGTCAGCGGAGGTCGGAGCATGGGAGAGCCTGTTGAGGAGCGCGGCGGCGGGCCGCTTTGCGGGCTGACGCGGCAGCAGGCTGAGGCGGCGCGGCGGACGTTTGGCTGGAACGAGCTGCCGCGGGGCCGGCGCACCGGGCCGCTGAAAGTGTTCCTGCGCCAGTTCAGCAATTTTCTGGTGCTGATCCTGATTGCCGCTGGGATCATCGCCTTCACGCTGGGCGAATATGCGGACACGCTGGCGATCGGGCTGGTGATCGGGCTGAACGGGATCCTGGGCTTTGTGCAGGAATGGCGGGCGGAGACTGCGCTGGAAAGCCTGCGCAGCATGCTGTCGCCGCAGGCGCTGGCGGTGCGGGACGGGCGCGAGCAGGTGATTGAGGCGCGCGAGCTGGTGCCGGGCGATCTGATCATCCTGGAGGCGGGCGCCCGGGTGCCCGCCGATGCGCGCCTGCACGAAGCCGCCGGGCTGCGGCTGGATGAAAGCGCCCTGACCGGGGAATCGGTTCCGGTGGACAAGGCGCCCGGGGAAGACGCCGCGGAGGTGTTTGCCGGCACGGTGGTGGCGGCGGGGCGGGCGCTGGCGGTGGTCACGGCGACCGGCGCGCGCACCGCCTTCGGGGAGATCGCGGCGCTGACCGGGGCGGTGGGGCTGAAGAAGACCAATCTGCAGGTGCAGCTGGGCCGCCTGGCGCGGCAGCTGGGGTTTGCGGCGCTGGCCATCGCCTCCGCGATCCTGGCGCTGGGGCTTTACATGGGGCGGGACGCGGCGGAGATGTTCATGACCGGCCTGTCGCTGTCGGTGGCGATGGTGCCGGAGGGGCTGCCCGCGGTGGTCACCATCACCCTGGCGCTGGGGGCGGCGGCGATGGTGCGCCAGAAGGCGCTGGCGCGCCGCCTGCAGGCGGTGGAAACGCTGGGTGCGGCCTCGGTGATCTGCACCGACAAGACCGGCACCCTGACCGAGAACAAGATGACCGTGACCCGGGTCTGGACGCTGGACCGCCTCTATCAGGTCACCGGCACCGGCTATGACCCGGCCGGCCATATTGCCTGGGAAGGGGCGGTCACCGGTGCGCGGGAGGATGCGGTGCTGGCGCAGCTGCTGGAAGCGGGGCTGACCTGCACCCATGCCAGCCTGCACCGCGAGGGCGGCCACTGGCAGATGACCGGCGCCCCGACCGAGGGCGCGCTGGTCACCCTCGGCTACAAGGGCTGGGCGGAACTGCCGCCGCCGGATGCGGTGGCGGCGGAGATCCCGTTCAGCAGCGAGCGCAAGCGGATGAGCGTGCTGGTGCGGGGCAGCAGCGGCGAAAAGGTTCTGACCAAGGGCGCGCCGGAGCAGGTTCTGGGCATCTGCACAGAGGTGCTGACCCAGGACGGCCCGCGGAAGCTGGGTGCGGAGGAAGCGGCAGCCATCACCGAAGCCTATGAGGCGATGGCCGCGGAGGGGCTGCGGGTGATCGGCCTGGCAGCCGGGGCGGCGCAGGGCGGGGAGATCCGCGAGCAGGATATGACCTTCCTCGGGCTGGCCGGGCTGATCGACCCGCCGCGGCCGGAGGTGCGGGCCGCAATCGGCGCGGCCCGGTCGGCGGGCATCCGGGTGATCATGATCACCGGCGACAGCCCGCTGACCGCTGAGGCGATTGCCGCCCAGCTGGGCCTGCCTGCCGGAAAGACCCTGACCGGCGATGCGCTGGAGGCGCTGGAGGATGCGGAGCTGGACCAGCTCTTGCAGCAGGATGTGCTGTTTGCCCGCACAAGGCCCGCCCACAAGATGCGGATCGTCTCCGCCCTGCAGGGGCAGCATCAGATCGTGGCGATGACCGGCGACGGGGTGAACGATGCGCCGGCCCTGAAGCAGGCCGACATCGGCGTCTCGATGGGGGTGCGGGGCACGGATGTGGCCAAGGATGCCTCCGACCTGGTGCTGCTGGACGATAATTTCGCCACCATCGTGCGGGCCATCGGCGAGGGGCGGCGGCAGTTCACCAATGTGCGCAAATTCGTGCGCTACCTGCTGTCCTCCAACGCGGGCGAGGTGATTGCGCTGCTGATCAACATCCTGATCGGCGGGCCGCTGATATTCCTGGCCACCCAGATTCTGTGGATGAACCTGGTCACGGACGGGGTGACGGCGGTGGCGCTGGGGCTGGAGAAGGGCGAGCCGGACCAGATGGAGCATCCGCCGCGCAGGAAAGACACGCCGATCGTGGGGCAGGGCGGGTTGCTGACCATTCTGGCGCTGGGGCTTTATACCGGGCTCGCCAGCCTGTGGCTGTTCCTGCATCTGCTGGACGGCAACGAGGATCTGGCCCGCACCGCCGCCTTTACCGCCATGGTGGTCTTTGAGAAGGCCAGCGTCTTTGCCTTCCGCTCGCTGCATCTGCCGTGCTGGCGGATCGGGTTCTTCAGCAATCCGCTGCTGCTGGCGGCGCTGGCGGTGACCATCGGGGCGCAGGCGGCGGCGGTGTACTGGCCGCCGCTGCAGGTGCTGCTGCACACGGTGCCGCTGCAGGCGGAGCAATGGGGGCTGATCGCGCTGCTGGTGCTGCCGGTCCTGCTGGTGCCGGAGATGCTGAAAACCCTGCGCTACCTTGCCGGGCGCCGCCGCCAGGGGCGGGCAGCCGTGGCGGCTTGACCTCCCTCAATGCGGCGGCGGATGTGCCGGTCCATGCTGCGGGCATGAAGGGCGACCACGGGCACAGCAAGGAAGAAATCGCGCGCCGCCTGGCCGGCAGCAACGGCACCGGGCGGCTGCGGGACGCGGTCTACGGCGGCATTGACGGCGCGGTCACCACCTTTGCGATTGCCGCGGGCGTCGAGGGGGCCGGGTTCTCGCCAGCCGTGATCATCGCCCTGGGCATTGCCAACGTGCTGGCGGACGGGTTTTCCATGGCGGCGGCCAACTACCTGGGCACCAAGGCGGATCTGGACGACCGGCGGCGGCTCTACAAGGTGGAGAAACGCCATATCCGCCAGTATCCTGAGGGCGAGCGCGAGGAGCTGCGCCAGATCTTCCAGGAGCTGGGGCTGAGCGGCGAGGTGCTGGAAGGGGCGGTGCGGTCGGTTGCCGCCAAGCCGGAGAAATGGGTGTCGCTGATGCTGACCAGCGAATACGGGCTGGCGCCGGCCGAGCCCAACCCGGTGGCGGCGGCGCTGACCACCTTTGCCGCCTTCATGGCAGCGGGCATCGTGCCGCTCTTGCCCTTCATGCTGGGGCTGCCGGATCCGTTTCTGACGGCGGCCCTTGCCACCGGGGCGGTGTTTTTCGGCATCGGCGCCAGCAAGAGCGCCTGGTCGCTGGCGCCCTGGTGGAAATCCGGGCTGGAGACGCTGCTGATCGGCTCCTGTGCCGCTGCGGTGGCCTATCTGGCGGGCAGCCTGTTCCGGGCTTGAGCCGGATCAAGAGGGGGCGGGCCGGTTTGGCCCTAAAATGCAGGCCGGAGGGGA